>NZ_JBPYCU010000021.1:0-86672 GCF_051846955.1 Cellvibrio sp. ARAG 10.3
TCCCCATGTGAGAGTAGGTCATCGTCAAGCTCTTAATCCCGAGCCCCGTCTGTATACACAGGCGGGGCTTTTTCTTTTTCCAGGCATTTCTTTTACTGCCGATAAGCCGGCATCGTATGACCACTGAGTCTGGGTATACGGCATTTCTCGACCGCTTTGTCATATCTTAACTTTCAGTGCTGTCTTATAATTCACTCAATTAAACTGCCATAGCAATGTGGAAATTATGATGAGTAAAGACAGGCTAGTTATTTTTGATACAACATTACGCGATGGAGAGCAAAGTCCCGGAGCGTCCATGACGCGCGATGAAAAAGTCCGTATTGCCCGAATGCTGGAGAAATTAAAAGTTGATGTCATTGAGGCTGGTTTTGCGATAGCAAGCCCGGGCGACTTTGAATCAGTACGTGCTGTAGCTGAAGCTGTTAAAGATTCAACAGTCTGCAGTTTAGCCAGGGCTGTTAAAGGTGACATCGAACGGGCAGCAGAAGCTATCAGGCCCGCGAATTCCGGCCGCATTCACACGTTTATTGCTACCTCACCGATCCACATGAAGTACAAGCTTCAGATGGAGCCACCAAAAGTCCTGGAGCAGGCCGTAGCTGCCGTTAAGTTGGCGCGCCAGTTTACTGATGATGTGGAATTCTCCCTGGAAGATGCCAGTCGTTCAGAGTTTGAATTCATGTGTCGCATCATCGAATCCGTGATCGCGGCGGGTGCCCGGACAATTAATTTGCCGGACACCGTCGGCTACGGCGAGCCGGGTGAATATGGGATGCTTTTTAGCCGATTAATTAGCGCGATTCCGAATGCGGACAAAGCCATTTTTTCTACGCATTGCCATAACGACCTGGGTTTGGCGGTGGCTAACTCTCTTTCCGCTGTGATGCATGGCGCGCGACAAGTGGAATGCACGATCAACGGACTGGGAGAGCGTGCGGGTAATGCTGCGCTGGAAGAAATAGTCATGGCGGTGAAAACCCGAAAAGATATGATGCCTGTCCAAACTACAATCGATACAACCCACATCGTCCCGACCTCCAGGTTGGTATCCAGTATTACCGGCTTTCCCGTGCAACCTAATAAAGCGATCGTGGGTGCAAATGCATTTGCCCACGAATCAGGTATTCACCAGGATGGTATTCTCAAGCATCGCGAAACCTACGAAATCATGCGTGCTGAAGATGTAGGTTGGAATACAAATAAACTGGTTTTGGGTAAGCACTCTGGACGAGCGGCTGTCAAAGCAAGATTTGAAGCATTAGGTATTTCTTTTGCAGACAGTGAAGCACTGAATGCTGCCTTTATACGCTTCAAAGATTTAGCCGATAAAAAGCACGAAGTTTTTGATGAAGACCTCCAGGCGTTGGTGAGCGATGCTCAACCCCATACCCTTCACGAGGCATACCAATTGGGTGAGATGGAAGTGATATGTAAAACCGGCATCAACCCCTATGCGAAGCTTGCAATTGTGGTAAATGGTGTAAATCAAACCTCAGAAGCGAGTGGAAGTGGTCCTGTAGATGCCACCTTTAAAGCAATTGAAAATGTCATTAGGAGTGGCGCACACCTTCAGCTGTATTCTGTGAATTCGATTACTGAAGGTACTGACTCGCAAGGAGACGTGACGGTTCGCCTGGAAAAGAATGGCGTTATTGTAAATGGTGTAGGCGCAGATACTGATATCGTAACCGCATCTGCCAAGGCTTACTTGCACGCGCTGAATCTGCTGCATTCACGCTCAGAAAAATCACATCCCCAGCGTGATGGAGTATAAGTTTTCATGAATGAGTATCAACGTCAGTCATATTTGACCTCGATGGGCATAGAGAACTATATGCCCCGCTGGCGTTTGGCTCTTGCTCCACTTCCTGTTGCATGCGAATTGCCGGCAGCTTCAGCACTACCGTCTGTAGTTGTGGAAGAGGAAGTCCATTCCTCTTCACAGACAGATACATCCTCTCGTGAAAGATCTTCTGGTCTGGATAAACCAGTTATGGTTGCAGATGTGCTGCGCGACCTGACGCTGGATCAATCGAAGAAAAACGCCTCGGTAAAGCTTGAGCCAGAAAGTATTAAGCCTGCAACGCCACCTTTAAATACCAAGACAATACCAGCCTTTTCATTAAGTATCTGGCGACCGCAGAATGATGTGTTGGTCATTGATTCGCGCAACACGCAATTAGCCTTGCCGACTGAACTGTTATTACAAAATATCTTCCGCGCTTTATATGGAGCGCATGCACACCCGGGAGTGGAAGGTGTGTTGCGGTGGCCATTAATTGATAATACTTTTGTGTCACGCACAGTTGATGATGCTCGCAGCGTTCTACAGGTTTGGTTGGAGGTTGAGTTGGAGCGCAGGCCTGTCAAGCAACTTCTGTTAATGGGACAGAATGCGGCGCAGTATTTTCTTGATGCAGAGGATTCATACGACGCTCTGCTATTTCATTCAAAAGATCTGCCACGCTTTTCTTCCCGTGCTCTCATTGCGCCAAGTCTTGTTGAATTGTTGCAAAAACCAGAACAAAAACCCAACTTATGGCGTGCGCTGCAATCATGGGACCGTGCTGCATAATCTATGTCTTCATCCGTTAGTTTGAAAACATCATCGGGTCTGCTGTTGGATATGCGTTTGCTAACAGCTAACGATCTTGCTGATGTCCTGCTGCTAGAGCGTAGTGTTCATTCTCACCCGTGGCGGCAATCGAGTTTTGAAGATTGTTTGCGTGGCCGCCAGCGCTGCTGGTTGGCTGAAAGTAAAGGAACACTTGTTGGGTATGTGGTTGTTGCCCACGGCGGTGGTGATGCTGAATTGTTGAATATTGCTGTAGCGCCGAGCTATCAACGGAAAGGTATCGGAAGCTGTTTATTGCAGTACGCCGTTGATTATGTAAAAGATCACGCGGACATGATGTTTCTGGAGGTCCGCGTTTCCAACCGCAAAGCGATAGAACTATATGCTCGTGAAGGTTTTTTTGAGGTTGGTCAGCGGAAAAACTACTACCCGACGGTAAACGGGCACGAAGATGCGTTGCTGATGGCTTGCCAGCTATAAATCTATTGTTTAACCGGTCGTTTCTGCAACTTACGCTGTAATGTTCGTCTGTGCATGCCCAGGCTGCGCGCCGTTGCAGAGATATTGCCATCATTTTCCTGCAAGACTTTCTGTATATGTTCCCATTCAAGCCGATCAACCGAGGGTGGGTTATTGGGAATCTCTAATGACTTGGTGGAGTGAAGATCGAATGCGGCGAGAATATCTTCAGTATCTGCAGGTTTACATAAATAATTCAGCGCCCCAAGTTTAATAGCTTCTACTGCAGTGGATATGCTTGAATATCCAGTCAACATGACAATGTCCAGAGATGGTTGCCGTGTTTTAAGTTCTCGAATTAACATGAGCCCGGATTCTTGTGCGAGCTTTAAATCTACGACGGCTTTGGTGAAGGTATGTTTGCTCAATAACAGCAGTGCACTTTTGCTATCGTCTGCTGAAAATGCATCGTGACCGCGCCGGGTAAGCGCTCTGCTGAGCATTTGGCATAGTGTCTGGTCATCGTCGACTAATAGAAAGGTTTCTTTTGATTGATGTATGGCCATAATCTTTATTCCAGATGCTGCAACGGCAGATGCAATTCGGTTAGCGTGCCATACGGTGAGCGATTGTAAAGATACACTTTGCCGCCGTACCGATTGATCGTGGCGTGGGTTAAAAACAATCCTAAACCCAAACCTTTTCCTTTTGTTGTGACAAAGGGCTTACCAAGTTGGCTGGCTATATCCATCGGTATGCCTGGACCGTTATCTTCGATTTTCCAGCGCATGGTCACTTGATCCCACTCGATGTAAATAAAGATGTTTTCAGGATTGGCATCAGCAGCATTATTTAGCAAGTTGATAATTGATTGCGCAATTGTCGGGTGCAGGCAGCAAACAATATTGGTGGAATTTTCGTTAATCTCTAATTTGGCAATGACATCCGGCCGCATGACTCGCCATCGTTCAATAATATCTTCGCAAAACTGTCGCAACGATTGCGGAGCAATTTGTCCATCCTTACCATATTCTGCTTTACCCACCAGGTGCTTCAGGGTGAGTGCGCATTGCTGAACCTGGTCTGATAGCACGTTCAAATCTTCGTATAACTGTGGTTCATGACGGTATTCATCGCGCAGTTCTGCTAATAGCACTTTCATGGTCGATAAGGGGGTACCTAACTCATGAGCGGTTCCCGCCGCTAGCGTGGCCACGGCCATCAACTGCTCATCACGCAAATCGTCTTCGCGCTTTTGATTTAGCAGTTCATCTTGCCTGCGCAGATCCTGAGCCATCTTCACGACAAAATAAGTAATCAGTGCAGCGCTGATGAAAAAATTCAACCACATCCCGAGGATATGGAGATTGATGTCCTGATGATCGCCATGATGATGTGTCGGGGACAATGCTGGTAGTGCTATGTGAAAAAATAGTAGGAGCGTATAACTGGCAATACACAGTGATGTGATGACCCAGGTATACGACCAGGATAATGTGGCTGCTGAGATACAAATCGGGACGAGAAAATAGGAAATAAAAGGATTATTGGCACCACCGCTGAAATAAAACAATGCGCTGAGGCACAGCACATCAAGCAGCAGCTGCACAAAGAACTCAATATCCGTGACGGGTACTTCACGGCGTAAACGCAGAGCGGTCAACCAGTTGATCGCGATAAAGGTTAACAAAATTGTTGCGAACGCCTGGTAAGGCAAGGTCAGATCACTGAAGATGAACGTTAAAACCGCTGTCGCACACAAACAAATGATCAGCAGCCAACGAATCATGACCAAATGGCGAAGATGTTGAGCCGGTGCGGCAAGCGTCAGCGGAAGTTTGTCGGTCATGGAATTCCACAGGATGATATTGGTCTGCATTGTGGCAGATTATAGCGAAAAGCACCGGTTAAACGATTTCCCTGTGGTGCGACATCTTGCCGCAGTCAGCGCGACAAATTGGGTGAAATCTCGGCTCCTGCCTGAAAGCCGAGGCGTGCTGGTGTATACTTTGCCGCTGTTTTTTCGCCTGTCTGATCGACGCTTTCTTTGATTTGTCGTTCCTTTTGATTTGTCGCTCCTTTGATTTAGAGGCACTACCTCAATTATGGCGCAATCGCTACAAGCTACCCTGATTGAGGGCCGGGTTTCGCAACAACTTAAAAATATGGCTATCCCCATGGTCTGGGGGTTGATGGCCACCATGTCACTTAATGCCGTAGATACTTTTTTTATCGCTCAGGTAGGTAGAGAGCCCTTGGCGGCACTGAGTTTTACTTTCCCGGTCATCATGATATTGACCAGCCTTGGTATCGGCTTGGGGGCCGGCACCTCATCGGCTGTGGCGCGCGCTATCGGAGAGGGTGACGCCCCCACCGCCCAGCGCCTCGCCACTGATGCTATGAGTCTGACGCTGCTGATCTCGGTCGTTATGTGTTTGATCGGCTGGATTTTTCTGGAGCCTATCTTCCTTACATTGGGCGCTACGCCGGAACTGATCCCACTGATTCGCAGCTATATGTCTATCTGGTTTTTCAGTGCGCCTTGTTTGATGGTACCTATGGTGAGTCTGGCCGCCTTACGTGCTATGGGAATGAGCCATATCCAGGGCTATCTGATGAGCGGCGCCGCCGTGCTCAACGCCATTCTGGACCCTATCTTTATCTTCGGCTTCCTCGGTTCGCCTGCGCTGGGTTTACAAGGGGCCGCTATTGCTACCCTTATCACACGTATCCTGATGGTACTGGTTGCACTTTATATTCTGCGTTATCGCGTCAGGATGGTGATCAACCCACTGATCGGATGGGCGCAACTGCGAGCGTCCTGGGGTGTGATTGTGCACGTTGGCATTCCTGCAATGGTCGCGAATGTGATTGTTCCTCTAGCCAGTGCTGTGGTGGTCATGATGGTGGCCCGATATGGCACTGATGCGGTTGCCGGACTGGGGATTGCCATGCGCATCGAGCCTCTGGCACTGATTGTTTTTTATGCATTGTCAGGGGTGATTGGACCCTTCTTCGGCCAGAATCTCGGCGCAGGAAAATATGATCGATTAATCGAAGCCCAACGGGTCCTCACGGTATTTTGTTTAGGATTCGGCATTTTGCTAGCCTTTGCCTTATGGCTCTTTGGTGACCTGATTGTGGGTGTTTTTGGTGATCACGCTGAGGTTATTGAAGTCGCTGTGCTGTATCTGGCTATCGTGCCGTTCAGCTACGGAGCCTATGGTGTGATCATGTCAGTCAATGCCGCCTTCAATGGTCTCGGCCACCCTTGGCCCGCCATGCTTATTTCGGCGGGGCGAGTGTTGTATATCTTTTTGCCTCTGGCGTTTCTTGGGCAATGGTTATGGCAGATGACGGGAATTTTTATTGCCACCGCCGTGGCTAACCTGATTATGGGATTCTGGGCATGGAGCTGGTTACAACAATATATCCAGCAGACCCAAAGTGAAGGGCGAACTACGCTATAATCGCGCCCGTTTTTCAATCTTCTACGATAGTACATTTATGACTGAATTAACCCGCGAACTGGCCAAGCGCCGCACCTTTGCCATTATTTCCCACCCGGATGCGGGTAAAACCACCATCACAGAAAAATTATTGTTGTGGGGTAATGCGATTCAATTGGCCGGTTCAGTTAAGGGCAAGCGTGGCCCTCACGCCAAGTCGGACTGGATGACCATGGAGCAGGAGCGGGGAATTTCGGTCACCTCATCGGTCATGCAATTTCCTTACAAAGGGCGGATCGTTAATTTGCTGGATACGCCCGGGCACGAGGACTTTTCCGAAGATACCTACCGTACCCTGACCGCGGTGGATTCTGTGCTGATGATGATCGACGGCGCAAAAGGGGTAGAGGATCGTACGATTAAGCTGATGGAAGTGTGTCGATTGCGCGATACGCCGATTCTTTCATTTATCAACAAGATGGATCGTGAGAGCCGTAGTCCGGTGGAGTTACTGGATGAGATCGAAAGCGTACTGAAGATCACCTCCGCTCCGATTAACTGGCCCCTCGGTTCCGGAAAAGATTTTGTTGGCGTTTACAATTTTTATACCGACACCATCCATGTCTACCAGCAAGGGAAGGGCCACACTATTCCGGAGGATATCCAGATCAAAGGATTGGATAGTGCAGAAGCCAGTCAATTATTGGGTAGTTACGCTGGCGATATTCGCGAAGAGATTGACTTCGTACGGGGTGCTACGCATCAGTTTGATATCAATGAGTATCTTGCCGGGCGAATGACCCCGGTATTCTTCGGCACCGCATTAGGCAACTTCGGCGTGCGCGAAATGCTGGATGGCTTTGTCGAGTGGGCACCAACGCCGCGTAGTCGCGCGGCGAAAGAACGGGTGGTGGAAGCGGCCGAAGACAAATTCAGCGGCTTCGTTTTTAAGATCCAGGCCAACATGGACCCTAAACACCGCGACCGCATCGCTTTTATGCGCGTCTGCTCGGGTGTTTATCACCAGGGTATGAAGATGCGTCACGTGCGCCTGGCAAAAGATATCCGAATTGCCGATGCGGTGACATTTATGGCGGGCGACCGCAGCGCAGTAGAAGAGGCCATGGCCGGTGACATTATCGGTTTACACAATCACGGCACCATCCAGATCGGAGACACGTTCACGGAAGGGGAAGAGCTCAAGTTCACCGGCATCCCGCATTTTGCGCCGGAATTGTTTCGCCGAATCCGTTTGAAAGATCCACTCAAAGCCAAGCAGTTACAAAAAGGGTTGCAACAGCTTTCTGAAGAAGGTTCAACACAGGTATTTTTTCCGCTGAACAACAACGATATTGTGGTCGGTGCAGTCGGTGTGCTGCAATTTGAGGTGGTGGCCTATCGCCTGAAGGATGAGTATAAAGTGGAAGCCATCTATGAGCAGGTCAACGTAACGACGGCGCGTTGGGTTGATTGTACCGATGCAAAAAAACTGGAAGAATTTAAACGTAAATGCGCTGATAACCTGGCGCTGGATGGTGGGGGGCATTTAACATACCTCGCTCCTACACGGGTTAACCTGTCATTGACGGAAGAACGCCACCCGGATGTCCACTTCCGTGCAACACGGGAACATTAAGTCCATGTTGGCTACACTGGTACTGACAATATTGATCTTTGTTACAGTGCTGGTGGTTTTGATGTGGGTGCGTACACCGCGTTACCGTATCCAGCGACATAACGTGATTACACTGCTTGAGTTGGTATTGAGTGGTCAGGCCAGCGAGAATGACTGGCGGGTATTTGAGGCGATACCGTTGCGCCACAACCCTGAACTGGATGAAATTCGCAACCGCTGTATGGAGATAGAAGAGCGCGAATACATCGGCACCGGCCGTAGTGGATTCCTGTTTTCCCAGCAAGGGCTGGATGAGTTGCGCGAACTCTTGCAAAGCTTGCAGGAAAAAGAAAAGGAAGAGTCATCGAAGGAAAAAGACCGGCGTTGATAGTCAATGTGTTTGAGGTAGATTTTCGTGTGTTGATCAATGTGACCTTTATGGCGCATCACATTGCAGCGTAATTTATGTCTACAGGGGACGCATGTGAGTATCGCGAATGATAATAAAGACCTCGTATGGGATCTGGAAGCCTTTAACCAGCGCCAGCGGGCCATCGATTTTGTTATGGGTTTTGAAAACCGGCTGTGTGTGTTTTCTGGATCGGTTGAGCAGCTTTATACCAACTACAATATTTTTTTCCCCAAAGAAGAAGACCGCAAGCTGGTCATTCTGCCTAACCCCTACGCGCCCCATGATACATTTAATGGCATCCCGGCAGAGTCGGTAAGTGCCACGGGTTTGAATATCCTTCCAGGCATTCATCAAGGCAAGCCTGCACTGTTTCTTTCAATTCCGTTTCGGGGCGGTCCCAGTAAATATAAAAATGTACCCCTGCAGATGGGCTTGCGTGTCGTCCGGCAGCAACTGCCACCCAACAAGCCCTTTTTGCCGGTGTTGATGAAAGGGGATTTGCGCGAGCTTGATGCATCGACGCCATGCTTGCACCTGCATGCGATACACCTGGACCGTTTGGTTGAGCATTCGGAACTGGAACGGAAAAGCATTCAGAAAGTGATCGAACAGCGGCTCAGCAAACTTTCTTAGGGCCAAAAAAACCACCTTGCGGTGGTTTTTTATCACACGATACGGCGTTTATTTTGGTAGCGCGAAAGTGATAGGCGCCGAGAACTCAAAGCCTGAACCAGGAATTGCATCTGGCATCGCCGGAAAGGGCGCCGACCGCTGAACGGCTTCCCAGGCTTCTTTATTTAATGTGTCATGACGAGTCTCTTCCAGCCAGGACATGCTCTTGATGTTGCCTTGTCGGTCAATAGCCACGGAAATCCGCACCCCACCCTCATGACCACGATCCAGCGCGCGACGTGGATATTTCACATTGGTACGAATTTTTTTCAATAAATCTGACACGTAGAACTGGCGAGCCAACAGTGATTGGGCCGTCAGTGCAGGTTCGTTGTCCTCTTCCTCCTCTTCCTGCCGTGATGGCGTCGCCGCCACGGGGCGCGGTTGTTCCTTTGGCTCCGGTCTTGCGGCTACCGCCGGCTTCTCCGGTTCCGGCTTGGGTGTTTCCTCTGCTAGCTTCGGAAGCTCGACTTTTGGCGTTTCGATGACCGGCGTTGCCGGTGCTGGAGTGGGGGTTGGTTGCGGCTTGGGTGCGGGTTTAACGGCGGCAACTGCAGGTTTCTCCTGCTCGGGTTCAGCTGGTTGGGTCCAGGCGGTCACGGCGGCTACGCGCGCAGCGGATGGCTGGATACGATCATAACGGCTGCGCAAATCCGCATTCACATTGCCGACTTTTAGTAATTCTTCCCGGTAGGTCGATGACAAGGGAACCCGACCGACCCAGGTACGCAGCAGCATAGGGAAAAACTGGTCATCAGCAATGCGTCCCAACTGCACCTTATTAACTGAAACGCTCAGTCCCTGGCCTGGTGTTTGAGCAAACACGATGTGATCGTTGGCTTCCAGGCGCCCTTTGAACAAACCGTCAAACTGCACCATATTATCTGCCTGGGCAGTCAGAAGACTGTTGGTGTTATTGATCGCCATGCCTTCAATCCACATACGGCTGAAGCGGCGAATCATCATGCCGTCTGGATTTACAATTTTGAGTTCCATTCTCATGGCCGAATTGCTGTTAATCAGTGTATCTGCATCGTCCGTTAAGGTTTCCGAATAGATTGCACCGATAAATTGTTCGTTGCCCAGCTCCTGGTGCAAGGCCAGGCCATTGAGCAAAGGCTCCGCCTGGGCATACGAGCAAAAGAAAATGAAAAGCGCAGATAGATAGTCAGGTATTCTTGGTTTTAGACGCATAGGGTTACATCTCTGATTATTTTTTATGAAATAAACCGACGAAAATAAAGGGAAAGCATAGATTCACTTATAAGCTTTCCGGCAGTATGTCAGGTATAAAAGTATAGTACAGAATGTGGGTCAGATTGAACTTTGGCCGCCTGCTCTGCGGCAGCAAATACTACTCTACAGAAAAATAGCGCTACTGCAAGCCAGCGGTATCCCTGTCCTGTTTACCGGTCCAGATAATTCGCTTTTGGTTAATCATCTCGTGCCGTAATGTACTAATATGTAACAAAGTCCAGGTTGAGCGTCCCGACCTCGGCTCGGTTGAGCATCATTAATTGTGTTGTGACTTGGTTGTTTACGCAGGATAGGAAATGGAAATAAAACCGCTGCACAAGTTTCCCAGAGATACGCTTGAACAGCTGTTATCGGGAATCTCTTTCTTTAAAGCAGTTAAGCAGCAAGACTCTTGGCAATATGAGTTGTTACTCCAATCCTCACGCATTATTTCCTACATTCCCGGCGAAATTGTACTAAAACGGGGCGATACAGATGATTGGCTTTATTTCTTGCTGAAAGGTCGTCTGGCTGTGTATGTTGATGACTTGGGCAGAGGTGAGTTAGTGAATTACGTGACGCCCGGCGAGGTGTTCGGTGATCTTGCACGCTTGGTAGGACAACCGCGTACCGCGACCGTGATCGCTGATGAAGCAAGCCGACAGTCCATGGTCTTCGCAATGGATTGTAGTATTTTCGATGACCTTTCCTCTAACCGTCCTATTACCCTTCAGACCAAATTAATTTATTACCGTAATACGGTGCATAACTTACGATGGAAGCTGGAAGTTTACAGGGCGCAACACTTACAGCACGAGTTGGCAAATCGGCACCGCCAAGTCCGGCTGTATGCGGGTATAAAGGATACCCGGGAAGAGCTGGCATCGCTCCATGAACAAGCCAAGGCATTGGCTCTTTTATTGCTGGAATGGAATACCGAATTTGGAGCACCAATGGATGCCACCGCCGTTCGAGCTAGTGACCATCAATCGTTGGATGAGTAGTTAATAATCCCTCTTTAGTCCTTCTATAACCAATCGGCTACTTTATTCCTGGCTACGCACTGTGCCAGAGAGGCTGCTAGACTATTTATCGATACCCATTTTGATTACAGTGTGCAGCGCCGGTTGCTACTGCAGGTTAATGCTACCCATGAAATTTGAAGATTTGAAATTAACATACGGTTATCCCTTGCAGCTGCAAGTTAACAACAGTGCGGGCCAACCGGAGCGTTTCTCGTGCCGTCTTATTGGTTGCATGCCGGGGCGGAGTATTCTGTTATCGGTACCACGGGCATCCGGCAAACTATTACGTTTCAGGGCCGGCCAAAAAATGGTTGTTCGGATGATGGTTGATAACGGGATAGGTCTCTTTGCAAGTGTTGTCGAAACACAAACAGCAGAACCCTACCCGATATTGCATGTGAGTTACCCGGAGCAAGTGAGCTTTAAAGGAATACGGGGGGCGACAAGAGTTAATGTAGACCTGCCTATTCAGGTGAAAAACCTCAGCGTCATTAACGAAGAAGTGATGAAAGGAACGATTGCAGACATCAGTATTTCCGGGGCTCGTATGGAATTATTGGAGCCGGTAGGGGAAATCGGTGACAAGATAAGGATCAGTGCCCGGGTGACCATCCTAAATATGGTTCGCGAGTTAATGGTGGATGCGATTATTCGGTCGAGGCTTGAGCGAAGTACCCAGGAAGCTGACAAAAACTTACCTGCAGTTTACGGCGTGGAGTTTACCGAGGAGGACGAAGAAAAGCGTTTGCTGTTATGCGCCTATGTATTTGGGCAAATTGTAGACGAACAGCAATTAACCCCTGCGTAAACCGGTATTGCTTCACCGGAAAAGAAAAAGGCGCTCAAATGAGCGCCTTTTTCTTTTCCAAACCCGAAGTGACTGATTAAGCGGTCACAGCAGGAGTGGCAGCCTTGGGCTTGCGGCCACGTTTTGCAGGAGTTGCGCCGGCAACAGCTGCTTTCTTCGCGGCAGGCTTTTTCTTGGCTACAGCTTTTTTCGCGGCCTTTTTAGCAGGTGCTTTTTTGGCTACTGCTTTCTTCGCGGCGGGCTTGGCAGCCGCCGGAGCAGCTTTCTTGGCTGCGCGAGGAGCTTTTTTAGCGGCGGCTTTTGAGCGTGCAGCAGCTTTTTTGGCTGCAGCTTTAGCGCGTGCAGCAGCTTTTTTCTCAGCGGCTTTCTTCTTGGTTGCAGCTTTTTTGGCAGCTACTTTGGCTTTGGCAGCGGCTTTTTTCGCGGCCAGTTTGGCTTTAGCGGCGGCTTTCTTTTCAGCTACTTTAGCTTTAGCGGCTGCTTTTTTGGCAGCCAGTTTGTTTTTCGCGGCAGCTTTTTTCGCGGCAGCTTTCAAACGCTTGGCAACCACAGCTTCAGCTTTGGCAACAGCCTTGTCATGGGCTGCGGCCATTTTGTTAGCAGATTTAATGGTGGCAGCTTCTTTTTTCGCATTGGCAACCGCTTGTTTGGCAGCAGCAGCAGCTTTTTTGGCGCTTGCAAGTTCTGCTTTAGCGGCAGTGACTTGTTTTGCAGCAGCCGGAGTCTTCTTCTTGGAAGCAGCAGCCAGTTTGCTTTGAGCAGATTTTACCTGGGCAGATGCTTTGGCAGCGTCTTTAGACAGTGCCGAAACTTGTTTTTGGAGATCAGCAGCTTGAGCGACACGCGCTTTTGCCAACTGGGCTTTCAATTGAGCTAATTGCTGTTCTAAATTTGCAACAGCATCAACCGCTTTGGATTTACGTGCAGCCATGGTGTGTTTCCTTTATTGTTTTCGGAAAGAGTTTATAAAACGGATTAAAACTTCCAACACGCATAAGTTAAAACTTTATGGAAAAAATTCAAGTTTTTTGAAGAGTTTTGACGGAAAAAATGCGTTTTTTTTCTATTTTTTATCAAAAATGACCTGCCGCAACCTTCGAACGGAACATTTTTTTGTATTTTTTCAAAAAGCGTAACTCTGCCGGGGTTTTATCTTCGGTTAAAAATTTACGGAGCTGCCGGTCAAAACTTCCCCTTTTTTGGAATTGCTGCGAGCTGAATTTTTTACACAAAGACACTTTGCCTGGTGTGAATGATGAACAGGTCTTTAATTTTAATGAGCAAGCGAGTGAGGTATTTCTGATGGGATAAAGTGAAAGCATTCACGCTTGAGCGGTAAAAAAAGTGTTCTTTTTCTCCCTGATCCAAATCGCATGCACTTGTGCTGTTAGCGGCAACCAGGTTCTGTGAAGACTTTTCAGGCATGTGCGCCCGAATCTGATATCCAGAAAAACGCATTTTGTTCTGCATCCTTGGTGTACTTCTCTTCAGAAAAGTTTCACCGCTGGCCTGTGCGGCAGTATATCTCTCCCAATGATGCAACGTTCCCAATAGGCGCAACTCTCCATTAGCTGTAGATATCCATCGCTCCTGAGCTTTCGGTACTGCTGATAAGTTTGCTGGGCGCCGCTAAAAAGACATGGTGTGGCGTCGTGGGCTTTTAATATACTGTTTGTATAAACAGTGTTTTATTGGATAATGGTGTTTTTCACCGGTTAATAGCTTGTTGAGGCCTTCGTTGCGAAAAATTATCCACTGCGATGCAGATTGCTTTTTTGCTGCGATAGAAATGCGTGATGATCCTTCGTTACGCAATTTGCCTATTGCTGTAGGTGGTGGGGCGGATAAGCGCGGAGTAATTTCCACCTGTAACTACGAAGCGCGCCGGTATGGAGTGCATTCGGCAATGCCATCCGCAACCGCTCGCCGGTTGTGTCCGGATTTGATAATTCTGCCGCACCGAATGGATGTGTATCGCGAGGTATCCCTACGTATGCGCCATATTTTTTATGAGTACACAGACCTGGTCGAACCATTGTCGTTGGATGAGGCATTTCTTGATGTCACAGATTCGCCCTACTGCGATGGCAGTGCAACGAGAATTGCACAGCTCATCCGTAGACGAATCGAACAAGAATTGGGGATTACCGTTTCCGCCGGAGTCGCGCCGAATAAATTCCTGGCTAAAGTGGCCAGCGATTGGAAAAAGCCGAACGGCTTGTTTGTTATCACGCCGGCGCAAATAGATCACTTTGTGCAACAACTGCCGGTGCGTAAGATCCACGGGGTCGGCAAGGCTACTGCAGCACGGCTGGCACAAATGAATGTGAAAACCTGCGGTGACCTGCAACGTTTTTCGGTGTTTGAGTTATCTCAGCGGTATGGTCAGTTTGGCCAACGGCTTTATGATCTCAGTCGAGGGCGGGATGACCGCCAGGTCGTCCCCAGCCGAAGGCGCAAGTCACTCAGTGTTGAGCACACCTATCCTCAGGATTTGCCCGATTTGTCTTGCTGTCTGCATCAATTTCCTGAACTGCTGCAAACTTTGGCAAGCCGGTTGCGGCGTCTGGACGACGACTACCAGGTAGTGAAAATATTTGTAAAGCTTAAGTTTACGGATTTCACCAGTACGACCATTGAGCGCACAGGGCAATCGTTAAGCATGGCTGATTATCAGACTTTATGCTCCCAGGCCTTTGAGCGCGGTAACCACCGCCCTGTCAGGCTGCTGGGGGTGGGGGTGAGGTTCATTGACTTGCGGGAGGACCAGGCATACTACCAACTGGATTTATTTGACTAGACGGGAACTTGGGGAGAAACAAAGGCTCTATGGCCGGATCTGCCGGTGGTATGTCGTGGGCTGTCGGCCCGGTTGATGCTGGCCCTTTTGCCGGGTTTCATGCCAATAAAGCATTAGTCATTCGCCCTGGAAAACTGATAAGATTGTCGCCTTGCTGTGCCTGCGCGGCATCTATATAACACTAGCAATACATAACACTAGAGGAGTAATCGCGGTGAGCCGAAGAAAAAAAGGCCGTAGTGCTGACGAGTCTAACGATATCGATCTGACCCCTATGTTGGACGTGGTCTTTATCATGTTGATCTTCTTTATCGTAACCGCTTCGTTTGTTAAAGAAATCGGTATCGATGTTAATATCCCGGAAGATAACAACAATCCACCACCACCAGATGCCCCTCAGAATATTCTCGTGCGCATCACCGCTGACAACCAGATTTGGATGGAAGATCGCCGCGTAGATGAGCGCGCTGTGCGTTCAAACATTGAGCGTATGCGTGCTGAATTACCCAAGGCAACCGTGATTATTTCTGCCGACCCTAAAGCACACGCAGGCACTTATGTCCTGGTTGCCGATGCGGCGCGCGAAGCGAAGGCCCCAAATGTAGTACTGGCCCCGATAAAACAGTGATGGATGCTGGTTAAAATAAGCCCCGGTGTTACGAAACATCGGGGCTTTTTTTTAGCGGGTATATTTACATTCCACCAATGCGCAAGTCCTCCAACGTAAGCGAAACCTTGGCGCGTTTGCTTTTTCCCCCCTTTTTCAGGCGGACTCTTTCCGTGCTGAAGTGATCGTGTAACTTATCTTGCATCAGCGTGGAGAATTGGCTTTGCTCCAGGCAAATCAAATGTCGATGATCTCCCGCTTCAATAAACACCATCGGTGCCTGCATTAACTCATCATCCCAGATTACATCCAAGCCATAGGCTTCACCCAATGCCGGTACCGCCCCGGCGGCGCAGTCGCGAAAGATTTCGTGCAATTCGTCTTCGTCAACCAGCTCCATGTGGCGATCAAAAATTTGATTAAGCGTGTGGCGTAGTATCTTGTTGCGTGACGGCAGCACGCACAGGGTGTAGTGGAAATCTTCATCGCGTACCAGCACAGCCTTAGCCAGGCTGGTTTCATCAATATGCGCAATGCGCGCAGTATTAAAAGATCCTTCGCTGTATTCGTGTTCCAGAAGTGTGAAATTTACGCCTTTGGTTTTCAGGTACGTCTCAACGCTAGCAGCAACACCCATAAGACAATCTCCAGAGTGGAACGAGATACGAGTGGGTGAGGGATATTTGCTCACCATCAACCGAAGTATATGTGTCGTTTCAGGGATGCGATGGAAACTTTTTAAAGGTAAATGGAGTTCTTTATACGATTTGGATCTTTTGCAAAGCAGCGAAGAGTTTTTTGATGGGGAGTGACAATAAAAAAGCCGCCGGCCTATGGCCGACGGCTCTGAACTACATGATCAGTTGCTAGGCCAGGCTGGCGATTTTTTGTCTGACGGATGCGAGTTTTACACAGGTCACAAAGACTTGCATGGCAGCAACAACTTCCGGCACTGTCGGTACCGAAGGTGCGATACGGATATTGCGATCTTCCGGATCTTTGCCGTAGGGGTAGGTGGCACCGGCGGGGGTTAACTTGACACCGGCTTCAGCAGCCAGGCGTACGGTTTCCTTTGCGCAATTTTTACGGGTGTCAAACGACACAAAATAACCGCCAACAGGTTTTTCCCATGCGCCGAGATCAGTTCCGTCAAATGCATTGGACAGCGCACTCAAGACCGCATCGAAGCGTGGGTTTAATAAAGCAGCATGTTTTTGCATGTGTTGCATTAGCGCTGCTTTAGTGGGTAAAAACCGGGTGTGGCGGATCTGGTTGACTTTGTCTGGCCCGATAGTGCAGGTATTCAGGAATTTTTTAAAACCGGCGAGATTGGTTGAACTGGCCGCAACAAACGCAACACCGGCACCGGCGTGAGTAATCTTGGACGTTGAAGCGAACTGAATCACGGAATCCTCTGTGCCATTCCGACGTGTGGCGGCAAGGATGCTGGCTAATTGTGGCGCATTGGGCGTCAGGTCATGGACTGAGTAGGCGTTGTCCCAAAATACGCGAAAGTTGGCGCTGGCAATTTGACCCAATTTAGCAATGCGTTCAACCGTATCATCGCTATAAACCACCCCGGTCGGGTTGGAGTATTTGGGCACACACCACATGCCTTTAATGCTTTTGTCCGTTTTGATTAGCGCTTCTACCGTATCCATATCCGGGCCGTTGGCGGTCATGGGCACGTTCACCATTTTGATACCCAGCTGTTCGCACACGGTGTAGTGACGGTCGTAACCAGGCACCGGGCAAAGAAACTTCACTTCGCCCTCGTCTTTCCAGGCGCTGGCAGCATCTTTCAAGCCGAACTGGTAAGCCGTCAGCATCACCTGAAACATCAGCGTCAGGCTGCTGTTGCCGCCCACCAACACATTGGCGGGATCGACATCCATGATGTTTGCACCTAACTGCTTCGCTTCCGGCAGACCGTCGAGTCCGCCGTAATTGCGGGTATCGGTACCATCGGCGGCGGCGTAATTGCCATTGAGAATCCCATCCAGTGCATCCGAGAGCGCCAACTGCTCTGCAGAGGGCTTGCCCCGGGTCAGATCCAGATTGAGTTTTTTATCGAGAATAGCTTGATAGTCGGCAGCCAGCTGGCTTTCCCACTGGCGCAATTGTTCCGGAGTCGCTTGATCCAGTTGCAAGATCTTTACCTCAATGGTTGGTGATTGAAGGGGTGTCGAAAGACAAAACGGCCGCATTATAACCGCTCACATGAATAATTACAGGTGATCAATATCAAGTGGGGAGTAAGGGGGGGACGGGACAGTCCAGTCCATCCGCCATTGCGCGAAACAATTCAGCCTCGGTAACCGAGACGATCCCATCGTGCAATATGCATTGGCTCATGGCTTTTAACAGCAGCGGTTTTTGCAGCGCTTTCACTTGATTCAAGCGGTTAAGTGCCTCGTCCAGGTGCGCAATCTTTACGCCATTTTTGGGTAGGATATTCAGCGCTGCCAAGCGCAGATTGCTGACGGCGAGCTGAAATGCCTGACCGGCTGCGGTATCGGATGTGGCACCTGCATAGGCAAGGACACTCAATAATAATTGGCATTCATTGCGCATCTCTCGCAAGTCGTGCTGGCGAACAATAATACCGGGCTCCTGCAAATGGTGTATCACAATGCGTTGTAAAGCCCACTCCATCAGATGGATTTTTTTATCGGCCTGTATTAACAGCTCCATGCAATGTTTGAACGTCGCTTGTTGTTCAGGAGACAGTTGCTTGAGCGTCGGCAAACAAAGCTCCACCAGTGGAATGCGCAGACGCTCAGATAAAACCGTACTTTTGTAGGCAATTTTCTGTAATGCAGCCAGTTCTGTTGGTGCAATAACCTTGGCTAACACTTGCCACTGCCGTTGTTGCTGGTCAGGTTTTTTACTAAGCAATAATCCATAGAGAAGAGCGCGAGCGGAAAACGGCTCATGAGCAGCCCTGCGAACTGCTTCATCGAGTGTGGCGAGTGTCTTTTGCGCATAGTCGATATGCGCCGTACCGGGTTGTCCGATATGAGTAAATGTCGCATCAATATCGACTGTTTGCTTTGTATTTGTGTCGACAAATTGGGCGCTGCTGGGTTGCGGATCGTCTGCCAGGTCAGACGGACGAGTGTTGGTGAGGGTAATTTCCACGTGGGGATACTGTCCGTCCCAGCGGGGCTCGATACGTTTAATGCGTTGCTCAAGCGGCGGGTGTGTAGCCATCAAGGCATTAAATGCGGTGCTCACGCCTTGGCTGAAATACATATGGCTGAATTCAGCCGCGTTGACGGATTCCAATTTTGAGCCACTGACATAGCCACCGATCTTTTTTAACGCGCCGGAGATGCCACCGGGATTGCGCGTGAACTGAACCGCCGAAGCATCTGCCAGAAATTCCCGCTGGCGACTGACGGCGGCTTTGATCATGTTGCCAAAAAAAGTGCCGCCATAACCGATCACCATCAGCGCCAGCCCAATGCTTAACACGGCGGCGGGGGATTTATCCCGGCTGGAGCGAAACAGGCGGCGTTGGCTGGTGCTGCGGACCATATAATGCCCGATCAAACCGATCAGCAAGATACCGTTGAGCAGGGCTACCAGACGAATATTCAGATTCATATCACCGTGAAAAATGTGGCTGAATTCATGGGCGACAACGCCTTGTAATTCATCGCGAGTTAGCAGGCGAATACAGCCGCGGGTAATACCGATGACAGCATCCTGCGGCGTGTGTCCCGCTGCAAAGGCGTTAATCGCATCATCTTCAAGGAGGTAAACCGGAGGCACGGGTGTGCCCGATGCAATAGCCATTTCCTCGACGACGTTCAGAATCTTTCTTTCATCGGCATCGCTGGCATTGATATTGATCAGACGACCGCCCATGGCTTCGGCTACTACTCGTCCACCGCTGCGTAATTGAATTAATTTGTAGGCGCTGCCGGCAAAGACGACCCCGCAAATAATAAAGGTGATCCAGCCGAGTAATTCCCAACTCAAGGTATTGAACAGACCTTGCCACAGGCCGGTGTGTTGAGTTTCATACAAGTGGCCGGTATAGCCATCTTGTAAATAAAAGATGATGAAGGCAAAGAGTAGGGTGGTGATGAGAATCAGTGAAACGACGGCAGCACATAATAAAAGAATAAGGCGTTTGGTATTGCGGTGCGCCAGATCCTGTTGCTCAAAAAAATTCATCGATGGTGTTCCCGCGGATAAGGGGCCGAGGAGATAGTCCTGATAATCTTCCTTCTTTATATATATCTGTTTATTGGCGGTGACGCTCGCCCGCCGCAGCGGGCGCAATGATTGCAGGAATTAAAACGCAACCTTGGGGGCAGCCTGAATTTCTGCCGAGTCAGCGAATTCCAGCAAGGCGGCATCTTCATTGTGACCAAACATATTGGCAAAAAACACCGGGGGGAAGGTTTGTCTGTAAGTGTTGTAAGCCGTTACGGCATCGTTGAAAGCCTGCCGTGAAAAAGCAACTTTATTTTCGGTGCTGGTGAGTTCCTCGGATACTTGCATCATATTCTGTGACGCTTTCAGGTCCGGGTAGGCTTCCATCACCACATTTAAACGCCCCATCGCATTCGTCAATAAATTCTCGGCGCCGGCCAGCTGTTGCATGGCGCTGGCGCTGCCGGGTTCTGCGGCTGCTGCTTTCAAACCGGCCATCGCCTGGTTGCGCGCACTGATTACGGCCTCCAGGGTTTCGCGTTCGTGTTTCAGGTAGGCTTTGGCCGTTTCAACCAGATTCGGAATCAGGTCGTAACGACGTTTAAGTTGGACTTCAATTTGTGAAAAGGCATTTTGATAACGATTTTTCAGCGTAACCAGTTTGTTATAGATGCCGATAACATAGAACACCACGATGGCAATAATTACCAGTGTCACAATGGTCGAGATCATAGCCTTGTCCCCAAAAGTTGTCGTTGTGCATCCAATACTAGCACGTCATTCCAGAATTGCTGCTTGATTGATCTGCTGCCGGATGTATTTGCACCTCAATTGATGTATTCAAAGACTCGCACCACTTTTCTTACTCCACCCGTGGTCCGCGCGATATCTGTCACCAGTTCGGCCTCGCGGCGGGAAACCAGACCCATCAAAAACACGGTTTTGGCTTCGGTGATGACACGAACTCTGCTGTTGTCGATCTCTTTATTGGCAACGAGCTGGGTTTTGATCTTGGTGGTTAACCAGGTGTCGTAGGTGCGCGTTGACATAGGCACATAAGGGCCGACTTGCAGTTCATTATGCAATTGACGAACGGTGCTGATTTTGTTCACGGTGTCGCTGGCTAACTGGCGAAGGTCGTTAGTGGCCACCTGGCCGGTTAACAGCACAACACCATTGTGACTGTTGACGATGAGGCGGGCATCAGCCAGGCCGGGATGTGCCTTGATTAAATTCACCATGGCGATGGTTTCGATATTCCGGTCATCAATCTTGGCGCCCACAGTGCGTTTGCCGGGATCAACATAAATAGGTTCGCTGGTGGTGGCTTCAATGAAACGTGCGCAGCCGCTAAACAGTATCGTGAATGCGAGCAACACCAGCGTTGGAGAAAACTTCAGCATAATCAATGACTCCCGAAAAGCTGCTGATCAATCAGGTCACACAGGCAAAATAACGTAAGCAAATGGACTTCGTGAATTCTGGGATAAGAGCCCAGTGGCACACGTAATTCCAGATCGTTGACATCCAGTAAGGCGGGTATATCCCCGCCGTCGCGGCCTGTCAGGGCGATCACTTGCATGTCCTTATCGTGAGCGGCGCTGATGGCTTGCAATAAATTACTGCTGTTGCTACCGGTTGTTAACAACAACAACACGTCGCCCGGCTGCCCCAGGGACCGGACTTGTTTAGCATAGATATCGTTAAAGCTGTAATCGCTGGCGATGGCGGTTTGGGTCGTGATATCACCGCCCAGGTTCAGCGAGGGAAGGCTGGGCCGCTCTTGCTCAAATCGATTGACCAGGCTGGCAGTAAAAATTTGTGCTTGTGCAGCAGAGATGCCGTTGCCGCAGGTCAGGATTTTCTTTTCATCAAGGAGGGCATGAACAATGATGTGGCTGGCGCTGGCAATCAGCGGTGCGAGGCTTTCGCCCGCGTGCATCTTGGCTTCTATGCTTTCGTGAAAAAGGGTGATGACCCGTTGATCCATAATGCTCTTCCGCCGGAGAAATAAAAGACTGCGCGCAGGTTAATCAATGATGGCGCATGGAGCAAGGCTTGCTGAAAGTCAGGCTGCATTGAAGGCACTCCGAATCCATTCAATACTTTCCGCCTGCATACCATCCAGGGCAACGACATCAAAACGACAGGGGACTTTGTCGGTCAGCCTGCGGGTTAACAAAAAGTGTTGGGCCGCACGGGTAATTTTATGTTGCTTGCGGTAATTGACGCTCTCGGCGGCCTGGGCAAAAAAGCGATTACTGCGCAGGCGCACCTCAACAAACACCAGCATATTCTGGTCGCGCATGATCAGGTCGATTTCGCCGGCGGCACAACGATAGTTCCGCTCAATGCAGAACAATCCCTGCTGTTGTAGGAACTGCTCTGCCAACAACTCAGCCTGTGCGCCGCGCGCCGATTTATTCGTATCCTTACGTGAAAATGTCATGGTCTACTCGATATAGGTTTCAGTAACGACGGTAGGCAGCGGTTGTGCCATACCATTACGGATACGCGCCCAGATTTGCTCGCGTTCGATTCGTCCATCCGGCAATAAATGTAAAGCACCCGTGGCACCATAGATGCGCATCTCCGGTACTTGGGCCAGTTGGGGCAAACGTGGATAAAGACGGAATGCATCGATACCCAATGCATGCAAGCGGCTGTAAATAGCAGAGGATTGGGTATTTTCATCAATCATTTTTTTCTCCTGGCTGTGATTGTCGAACAACCAGGGCATGGTATTAAAACGAATGCCGTTGAGGTCCCGATCAACCCCGGGATTGGGAATGCCGGAGTAGATATGACTGGTGGCATAAACAGGGATATTACCGGCGTAGTGGAAAGCCAGTGTCGGTTTTACCTGGCGCGCCTGAGCCGGGTCAGCAATCAGGAAAATCATATCGACGTCCTGGCGACGCCGTGCTTCAAATTGCAAATTGGTGCCCAGGCGACGCTCCAGTTCTACCGCACGCGCCTGACTTTGTTCGATCTGCATTGAGCTTTTAATCACGCGCGAATAATCACCGGTGCCTATAAACTGGCTGGTGTTAACCACCGTACCGCCCAATTTCTGCCATTCCTCGGTAAATGCCTTGGCACTACGCTCACTCCAGTCTTGCGAGGGGATCATAATCATCGCAAGGCGATGGCCTTCAAGATACGCCTGACGTGCTACCTGACGCGCCTCATCCTCGGCGGCCAGACCGAATTGGTAGAGCCCCTGAACGGGCGTTACCGGTTGCGTATCCGGATAGTTCAGTGTCAATACCGGCACCGTCAGGGAAGGCAATAAACTCAGCTCGGCGACTTTTTCTTTTTCCAGTGGACCGATAATCAGCTCGGCACCGTCGGTAACTGCCTGCTCATAAGCCGCCAATACATCACCGCTGCTGTCGTACTGACGAATCAAGGGCATCAACGGGCGTTCCTTGCTGGTCCGGTAGTAGGCCGCGAAGAAGCCATCGCGCACGGCTTCACCGGCTTTAGCCAAGCGTCCCTGCAAGGGTAACAAGAGCGCGATCTGGCGCGGTTGGTTATCGATCAGGTTACGTAATAGCTGCAAGTCGCTGGGAAGATTTTGGTTGGCGGGGTGGCTGGGCCATTGGGTGCGCCAGGCATCAACCTGGGCTTGTTGGCGCTCCAGGTTAGTCTGGTTGTTTTTGCTCAGGGCAGCGAGGCTATACCAGCCACGCAGGGTATCATCCGATTCGCTCTGGCTGCGTTGCTGTAATTCGCCCTGGGACATGGTCATCAGGGTTTGCCAGATTTCTTCATGGTTGTCGGCTTCTTCTTCCGGATCGGTCAGGAGTGCGGCCAGGGTAATTCGCTCGCGTACACTATTGTGGGCTTCACCCAGCAAGGCAAAGACGCGCGCGCGCTTCTGGCGCAGGCTGATTTCAACTTGAGGGTCGAGGCTTTGCCACTGTCGTTCAAGCCTTACGTTGGTTAGAATGCCCTGCGCCAGAAAGTAGGAGCCATCTTTCAGGGCCACATTGCTCAGCAGGTCGACATACTTGATATAGGCATCGTCTTCCAGGGCGCCTGCATCCATTCCGGTCAGCAGGTTGCGCGCCCAATCGTAATCTTCGCGGGCGATCAATAATTCGGCGGCCTGTAACATCAGCCTTTCCCGTTCCGGTGAAGCGCTTTGGCTGGCTTGCTCAAGCAGCGGTTTAACCTTCGGGGCCGTGGCACTGGCTTTTCCGGGAGTCTGGGTTGTGGGTTGGCTGCTACAACTTGCCAGAATGAATGCCAGCAGCACGATTAACGTGCCGGTTATTCCTCGATTCAGCATGCCCAACACTCTCCTGACAATCGCCGTTAGAAAAAATAGAGAACGAATAATGACCAACAGTGCTTCGACATCGACCAGTTCTCCCCTTTCCGCAACCGGAGTACTGTATGTGGTCGCCACACCCATCGGCAATTTGGCCGATATGGTACCGCGAGCGGTGGAAGCACTACAAACAGTTGCACTCATCGCTGCAGAAGATACTCGACACAGTTCGCGTTTGCTCGCTCATTTTGACATTAAAACCCCGGCTATTGCTTATCACGATCACAGTGACGATCAGCGCACTGAACACATCCTGCAACGCTTGCTCAGCGGGGAGCATGTAGCGCTGATATCGGATGCCGGCACCCCGCTGGTGTCGGACCCGGGTTATCGCCTGGTACGCGAGGCTCGGCAGGCCGGTATTCAGGTCGTTCCGATACCAGGAGCCTGCGCCATGATCGCCGCGCTGTCGGCAGCGGGCTTACCTTCAGACCGTTTTGCCTTTGAAGGATTTTTGCCTGCCAAACAAACTGCCCGCTGCTCGGTCTTGCAGTCGTTGGTGAATGAAACGCGCACACTCATTTTTTACGAAGCACCGCATCGTATTCTGGAAACCTTGCGCGATATTGCGCAGATTTTTGGGGCGGAGCGGGAAGTCGTTATCGCGCGTGAGTTAACTAAAACCTTTGAAACGATTCGCGGTGGGCCGGTGGCTGAAATAACGGACTGGGTTGCGGGTGACTCCAACCAACAGCGGGGCGAAATTGTATTGCTGATTCGCGGTGCAAGCGCGCCGACTGCATCGGATATGAATGCAGAGGCCGAGCGCGTTATGCGTGTATTGCTGGAGGATTTACCGATAAAGCAGGCCGCGAGCCTGGGAGCAAAACTGACCGGATTGAAAAAGAATTTTCTGTACCAATGGGCGTTGGACAACGCAAAGAAAACATAGCGGCGACTTGCAGGCAGGCGGTTGAGGCGAGCATGCCGGAACAGGTGTTAAGCTGTTCCGGCATGTTTGTCTCTCAAGGTTAAAACCGGCGATTAAAACCGGAAAGTACCTTGCAATGCGATGGTTCGTGGTCGCTCATAAAATGCGTAATAACCGGTACCGGTACCGCCGGTGAGAATACTGGCTACAGGCAAACCGTTCGCATAGGTCACGACATTCTCATCGGTCAGGTTTTTACCGATCAACGCCAATTCCCACATCTTGTCGGCATCGCTCAGTGCAATACGCGCGTTAACTTTCATAAAGGCGTCTTGCTTCAGCTTAGGGTCGAGGGACGGTGTGGTCAGATATTCGTCGCTGAAGATCAGATCCAGCGTACTGCTCAGTTCCAACCCGCCACTTGCAAAACTGAAGGTGTGATCAATCCCCAGGTTGCCTTGGTATTCCGGCGTAAATTCGCGACGCTGACCGCTGGCATCACAGAAATTATCACCCAGGGGGGCGATGTTATCGGGCTGGTCAAAGTAGCATTGGGAATTGGGGAATTTATCGTATTCAAAATCCAGATAAGCAGCACCGCCGCGTACCAGAATGGTATCCGTAACGGCCCAGCGCCCATCAACTTCCAGACCTTGTACGATGGCTTCGGCCGCATTGGTTACGTTGAAGCTCACACCGCCGTCAAACTGGCTGGTCTGCATGTCGCTGAATTCGGAGCGGAACAACGCCAGGTTAACTTCCGCTGAGCCGCCGGCCAGGGTGAATTTTCCACCCAATTCATAATTCGTTACTTCTTCGTCTTCGAATTCGAAGGTGCCGGTGATCGGTACGGGTGAACCGCTGCTGGTGTTGAATGCATAATTATTACCTGCGCCGGGTGCTGCATTGGCGCGAACGTCAAAACCGCCGGATTTGAATCCAGTTGTGTAACTCAGGTAAATCATGTCAGTGGAATTCAGGTCATATTGCAAGTTGACCTGCGGACTGAATCCGGATTCGCTGCGATCACCCTGAACGGTGGGATAGGGCTCGATATTAAATAAACCGAACAATATATTGTATGGATCGGCTGGAGTGCCCACTGGCAGTTCTGCTCCATTTGGTGCCACGTGATATTGCCGACGACTGGCTTCCTTATCTTCTTCGGTATAGCGTCCGCCCAATGTTAAATGCCAGCTGTCAGAAATATTCCAGGTCACCTGTGCAAAGATCGCAGCCAAATCACTTTCCTGATCAAAGTTACGATTACTGGATGCGCCGCGAATCGCCGGGTTAACCGCAATGCCCAGCAAGCTGTCTGCGGGAACCCCAATCACATCATCAAACTTCAACTCACTGCTTTGAAAAAAGACACCGCCGAGATAACTGATCGTGCCATCAGTGGGCGATGCAATACGCAATTCCTGACTGATTTGTTCGTAGTCTTCCATGGAGTTGATGTTAAAAATCGGCAAGCCGACAAAGTCACAATCACACAGCTCTTCATAGTCATAGGCGTTATAGCCCGTTACCGAGGTAAAGGTGTGATCGCCAATGCCGGTTTCGATAGTGAGTGTTGCGTTTTCAGTATCGTTGTAACTGTAATCACCGTTGGACTGACGTTTGTAATCCTGCTGCGTATCCAGAACATAAGTTCCACCGGTCAATGCAGAAAGCACATTGGCATAGGGTACGGCGCCGGTAACTGACCTCTCAACCGGGCGCACCACTTCAATATTACGGCCATCGCTGTCGAAAGAGCCGTCTTCCAGTTTCAGTGTGATATTCCAGTTGTCGGTGGGTTTCCAGGCGATGGTGCCGCGAATAACCCGCTCTTCATCGCGGGATTCGTCCCGACCCAATGTGGTATTTTCAAAATAACCATCCGTTGTGCGATCCAGTAATGCAACGCGCGCGGACAATGTATCGGTGAGCGGGCCAGACACCACAAAACGCAGGTCTTCCTCGCCGTACTCCGGTTCATAAAGCGCGGTAATCTTGCCTTCAAATTCATCGGTAGGTTTGGCGGTCGTGATGCTGATTGCACCGGCGGTGCTGTTCTTGCCGAACAAAATACTTTGCGGACCACGCAGCACTTCGACACGCTCTATATCAAGGAAAGGTGCGCGCGCAAGCTGGGCGCGACCGAAGTGCACACCGTCAACAAACTGTGCGGCGGACTGCTCAAAACCCTGGTTGACGCCGGAAGTAATCCCGCGAATGGAAATATTGGTACCGATACCCGTTTGGGTCATGTTGAAGCTGGGAATGTAGTCCGCCATGCGTTCGATGCTGGTGATGCCGTCTTTCTCCAGCTTTTCTCCACCGATGGCGTTAACCGAAATGGGAACATCTTTAAGGCTTTGCACACGCTTTTGTGCGGTGACCAGAACCTCCTCCAGCGCGGGTGTTTGTGCGGTGGCGGTATGGCTTATCGCGTAGCTGACGATGAGCGCGGTAAGTAAACTCAGTTTGTAACCCTTCACTTTAGTATTCTCCTGAACTTTTTATTTGATACATGCAAACTGATGAACGATGTCCGAGGGACAAGGATTGAAATTCGTTTCTGGATTCTCCCAATAACTTTTTATTTTTTTGCCAGCGCGAATAACTGGCTAATGATATTGAAAGATGTTGTCGAGTTGATAGCTTATTTCACTAAAAGTAGCAGTGAAGTAAACTTTTTGCTGGCTTTTTGTGTATTTGTGCAAATTTTTGCGCCAGCTTGCAAATAAAGAACGAATAAGAGCCGGTCAACAGCGGTTACATCCTGACCCTTGCACTTTTTTTTTCGCGCAGTTACTGTGGCCGCTCGGAGTCGGCCCGACAGTCGCTCCGGTGTTAACTGTCCAGCTCTCATGAGTGTTGGTTGGTGCATCGGGGAGGAAAGTCCGGGCTCCACAGGGTAGAGCGCCAGGTAACGCCTGGGGGGTGTGAACCCACGGAAAGTGCAACAGAAAGCAAACCGCCTACGTATCCCTCGGGATGCCGGTAAGGGTGAAAGGGTGCGGTAAGAGCGCACCGCGCAGCTGGTAACAGTCTGCGGCACGGTAAACCCCGCTCGGAGCAAGACCAAATAGGAACCCAATGGCGCGACCCGTGCCGGGTTCGGGTAGGTTGCTTGAGGTATGTGGTGACACATATCCCAGATGAATGACTGTCCACGACAGAACCCGGCTTACAGGCTGACTCCGACATATTGATAAGCCTGAGTTTGGGGGTGTTTTTACCCCTTCACTCAGGTTTGCTACAAATGCTGCTACAAAAACGTTCCAATGGCGTCTATTATTTCCGCTGGGTTTTCCCCTTGTTATTGAGAAGTGTTCTCGGTAAACGAGAGCTCTACACCTCCCTTCGTACAAATTCAAAGAAACATGCGCTAGCCAAGGCTGGAATCTATTACATGGTTGTCGATCAATTTCAGGTTATTCAAGACCGCTACGAACGAGGCGAGCTATCCTACGACGAATATAGCAATCAGGCGTACGAGCACTTCATGCGGCTCAACGCTCAAGTTCTCGCTAAAGGATTAAGGGGTTATAGTCCTTCCGATTACCAAGAGTTGCAGAGGCAAAAGACGAACCTTGATAAAAGTTTAGACATGATCATTCAGAGCAGGCTTAACAAAAAAGCGGAAATTGCAGGTGGGGTGACCATTTATCAAAGAATCTGGGAGCATATCAGTTCTACTCCGCAATTGAAGCTTTTCAAGGTCATGGGAGATCACCTGAGCGTAGATCCTGTGATGTTTGAGCGATATCTCAACGATATTGTCTCCCTTTTTCATTGGGTCATGGAGGAGACGAAGAAAAAGCTGCACGGTACAAATATCGTGCCTGAGCTTCCCTCCTATTTGCTCGACGGAATTGCCGGAAGTGTTGATGGGCTTGTTTCAGAGGATGCTTCAACAGCATGCATATTGTTTTCATCGCTCTTCGATGAGTTTATGACCGCTAAAATAAGCCTATCCCCAAGAGATCAAAGTGAACTGAGAGCAAACTTTCCTATCTTTCTGCATTTCATTGGTGATTTACCGTTAAATCTTATCACCTCTAGGTCCATCAAAATTTGCTTACAGAAGTGCCAGCTGCTGCCTCGTCGCAATCTCGGAATGTATAAAGACAAGTCCATTGCAGAGCTGGCTGCAATGGATATACCGGAGGAGCATAGGGTCGCTGCCCGTACAGTTGCCAATTTTAAGAAGCAGTTACAAAGAATCTTCGTTTTTGCCAAAGAGATGGAGTATGTAACGGAATCTCCCGCATCTAACGTAAAGTTGGATTTGAATCTAAAAAGAGCAAGGGGAAATTTCTCGGTAAATCAGATGGTTGTATTGCTTCATGGCGCTCAAGGCGATAAGCATGAATGGCGGAAATGGATTGTTTTGATTGGTGCCTATACAGGGGCGAGATTAGGGGAAATAGTTGATCTCGTGAAGCAAAATGTCAGACGTGACGATGACTCCCAAGTGCTTTATTTCCATATACCCGACGGCAAAACAGCGAACGCTATCCGAAATATCCCTGTGCACTCTAAGCTCGTCGAGCTTGGGCTGCTCCAGTATTTGGAATCGCTAACGTCACAGCGTCTGTTTCCGGATAAAGTGAAATCTCGAACAATTACAGGCTGGTTTCCCTCATTTCGCGATAAATTGGGTGTTCCCTCGACCAATGACTTCGGGGAGTCGCTAACTTTTCACAGTATCAGGCACTCTTTCATCACGAGCATGCGAGCAACTGGAGCTACTACGATTCAGGTACAGCAGCTAGTGGGACATGAAAGTACGGAGGGGGGAGTGACAGAGGTGTACACAGGAAGGTTTACACCCGGACAGCTTAAGCCCGTTGTGGAAATGGTGAAGTATCTGGATTGAGGGTAGGAAACCCTCCGATTATCTATTGAACAAAGTGGGTTATGTATATCTAGCTTGTTAATTGAACGGGGTGAAGGGATACCCTGATGTAGCTGAAAAAGGCGCAATTGGGCTTTAAAGGTAAGCTCCCCCTTCGCGCTACCTGCCGCTGGAGTTTGGTTTGCCCATCTCGGGCCACAATGGCGAGCGCTCGCAATAGCTGAACAAAGCCAACTTAGTACAAGCCACCTTTGATAGTTGATTTTTCGCCTGAATGTCCTCAGTAAGTTTATTTTTGTTGTAAAATAAAAAAATATATGATTAAATTGAAATATTTTTACAAATAAGTCTGGACAACCTCGTATTTTGTGCTATCTTGCCTGCCGAAGCCCGTAACTACAGGCTTTTGGCTGATTTTCCCTCTGGAATTTCCTCGCTCTCGTAATCTCTCTCGTCTTCTCGCAGATGCAGAAGCGGCGGGGGTTTTATTGCATTTTGGGCGTGTCTGAAATTGAGGGATCATTATTGGGATAAGTTAATAGGCAGTAGGGAGGTACTCAGTACAGGAATGTGTTTTAGAGAAGTATATTGCAGGGATGAATATGAAAGTTATCGGATCATGGATGAAGGCAGGATGCGTAAGGGGAAGGTTAGTAGTTTTTATCTTCCCATATTAGAAGGAATTCACAGGTTAGGAGTTTCGGCTAGAGATGGTCGGATGGTCCAGCCAGAAGCAATTATGCTTAGCTTCGCGTTTACCGAGGGTTTTGAAGACTTTCCGATATCGACGGTGATGGACCGGATTAGAGATACATTTAGGAAGGTCCGTAAATCTAGTAGGAAAAAGGCTAGTACATTTAAAGTCAAATATTTGTGGGTTAAAGAGACTAAATATCTGACTCCTTCAGACCCTGAGTATGAAGGATCCCTCTCCAAAGATGAAAAGCTTCGCTACCTATCGGCTGCCAGTGACGATTGTCCAGTGCCTTACCCTCACTATCACATGATATTGATACTTGATGGGCACAAGGGTACATGGTCGGCGGTACGCCTAGTGATGCAGCGTTTAGTAGAACAGGGAGTTGTAAGGCCTGGATTCCACTTCAGCGAAAACAACGTGACGGGTGGCAGGACCATCGATTTAAGAGCTGAGGATGGGTTTCAGGATTACATGTATCGTGCAAGTTATCTGGCCAAAACAGATACAAAAGAGTTTGACAACAAGCGGCTTTGGTCGATGAGTCAGTAGATTAGTAGCCCCCTTCAGATTGAGCGCAATCAAATTAAATGATGAATCAAATCGGCACTAATAAGTGGCCGCAGCTTAAACTATTGCATCGATTTTAGTAAGGAGAGATATAAACAACATACGGAGTTTAAAAATGAACATTAATAAAGAAAACCTGCTCCACGGAGCAGTAATTCAACAAATTGTTGAATGTAAGAACCATACGAGTATCAATTCCTTAGAAGTTCAAGGAAAGAAAGTTCCCTGCGCTTACCAAGTCAATAATTTTGCGGTTTTTTGTAAGTATAGTTCGGAAAAGCGGAGATCGGGTGAGTACGTCTTCAACTTCGAAGCATCTTCGCTGGAGGCAATCTCCTTTAGTGAGCAGCGCCAGAAAACCCATATTGCGTTGATTTGCGTAGAGGATCTTCAGATTTGCCCAATTGATGCTTCGTTGCTCAGGGAAATGATGGCGAAAAGGTATGAGCTTTTAGGCAAGCGCGAGACCACCTTGACGGTTTTCGTGAAAATTGACCGGAGTTTCAAGGTTTATGCCAGTTCTGGTGCTCGCGGAAAACCGATCTGCGTTACTACTGTCTACAAAAAATCATTTCCGGAACAACTCTTTTCGTGAAAGAGGTAGTTGCCCCTTGGTAAACAAGGGGCAACTTTCTACTTTGTCCAAATAAGCATAATTGCGGTGATTAAGGACAGCGCGCAAATTGCTTTAGTAGTTGCTCCTAGTTTGTCTAAAGTTCTCAGCAAGTTATTAATTCCATTTAAGTCACTTCTACGTTCTTCTTCGATTATTACTATAACTAATTTATCTGCTTCATCAGACAGAACAATTTTTTCGTTCGCCATGTAGTCTGTTCCTAATGTTGGCTGGGAATCTATGTTGAGATTGCGCAACAGTTGGAGCAGTAACGTCATCCTTGCCGTCGGCTGTCGGCTTCAGCTTCCTTTGCAGCGGCGTAAAAGTGCCAGCCTCTCGCCTGATATTGACGGTTGGAGCTAGCACCATAAGACGATGAAGTGCTTTTTCCAGATCAAGCTTCAGTTCGACCAAAGACTTACGGTCGGAAGCTCTGGGTAGAGAATTCAGGATGCGGCACACTTCCTGTAATGGCCGTAAAAGTGCCTCACGAGCGACAACGAATCTATCTCTCAAAGAACCACCTCTTTTTCGCAGCCAGCATTTTTTAGAACAATTGCACCGCCTGTAGCCTGATTGTCTACAGCAAGCTTCAACAGTGTCAGGGATTTTCGCAATACATCGGAATTATTGGATAAATGCAGGGCGACTTTAAGTTCATCTATGAGGTCCAGGGTGTGTTCGTCAAATCTGTAAGATCTAAGAATCTTATTCATACTATCTTCGCCATATCGTGTATATACAAATTATATACAATTTGCTCTGCTGTCAAGGAACGTTGCGGCTTATAAAACGACCGTTAAATGAGCCCTTGGATTTTGCTATTTATAGGTATTAATAAAATAGCCTTTTCTTTTGGTGACACCTTCGTTATGATACCAACACCTTAAACGATACCATGGATTATAAATGAGTCGGACATTTGCCTATTGCCGAGTTAGCACCACTGACCAAAACACTTCTAATCAGCTAATAGAAATAGCCTCTGCTGGCTTCGCTGTAGAGCCCCACAGGGCTTTTGAGGAAGTAATCTCTGGCTCTGTTCAGGCCAAGCAGAGACCGGTCTGGAATAAGCTTCTAGAGCGTTTGGAGATGGGTGATGTACTGGTGGTGACTAAGTTGGATCGATTAGGTCGGAATGCAATTGATGTACGGAGTACCGTAGATGAATTGGCATCAAGAGAGGTCAAGGTTCATTGCTTGGCTCTTGGCGGTGCGGATTTAACTAGCGCGGCAGGGAGGATGACAATGCAAGTGCTTTCGGCAGTGGCTGAATTCGAACGTGATCTATTGATCGAGCGAACTCAGGCCGGTTTGGAGCGCGCCAAAGCTGAGGGTAAAAAGCTCGGACGTCCGGAAGCGACTGAAACAAAACAAAAGGTGCAGAGCTTGAAGCAACAGATGTTCACTCAGGTTCAAGTGGCGGCTAAGCTGGGGGTGAGTCTCCCAACTGTAAAAAGGCATTGGAAATTAGCATAATCTAACGACGCAGATATTTTAGAATTCTGGAAAGTGTGATGGTTTTCCCATCCCGAGAGGGTTAAGCCCTTCGGCGTAATATCTTGTGATTCTCATGGGGTATTATTTTCTCTCCAATTGTCTGAAGGAGAGAGTGCAATGTTGGCGTCTCACATGGATGCAGAGCAGAGATACACTGAGCTGAGAAAGCTAGCTTTAGAGTATGCGCAGGCTGATAAATCAAAAAGTAACCTCAAGCTTTCTCTTATCACCCCGCAAGCCTTGAAGGCAGCGAAATCCTGGACGACTTCCACCTCCCGAAAAGTAGACTGGGATTGGCTTGAAGGTTATTCGTCATTCAAATTTAGATACCCCAAACGCTTTGAAGTGGCGCTTTGGCAGTCAGCAAATCTAATAACCCTGTCTATAGGACGTCCGACCTACAACGGAACGGCACTAAGACTAGACTTCATTGAGGCAAGGCCAAAAGATCTTGGCCCACGACCGTCAGTATTCGGTGAAGTATTGGTGGCATACGGTATTTATGCCCGTTTACTCAATGCCAAGCAAATCAGAATCATGCATCCAATTGATGACGGCGTGAAATCCTATTATTCATCTTTTGGATACACTTATGTTCCTAAAAAAGACTATTTATACAGAGATGTACTGTGATGGCAGACAAGATTAGCGGCATCGACAAGGCTCGCCATAAAAAAGCTGAGAAAAAAGTCTGGACGCTTGAAGAAATCAAAAAGCGAGCGGAAGAGGAGCGTGCTGCTTATGAAAAACTCGCGGAAAATGAGCCGGATAGTCTCGTTTCTGGGGGTGATATGAAAAAGATTCTTGAGGAAGTTGATGATGAAGAAGACGATTCCAAATAAAGCGCAATTTGAATTAGATAAACAAAAAAGACCTCTTGACGGTGAGGTATCGGTTAAGGATGCTCGAATACGGGCAGCTTTTTTTGCTGCCCAAGAGAAAATGCTTATTAAGAAGAGGCAATAGGTTAATCAGATACGGATTCAACAGGTACAAATAGCTTGTACCCTTCGTAACGTATAGTGGCATTGATGAACCCGCGCTTTATCACAGATATTGCATCTCCGGCTCTTAAAACTATACAATCACCGTTGCTGACAAGCTGATTCATCCCATATCCGTCTCCATCAATAATATATCTGCCAAATTCCCCCAATAAATCATCTGTCTTGCAGGCAGGAGTTTGGAATTTTATAAATGAGCCGGTGTTACGTGTGCTACTTTTGGCTGTAAGGCCAGAGCTTGGTCGAGAGGCTACCGCGTCCGAACGCCGATTTTTAAGTTCTAATAATGCTTGCTTTTCTTTCTTCTCAAAGGCTCCTTTCAAGTCTTCCCCAATTTTGGATAATAGGAGATTTAAGGTCTCATTTGCCCAAGCGATATCGTGATCGGGATTGCTGATACGAAAAAGTTCTCCATAATTGTTGATTGACTCTCTTTCCGTATTGTCGCCAACTGTAGTGATATGAGCGTAATCCACCCCATTTTTTCTTTTTTCTTCAATCTTCTTGTTTGCTGCTGCTAAAAGATATGCGTCTTTCGGGTTGGTTTTATTAACTATTTGAAAAGTTAATTGTTCGTAATGTGCAAGTTTTTGAGGTTCAGAGCGAATGTTTACTTGTACTGGAGCGTAAATTTTCCCACTGTTGATGGCTTCGATTAGCTTGATTCTATAACCTGACAGCTGATGAATAAGCTTATTGATTTGCACTTTTTCTCCGGGATCTATAGTTCCTTGATTTATTTGGGAGATATAGATTTTCTGAACATCTTTCAAATTATTCAAATCTTTTTCTACTATTTTTTCAGCTTTTTCTGTTGAAAGAATAAAACTTGCTGGAGAGGTCGGGTCGAAATAGAAGGCTCGGGTTCCATCAAATCCAAAGATAAACTTATTCTGGAGTGATCCTTCATATTCAATTCTTTTTTGTTCGATGCTTTTATTTTCCTCATATTCTCTTCGTTCTTGCTGAAACCATTTTTGTTTAACTTGGGAATCCAAAAATGCCGAGCAGCTATCAATAATAGCTGCTTCTCTTTTGCATGTGCTGTGGTCAAACTCGCTGGTGACACAGAGATTTCTAGGTTCATTTGTGTAGCAGCTTTTAGCGTATTGGCTATTATGGGCACAGCCAGAGATTCCCAGACCAATGAAGTAAATAAAAGCAAGGAAGATAATTCTTCTTGTCATTCGAAATTCTCCCTAGTTTAGATAATATTTTTTGCTGAAACTTACATTGATCGGAGCACCCTCATATAAGCAAGATACCCCAACCTTCATTTTACGTTGGTGATCGTAATAAGTGTGGTAATGAATTTGCTTTCGAGCCAATTCGAGAGACCTCGAATCTATGCTCAAGGCGGAGAGTACCGGAGGAGAGTTGAACTCCCTCTCGGGATGGCAGGGTTCCGTCTCAATTAAGTCAATGTTTACAAATGATATGTAACTATCGCGCGTTTCTAAAAGCAGGTGAGCCAAATTTGAATCCACAATTATATTGCTTACTGGATTAGGCTTGGCCCCCAGTTTTAATGATGCTTCTGTGGTTTTCATCCCCAAATATTGAAATGGTTCTGAAAAAGGCGGTGATAAGTTAGTTAACTTCTTCTCTGGTAAGAGTAGGGTGGGAGGTGTTTTGGCGGTTGCTGTTGGAGTTGTGGTCTTCGGCGGTTTTTCTCCTAAGAGGCCCCCAATAGCTCCCATTACGGCCAGAATAATTATCACCCCTGTGCATCCTATCGATGATTGCTTAGGAGGTTTCCCTCCACACTTTGGGCAGGTTTTGGCCGATGTACTAACAGGTGAACCACAATCACGGCATTGTCGAAGGGCCATTATTTTATCAATCCTTAGTGTGAACTTGGGTCTCTAATGTCACGATTAGTGTGTTCACGATTAAAGCACATAAACTCACACTCTGGGAATGCCCAATGTATCCATTCGCAGAAAATTTGGTGATCGCATTCGACAGTTGCGCCTATCTACGGGCATGACGCAGGAGGCTTTTGCTGATCATGTTGGATTTGCGAGAACATACATGTCTAGAGTAGAGACGGGGGGAGCCAATCCCAGCCTCGATGCAATCAAAACTCTCGCCGATGGCCTTAAAGTAGATATCAGTGTACTTTTTGAAGGTTTATAGTAAGGGGCTGATTATTTTTTAGTCTTCCGTCCTTGGGTTTCTGCTATTTCTGCGAACTTGGCTAATGACAACTTATACCAATCCTTCCCGTTCTTAGGTGACCATAGGACGCCGGAGGGTTTGACGCGAATATGCCCTACTACTTTTCCTTCGGAATCAAGAATTTCATGATCTTCATATTTCTTGGGTCGGAACGAATTAACTTTATTGGTTTTGAGTGGGAGTTTTTCTGTGTTGGTCATCTGAGTAATCCTTGATGTGAGGCCGGCGTTGGTTTCTACGGTAAGGTATAGCTTTTGCGTTTCGGTTCTGCAAGTTGCTGCTACACCTATTGCTACAAAACTTTCGCTAGGGTAGGCTTCGGTCCTTGATGTACCTATAGCACTCCCGGCTTACAGGCTGACTCCGAATTACTTTCCTCTTCAGTTGTTGGTTAGAACACATTCCTCTATAGAACCTACTTTTCAATACAAAATAATCACTCTCTTAATGTAATACATTAAGTTCGTACTCTATCTCATTGTATTTTCCTCAGGTCTCTCTGATTCCACATTTCGGTTTTCGCCAAAACCCTGTTTATCCCCACAGTTATCCGGTTTTTTCCCTGCAAAATCCCGTCACATCCGCGCCATTGCTGGCTTGACTTTGCTTTTACCGCATTTATAGTGTGCTCGTGGGAAAAAGTGGTTAATAGTGGTTTTTTGTGGAATTCAAGTCCATCCAAGTGGTGAAAAGTGTTCACAGGTAGTCATTCCATCAGCATGGACCCGAAGGGTCGCATGGCGATACCGACGCGCATCCGCGAGGCGTTGGCGGAGTCCTGTGCTGGCCGTTTGGTGGTGACTGCACATACCCAGGACCGCTGTTTGCTGGTTTACCCCGAGCCCGAGTGGCTTGAGTTACTGCCACAGATCGAGGCTTTGCCCAGTTTCAATAAGGCGGCGCAGCGCGTTAAACGCATCATGATCGGTTACGCCACCTTGCTTGAGGTGGATGGTAACGGCCGCATCCTGGTGCCGCCTACGCTGCGCGAATACGCCAATCTCGATAAAAAGATGATGTTGGTCGGACAAGGTAAGAAATTGGAGTTGTGGAGCGAGGACAGTTGGGCTGCGCTCTTGAATGAGCCTGCCGACGATGAGCTGCCCGAAGAAATGCTGTCGCTTTCGCTGTAGGAGCCACCTGTGACTGAATCTGCCCATATCACGGTGCTTCTCAAAGAAGCCGTCGACGCATTGGTGACTGACCCGAACGGTTTTTATGTCGACGGTACTTTTGGGCGTGGCGGCCACAGCCAATTGATATTGCAAACCCTGTCGCCCCGGGGGCAATTGCTAGCCATTGATAAAGATCTTGCTGCTGTTGCCGTTGCGCGGAAGCGCTTTGAACAGGATGCGCGTTTTGAGATCGCCCATAGCTCATTTGCCGATCTGGCTGAACTGGTTGCAGCGCGCAATATGACCGGAAAAGTGACCGGGCTGCTGCTGGATCTGGGGGTGTCTTCCCCACAACTGGATGAAGCTGAACGTGGTTTCAGTTTCCAGGCGGACGGCCCATTGGATATGCGCATGGACCAGAGCCGCGGCCAGAGTGCGGCGGACTGGGTTAACAGCGCAGAAGAAAGTGAAATTGCCCAGGTATTGAAGGATTACGGTGAAGAGCGTTTTGCCAAACGCATGGCGCGCGCCATTGTCGCTGAACGGCAAAAGCAACCCATCACCACCACGGCACGTTTGGCAGAGATTGTAAAAGAAGCAAACCCGGCGTGGGAAAAAGGAAAACATCCCGCGACGCGCGCCTTCCAGGCGATTCGCATCAAGGTCAATGCGGAGCTGACCGATCTGGATGCGGTACTGGAACAGGCGTTAAACGTATTGGCAGTGGGCGGCAGATTGGTGGTGATCAGCTTCCACTCCCTGGAGGATCGTGTTGTGAAGCGTTTTATCCGTCGCCAGGAGCAAGGTGATCCATTGCCGCTCGGCGTGCCGGTACGCGATGAACAATTAAATAAACGCTTGCGCAGTTGTGGAAAAGCCATCCGCGCCAGCGATCTGGAGGTGAATGCGAACCTCCGTGCGCGAAGCGCCATCATGCGCGTCGCAGAAAAATTGCAGTAGCCGATCAGGCGTGGCAACACAGTAAAAACAACAAGACCCGATACCATTCAATAACCACCACAAGGCTGACATGAAACAAACCGCTCGCCATTCCGCCAAGCCCATCGCACCCGGTGCGCTGCTGGCGGCTGCGCTCTTATGGTTGGCGGTCATCGCGTCGGCACTGGCGGTTGTCGCCTCCACCCATCAGGTGCGCAAGCAAACCAACACTCTCGAAACCCTGCGTCGTGAAGCTGCCCAGTTGCAAGTGGAGTGGGGTCAATATTTATTGGAGCAAAGTACCTGGGCTTCCTACAGTCGTGTGGAAGCCATCGCAACCCAACAGTTGGACATGTTTCCCGCTACCGCAGAACGCATCGTGATGGTGAGTCATCATGAATAGTTCTGTGAATCCCCCTATTGCTGATACGAAAACCTTAAAAGTGGCGCGCTGGCGTTTTTACAGTGTTGCCCTGGTGATGACCGCTGCGACGTTGGCGTTGATCTGGCACGTGGCCAGCTTACAAGTGCTGCCCGACACCGATAAGGGGTATGAGTTTTTGCAAAACCAGGGGCAGTCGCGCACCTTGCGCACAGAATCTATTACTGCCTATCGCGGTGTGATTACGGATCGCAATGGCGAGCCGCTCGCGGTCAGTACGCCGGTGGCGTCGCTGTGGGCGAATCCCAAGGTATTGCTGCAAGCGCCGCAGCGTTGGGCGGAATTATCACAAGCCCTGGGCTGGAACAAAGCAGAATTGGAATCGCGGCTTGCGCGTTACAGCAGCCGTGAGTTCATGTATCTGCAACGCCATCTGCCGCCACAGGCGGCGGAAACCATTCTGGCCCTGGACATTCCCGGTGTTTACAGCCAGACCGAATACCGTCGTTACTACCCGGCGGGTGATGTGACCGCGCATCTGGTGGGTATGACCGATATCGATGATCGTGGCCAGGAGGGTATGGAGCTGGCTTACGACGCCTGGTTGTCGGGAGAAAACGGTGCGAAAGAAGTATTAAAAGATTTGCACGGCCGCACGGTCAAAGAATTGCAATTAATTAAAGCGGCGCGATCCGGGCAAGGCCTGACCCTGAGTATCGATTTGCGTCTGCAATACCTGGCGCATCGCGAGCTGAAAAATGCGGTAGAGCAAAGCGGTGCACTGGCCGGCTCTCTGGTTATTCTCGACGTGGTAACGGGTGAGGTATTGGCGATGGCCAACCAGCCGTCTTACAACCCGAATGATCGCAACAATGCCAAAGGTTCGGCGTTGCGTAATCGCGCGATTACCGATGTGTATGAACCGGGCTCCACCATGAAACCCATCGCGGTTATGGCGGCCCTGGAATCAGGAAAATTCAAACCCAATGACGTTATCAACACCAGCCCCGGTTATATCCAGGTGGGCAGTAAAACCCTGAAAGATTTGCATAACTATGGACCGCTGGATTTATCGATGGTGATTGCCAAATCCAGTCAGGTGGGGATGACCAAATTAGCCCTGGAACTGGAGCCACATATTATTCGTGATATGTACGCCCGCCTGGGAATCGGTCAGACCACGGGCACCGGTTTTCCCGGCGAAGGTTCCGGTTTGTTGCCGGCCCATGCGCGGTGGCGACCCATCCAGCGCGCGACCCTGGCTTACGGTTACGGTATGAATGTCACTGTGTTGCAGCTTGCCCAGGCATACAGCGTGATTGCCAGCGGCGGAGTCAAACGCCCGGTATCGTTATTGCGCGTTGATAACGAACCGGCCGCTGAACGTGTGGTGGCTGAACACTACACGCAGGACATCATCACCATGTTGAAGCGCGCGGCCACCGAAGGTACCGCGACCCGTGCGCGTGCGATTTCCTATACCGTTGCCGGCAAAACGGGAACGGTACATAAAGTCGGTGCTCACGGTTACGAAGAGAAGCGTTACATGTCGTCCTTCGCCGGTATGGCGCCAGCAGACAATCCGCGCATTGTGGCGGTTGTCGTGATTGATGAGCCGGATGCGACCCAGTATTTTGGCGGCCTTGTTGCTGCGCCGGTTTTTTCCAAGGTAGCGGAAGGTGCATTGCGCATGATGCAGATTCCACCACAACCGGTGGTGCCGCCAAACATGGCGGCGCAACCCAAAAAAGAAGAGCGGAAACCTCAGGGGAGGCCGGTGACGTGATGGCTCTGGAATCCCAATCATTCGCACTCACCCTTGCGCAGCTTTTGCCGGAGATGGATCTGGCAAAAGCTGCACCGCTTGTGGTGTCCGGGTTGACATTGGATACGCGGCAGCTAACCCAGGGCGATGTGTTTATCGCGCTCAGTGGTAAGCAATTTGATGGCCGTCATTTTATTGCGAGCGCCATTGAGCGCGGTGCCGTTGCGGTGTTGGTTGAGGCCGATAAAGAGTGGCAGGGGATTGACTGGCTTGGTCAGGTTCCGGTGATTGCGGTGGACAATCTGGCGCAACAGGTAAGTGCCATTGCCGGTCGTTTTTACGGCGAGCCGAGTGCGCATTTTCGCTTGGTCGGCATTACCGGCACCAACGGTAAAACTACCTGCAGTTTATTGTTAGGGCAATTGAGTGCGCTGCTGCAGGAACGCGCCGGCGTCGTGGGTACTGTCGGCTACGGCGTACTGGATGCAGCGGTATTGGCGCCTTTTGCCCAACAATTAAATGCCTTGACGGCGACGGGTTTAACCACGCCGGATGCCGTGCGTTTACAGCATATTCTTGCGCAATTGCGCGAACACGCTGTTGCTGCGGTGGCCATCGAAGTGTCATCGCACAGTTTGCAGCAAGGGCGCGTCGCCGGGCTACATTTCGAAACAGCCATCTTCACCAACTTGACGCAGGATCATCTGGATTACCACGGTGATCTTGTGAGCTACGGCAAAGCCAAACAACAACTGTTGCAAATGCCCGGCTTGCGTTATGCCATCGTCAATGCCGACGATAGCTGGGCCAAAAGCTTGTTGGAAAAAATGCCCTCCGGCGTGCAGCCCTACAGCTTTTCGCTGCGCGATACCGATGCCGATGTGTATGCCAAAGACATTGCGCTGACCGCAACGGGCGCCAGCGTAACCCTCGTTACACCGTGGGGAGCGGGCGAATTTCATAGTCATTTGATGGGTGCGTTTAATCTCAGCAATTTGTTGGCTGTGATTACGGCTGCCTGCGTCGGCGGTGCTGCCCTTGCTGACGTGCTCCTGGCGATTCCGCAATTGCAGCCAGCTCCCGGCCGTATGCAGGCGGTAACGCTCGAGCAGTCCCAACAAGACATCAATGTCATTGTTGATTACGCACACACCCCGGATGCACTGGAAAATACTTTGATGGCGATTCGTGAACATAATCCGGGGCGGGTCTGGACGGTGTTCGGTTGCGGCGGTGATCGCGACAGAAGCAAGCGCCCACTGATGGGCCGTATTGCAGAACGCCTGAGCGATTACGTCATCGTGACAAACGACAATCCGCGCACCGAAGATCCAGCGGTGATCGCCGCCGATATTCTGCGCGGCATGCACAACACGCACGGTTGTCTGGTGATTGCCGAGCGCGGCCAGGCCATTGATCTTGCCATCCAGCAAGCCAAGGCAGGTGACGTGGTGTTGATCGCTGGCAAAGGTCACGAGGATTATCAAATATTTGCTACCCAAACCTTGCCGTTCAGTGATGTGAAACAAGCACGTCTTGCGTTACAACGTCGCATTGCCCGGCGCGATGCTGATACGGAGATACAGTCATGATGGCTCCCCTGACCTTAACGCAGATGGCTCACCTGATGCGTACGTCTCTGGGTGCAATGCTGCACAACGGTGATGTCAGTTTTTCCCGCGTCACCACCGACACCCGTCAGCTGCAAGCGGGTGACCTGTTTGTTGCGCTGCGCGGGGAGCGTTTTGACGCACACGATTTTTTAGCCGATGCAGCGGCCAAAGGTGTATGTGGCCTGGTGGTAGAAAAATTCGATCCCGCCGTTGCGCTGCCGCAATTGGTAGTCAGCAATACCATGCTGGCATTGGGGCAAATTGCAGCAGCTAATCGTGCCGCGTTTACCGGGCCGTTGGTTGCAATCACTGGCAGCAGCGGTAAAACCACGGTGAAAACCATGCTGACCAGCATCCTGCGCGAATGCGGAGAAGTATTGGCAACCCAGGGTAACCTGAACAATCACATTGGGGTGCCATTGACGTTATTGCAACTGGAACCCAAGCACGAGTACGCCGTTATCGAGATGGGTGCCAGTGGCCTCGGTGAGATCGCTTATTTATGTTCGCTAGCGTCACCGTCCATTGCCATGGTTAACAATGTTATGCCGGCCCACATTGCAGGCTTCGGCTCCATTGATAACGTTGCCATTGCCAAAGGCGAAATTTACCAGGGCTTGATTGCCAATGGAGCGGCAATTGTGAATCTGGATGATCGCTACGCCGCGCAATGGTTGGCACAACTGACTGACAAAAATACGATCAAGGTGTCGCTCCAGAGTGAATCTGCTGATTGCTTTGCCCGCGACATTCATATCACAGCCGACGGCGTGACCTTTACGCTAGTTATTCGGCAGGACGCCATGTCAGTGCAACTTAATGCCTTGGGCGAGCACAGCATCCGCAATGCCTTGATGGCTGCCGCCTGTGCCTGGGCGGCCGGTGCCAACATTCAACAAATTCGTAATGGCTTGCAAAAGTTCACCCCGGTCGTTGGCCGCATGACTCGCCAGGCTGGACTCAAGGGCATGCAAGTCATTGATGACAGTTACAACGCAAATCCGGGGTCAGTGCGCGCAGCGATAGATGTACTGGCTGCGCAAGAGGGAACTCGTGTGCTGGTGCTAGGTGATATGGCGGAGCTGGGCGGTGACGCTGAGCAATTGCATGCCGATCTCGGTGCTTACGCGCGCGCGCGCGGCATCAATAAGTTGCTGACGGTGGGAGTGTTAAGCCGACGGGCCAGTGAGGCATTTGCCCGTGACGGTGCGGCAGCGGATGCGCAACATTTTGAAGACCAACAAACGCTGATTTATGCCCTGGCGTCAATGGCAAACAAAAAAATGACTGTGCTGATCAAAGGCTCTCGCAGTGCCAAGACAGATTTAATCGTGCGCGCCTTGTGCGATTCATCAACTTCCACCGGAGAACCACACTGATGCTGTATTGGCTCGCAGAATACTTACAAGAATATGTGCGCAGTTTTGCAGTGTTTCAATACCTTACCCTGCGCGCGATCCTGGGGGTGCTGACCGCCTTGGGTATTTCGTTGTTGCTCGGCCCCTGGGTAATTAAACGATTGAATGCCATGCGTATCGGACAAGCCGTGCGCACTGATGGCCCGCAGTCGCATTTGAGTAAGTCCGGCACCCCGACGATGGGCGGTGCTTTGATCCTGACGGCGATTTTTATCAGTGCGTTGCTGTGGTCGGATTTAAGTAATCGGTATGTGTGGGTGGTCATCATCGTCACCGCTATCTTCGGTGCCGTGGGTTGGGTAGATGATTATCGCAAAGTCGCCAAACGTGACAGCCGTGGATTACCCGCGCGGTGGAAATATCTATGGCAATCCATTGCCGGTTTTGGTGCAGCAGTCTTTTTGTTCTACACCGCCACCAGTCCGGTTGAAACACAATTGTTTATTCCGTTTTTCAAGAACGTCGCCATTGATCTGGGATTGTTTTACATCGTGTTGACCTACTTTGTGATTGTGGGCTCAAGCAATGCGGTGAACCTGACCGATGGCCTCGACGGTCTGGCTATCATGCCCACGGTTATGGTGGCGGCGGCGCTGGGTGTGATCGCGTATCTGGCGGGTAACGTCAAATTTGCGCAATACCTGCAAATTGCCTATGTGGCTGGTGCGGGTGAACTGGTGGTGTTCTGTTGCGCATTGGTCGGCGCGGGTTTGGGATTTCTGTGGTTCAACACCTATCCCGCACAGGTGTTTATGGGTGATGTGGGCGCACTGGCATTAGGCGCTGCCTTGGGTGTGATTGCGGTGGTCATTCGTCACGAGATTGTGCTGTTCATTATGGGCGGCATCTTTGTACTGGAAACGGTCTCGGTCATTTTGCAGGTGGCGTCATTCAAATTGACCGGTCGCCGCATCTTTCGAATGGCACCTATCCACCACCACTTTGAATTAAAAGGCTGGCCTGAGCCGCGCGTTATTGTTCGTTTCTGGATCATCACCGTGATCCTGGTGTTGATCGGTCTGGCGACCTTAAAACTGCGTTAATGAAAGTAGGTTTACAAGAGAATTTACTGTGACTCAAATGATTGCCACAAGCAAAGTCAAAGCCATCATCGGCACCGGTGTGACCGGACTGTCGGTGGCTCGCTTTTTGGCCAGGCAAGGGCAGGCATTTGTATTGTTGGATACGCGCGCGCAACCACCGAATCTGGCGCAGATTAAAAAAGAGTTTCCGCAGGTTCTGGTTGAGACCGGCGAATTGAAAACGGAAACCTTACTGCTTGCGGATGAAATTATTACCAGCCCTGGCGTTGCGGTGGCGACACCGGCAATTGCCGAAGCCAGGGCCGCAGGCATACCGGTGGTGGGTGATATTGAATTGTTTGTGCGTTACGCGCGCGCGCCCATTGTGGCGATTACCGGCTCCAATGCCAAAAGCACGGTGACTACCTTGGTCGGTGAGATGGCCGCTCAAGCCGGACTGAAAGTTGCTGTGGGCGGCAACCTGGGTACGCCAGCGCTGGATTTGTTAAATGATGATATTGAGTTGTATGTAATGGAACTCTCCAGTTTTCAACTGGAAACCGTGACCAAACTCAATGCCAAAGTGGCCACAATTTTAAACATCAGCGCAGATCATCTGGACCGTTATCCCAACATGCAGGCTTACCATGCTGCGAAATTGCGCGTGTATTTTGGTGCGCAAAACATTGTGGTTAACCGCAACGATGTTTTGACGCATCCACCGCTGGCAAGCGGTGTAAAGCCGATCACCTTTGGTGGCGGTGCAGAGTTCAATAACTTCGGGATTATTCAGGAACAAGGCGAAGATTTCCTGGCATGGCAATTCCAGCCGTTGATGCCCGCAAGCCAATTGAAAATCCGCGGCAAGCACAATGTGGACAACGCACTCGCCGCACTTGCATTGGGGCATGCAGCGGGTTTGCCGTTACCGGCCATGCTTGAAGCATTGAAACATTTTTCCGGTTTGCCTCACCGGTGTGAATGGGTTGCCGCGATCAAGGGCGTGGAGTTTTTTAACGATTCCAAGGGCACTAACATCGGCGCAACGGTAGCCGCCATTAAAGGTCTCGCCCGTCCGCCAGCGAAACTGGTGTTGATTGCCGGTGGGGAGGGTAAAGGCGCGGATTTTACCGAGCTGTCTCCGGCCATTGATGATCAGGTTCGTGCGGTTGTATTGATTGGTCGCGATGCGCCACAGATAGCCGCCGCCATTGAAGGAAAATTCAAGGTGACCTTTGCGACCAGCATGATGGATGCTGTGAGCAAAGCCTATGAGCAAGCACATGCGGGTGACGCTGTGTTGCTGTCACCTGCCTGTGCAAGCTTCGATATGTTTAAAAATTATATGGATCGCGGCCAACAGTTCTGCGCAGCAGTGCGGGAGTTGACGCCATGATGACCACCACCCGCACCGACCTGCCATTTAATCAGCGTGTTGACTGGACGCTGTTGAGTTTGTGGCTGGTGTTGATGTCCATCGGGCTGGTGATGGTTGCATCGGCTTCCGTAGCATTCGCGGCAGCCAATTATGGTGATGCCTGGTATTTCGCCAAACGTCACGGTGTGTATATGGTCATGGGTGCCACCCTTGCCATGGTGGTTGTGAGTATTCCGATGAGCGTCTGGCAGCGTTATGCCGGCTACTTTTTATTATTCACGTTGTTATTGCTGGTGATTGTGTTGATTCCCGGTGTCGGTAAAAAAGTGAACGGCAGCCAACGTTGGTTAAGCCTGGGCATTATTTCTGTGCAGGTATCGGAGATCGCCAAATTCTGCGCCGTCGTTTTTTTTGCCAGCTTTTTTGCACGGCGCTACCACGAACTGCATTTTGGTTGGCAGGGTTTTTTGAAGCCATTGCTGGTGGTGGGATTGTTTGTCGTGCTGCTTTTGCTCGAACCGGATTTTGGTAGTTCGGTGGTGTTGAGCGCGACGGTGTTTGCCATGATGTTTATTGCCGGCGTACGTATGTGGCATTTTCTGTTGTTGATTGGTCTGGGTGTTGCGAGCCTGGGAGCCGTGGCCGTGTTCTCGCCTTACCGTATGCAACGGTTGATTACCTTTTTGGATCCTTGGGCAGACCAGTTTAATACGGGATATCAGCTAACCCAGTCGCTGATTGGTTTTGGGCGCGGTGAATGGTTCGGTTTGGGATTGGGCAATAGTTTGCAGAAATTATTCTTCCTGCCGGAAGCGCATACCGATTTTATCTTCGCCATCATCGCCGAGGAATTCGGATTGGTCGGCGCAACGGTCATTATTGGATTGTTTGTGGCCTTGATCCTGAGGGTTTTCACCATTGCAAAAAATAACCTGGCCGTAGGGAAAGCTTTCGCTGCCTTTGCTGCGTTCGGCGTGGCGATTCTGTTTTCATTCCAGGTATTTATCAATGTCGGTGTTGCTTCAGGCTTATTGCCGACCAAAGGATTAACCCTGCCATTTATCAGTTACGGCGGCAGTAGTTTGCTTGTCAGTTGCGTGTTGCTGGCATTTGTCATGCGTATTGAGTGGGAAGTGCGTGGCGTCAGTTCGATTTATATTCCGCCGGCACGTCCCCTGCGCGCTGCGGTTCGCCCACCACCGATAATGCCGGAGGCGGTATGACGAACGCGCAATCGCTCAAGGTAATGATTATGGCCGGCGGTACTGGCGGGCATGTTTTTCCCGCGCTGGCGGTTGCCGATGTATTGCGGCAAGCCGGAGCCCAGTTGATGTGGCTCGGTACAGGGCGCGGCATAGAAAACCGTTTGGTGCCGGCGGCAAATATTCCGCTGCATTTGATTCGTGTAGAAGGTGTGCGCGGGCGTGGATTATCCGGATTAATCAAGGCGCCGTTTTTGGTGGGTTATGCCATTGCTCAAGCCATCGGTATCTTGCGGCGTGAACAACCTGATGTGGTGGTGGGCTTCGGTGGTTTTGCATCGGGGCCGGGTGGTGTTGCTGCGCGTGTATTAGGAAAACCGCTGGTTATCCACGAGCAGAATGCCATTGCCGGTACCACCAATCGTGTGCTTTCGCGGATTGCAACGCGTGTGCTGTCTGCTTTTAATGGCGCTTTTGCACAGGCGCAAGTGGTCGGCAATCCAGTGCGCACCGCGATTGCCGCGCTACCGGCACCGGCAGTCCGCTATGGCGAACGTCGTGCACAGAAAGCAAAGCTGCATGTGTTGGTGTTGGGTGGCAGTCTGGGTGCGAAAGCCATCAATGAATTGGTGCCGCAAGCGCTGGCGCAATTACCGGCGGAATCTCGTCCGGATGTGTGGCATCAAGCTGGAAAAGATCATGCGCAAATTACGGCGGCGCTGTACGAACAACAGCAAGTCACCGCGAAGGTAGATGCTTTTATTGATGATATGGCTGCTGCGTATGGTTGGGCGGATGTGATCGTTTGTCGTGCGGGTGCGTTGACCGTTTCTGAACTGATGGCGGCGGGTGTTGCGGCTATTTTAATTCCCTTGCCGTCAGCGATTGATGATCACCAAACCCATAACGCGGCGATCTTGAGTCGTGCGGGTGCAGGCATATCGGTGGCCCAGCGCGAACTGACGCCAGCGAAATTGGCCGCGCTCTTGATGATGCACATCAATGAAACGGAACAAAGTATGAACATGGCTGAGAAAGCGCGCCTGCTTGCGTTGCCCAATGCAGCAGAGACGGTCGCGAATATATGTGTGGAGGTGGCGCGTGGATAAAGCCATAGAACATTACGAAGTACCCGAGATGCGTCGTATCCGTCGCATTCATTTTATTGGTATTGGCGGCGCGGGTATGAGCGGTATTGCCGAAGTTCTGTTGAACCAGGGCTATGAAATTTCCGGCTCGGATATCAAAGAATCCAGCGTGACGCAACGGCTGGTCAACAAAGGCGCGCAGGTGTTTATCGGCCACAGTGCGAGCAACATTGCCGGCGCTGATGTGGTGGTGAATTCAAGTGCAGTAGCCGCCAATAATCCTGAAATGATTGGCGCACGTGAATTGCGTATTCCTATCGTCCGTCGCGCCGAGATGCTCGGTGAATTGATGCGCTATCGCCACGGTATTGCCGTGGCGGGCACGCACGGTAAAACCACGACCACCAGTTTGATGGCCTCAATTTTGGCCGCTGCGAAGCAGGACCCGACATTTATTATCGGTGGTTTGGTAAACAGTACCGGCACTAACGCGCAGTTGGGTGGCAGCCGATATTTGGTCGCGGAAGCCGATGAAAGCGATGCGTCGTTTTTGCATCTGCAACCTATGGTTGCCATCGTGACCAATATCGATGCAGATCATATGGATACCTACGGCGGAGACTTTTCAAAGCTGAAGAAAACCTTCGTCGAATTTTTACATAACTTGCCGTTCTACGGTCTGGCCGTGTTGTGTGGTGAAGATCCGGTGATTCGCGACATCATTCCGGAAATCGCCCGTCCGATCCTGACATATGGTTTTGATGAGCATTGTGATTTCCGGGCGATCAACATCCAGCAAAATAAGATGCAGTCCGAATTTGATGTACTGCGCCCCGGCCATGAACAACCTTTGCATATTCGCTTGAACATTCCCGGCATTCACAATGTGTTGAATGCGACAGCGGTCATCGCTGTCGCTACCGATGAAGGCATCAGTGATGAAGCCATTCAGCAGGGATTGGAAAATTTCCAGGGTGTCGGCCGCCGCTTTCAGGTTTACGGCAATTTCCCCATCGGCAACGGCGATGCCATGTTGGTGGACGACTATGGCCACCATCCGCGCGAAGTGGCCGCGATTATAAAAGCCGTGCGTGACGGTTGGCCCGACCGGCGATTGGTTATGGTGTATCAACCACACCGTTACACGCGCACAAGAGATTTGTACGAAGACTTTGTTGAGGTGTTATCCACGGTGGATGCCCTGGTCATGCTTGAAGTTTACAGCGCGGGGGAAGAACCGATTCCCGGCGCGGATAGCCGTCACCTGTGCCGCAGTATTCGGGCGCGCGGCGTCATCGAACCTATCTTTGTTGAAACCGTTGAAGGTGTTCCGGCCATCATCAAAGACCTGGTTAAAGCGGGCGATATCGTGATTACCCAAGGTGCTGGCAATGTGGGTGTATTGTCCCCCGAATTGGCCAAGCGCAACTTGCAGTAGAGGTTAACAAAAATGCAACCCATACATTTGCCGATTGATGACGCATTAAAAAGCCGATTAGGTCGTGTAGGCGTTTTATTCGGTGGTCAATCAGCAGAACGCGACATTTCTTTACAAAGCGGCACGGCTGTTATCAATGCATTGAAAGAAGCGGGTATTGATCCGGTGGTGATTGATGTCGGTGAAAATGCAATCAGTGATATTCAGGCAGCAAAGCTGGATCGCGCGTTTATTGCCTTGCATGGTCCCGGCGGTGAGGATGGAAGGATTCAGGCGGTATTGGAATATTTAAATATTCCTTATACCGGCAGCGACGTGCAGTCATCCGCGCTGGCCATGGATAAATTACGGAGCAAACAATTATGGCGCGGCGTTGGTTTGCCCACACCGGACTTTACCGTGCTGCAGGCGGATGCCGACTGGACTGCCATATTGGAAAACCTGGGTGGCGAAGTCATGGTCAAACCCGCCCACGAAGGGTCGAGTATTGGTATGTCGCGGGTGCAATCAGCGGCAGAACTGCAAGCAGCTTACGCGAATGCGGCGCAATACGACGGCAGTGTATTGGTGGAGCGATTGATTGTCGGCGGAGAATACACCGTGGCCATTCTGGATGGTAAAGCCTTGCCACCGATCAAACTGGAAACTGACCACCGCTTTTATGATTTTGATGCGAAATACCTTGCAGAAGATACACGCTACCTTTGTCCCTGTGGGCTGAATGAAACCAAAGAAAAAGAGCTGCGTGAGTTAGCCTTGAATGCCTTCAATGCACTCGGCTGCCGCGGGTGGGGACGGGTAGATGTTATGGCTGATGCTGCGCTGAATTTTTATTTGCTGGAAGTGAACACCGTACCCGGCATGACCAGTCACAGCCTGGTGCCCATGGCTGCAAAGGCAGAAGGTTTATCTTTTGCACAATTGGTCATGGCTGTATTACTGGCCAGCTTGTAACTCCGTATGAACGACAGCAATGTCAGCGGCAGGCGGCGCAGTAAACGGGCAGAGGAAATAAATACCAAGGTTCCCAGTTACGGCGGCACACGCCTGGGGGACACGAATGAAAGCCATGCGGGACGCTGGTTGCGACGTTTGTTGGGGCTGTTGTTGATACTCGGTGCGCTGGCCTTAGCGCTTTACTTTGTCGCTGAGCCCGTTGCCGAGTTGATTGATCGGCCCTTGGCGAGCGTGATGGTGGAGGGTGATTTTCGTTACATCAGCAAAGAGCGGGCGATGGAATTAATCAGCGCCGAGATCAATGAAGATTTCTTGCAGCTGGATTTAATGCGCATGAAGACGGCGCTGGAAAGTGAGCCCTGGATTGAACATGCCGCACTGGCGCGGCGTTGGCCCGATGCGTTGGAAGTGCGCATCACCGAACAACAGCCGATTGCGCGCTGGGGAACAGAAGGTTTTCTGAATCAGCGTGGCGAATTGGTTCGGGTTGGAAATATTGATGCATTGGAAGATTTACCCCTGTTGCAAGGTAATGCCGCCGATGCTGGCAAGATTATGCAGCAATACCAGGACCTGTCGCAGTTGTTGCGTTCGCGCGGGCTGGAAGTGATTGAACTGAAATGCGACAACAAAAAATCCTGGCGCTTGATGTTGAAAGGTAATGTGGAAGTGGCCATTGGCCGCGATCAGGTAATGGAAAAGATGCGTCGTTTTATAACGGTCTACGATCAGCATCTGAACGAAGTCTGGCAGGACGTTATCGCCATCGATGTGCGTTATACGAACGGTGTTGCGGTGCAATGGTCAGCGGATTCAGAAGCAAAAAAAAATTACATTAAATCGATGTGATCATTCAAAGGCTGGAATGATTTAAAAAGAGGTTACGCCAATGGCAAATGCTGGTGACAACAAAATGATTGTTGGCCTGGATATAGGTACATCCAAGGTGGTGGCGCTTGTGGGAGCCATCACGCCCGAAGGACGCCTGGAAATTGTCGGGATCGGATCGCATCGCTCCAACGGTTTAAAAAAGGGCGTAGTGGTAAATATTGAATCCACAGTGCTGTCGATCCAGCGCGCCATTGAAGAAGCCGAGCTGATGGCAGGCTGCCAGATCCACTCGGTATACGCAGGTATCGCGGGTAGCCACATTCGCAGCCTGAATTCCCACGGTATCGTGGCAATCAAGGATCGCGAAGTGTTTCCGCAGGATCTGGATCGTGTGATTGATGCTGCCCAGGCGGTCGCCATTCCGGCGGATCAGAAAATTCTGCACATCCTGCCGCAGGAATTTTTAATCGACGATCAGGATGGTGTGAAAGAGCCCCTGGGTATGTCTGGCGTACGCCTGGAAGCGAAAGTACACCTGGTTACCTGTGCTGTAAACGCCGCGCAGAATATTGAAAAGTGTATTCGTCGCTGCGGTTTGGAAGTTGAAGATATTATTTTGGAACAATTAGCTTCCAGTTATGCCGTACTGACAGACGATGAAAAAGAACTGGGTGTGTGCGTGGTAGATATCGGTGGTGGTACTACTGACATTGCCATCTTTAAAGATGGTGCAATTCGTCATACCGGCGTGATTCCTATTGCCGGCGATCAGGTAACTAATGATATCGCTATGGCGCTGCGCACACCGACGCCCAATGCAGAAGAAATTAAAATTAAATATGCCTGCGCGCTGGCAAAGTTAACCAGCCCGGATGAAACGATCAAAGTGCCCAGTGTGGGGGATCGTCAACCGCGCGATCTGTCTCGTCAGGCGTTGGCCGAAGTTGTTGAGCCGCGTTACGACGAATTGTTTACGCTGGTGCAATCAGAATTGCGGCGCAGCGGTTATGAAGACTTGATTGCCGCCGGCATTGTATTGACCGGTGGAACATCAAAGATGGAAGGCGTTATCGAGTTGGCAGAAGAAATTTTTCATATGCCGGTTCGCATTGGCGCACCACACGCGATCCGCGGTTTGACCGACATCGTGAATAACCCGATTTATTCCACCGGTGTCGGTTTGTTGATGTATGCAATGAAGCAACAACAGGAGGGCAGGGGAGCTGCGCATCATTCGAGGGAACAGCAGGGTTCGATATTCAATCGGCTCAAGAAATTATTTCAAAGCAATTTTTAAACGTACTCACAGTTTATTTTTTAACAGACACGTTCAAGGGAAAAAAGGGGTATTACTATGTTTGAATTAGTCGATAGCATTCAACAAAGTGCAGTTATCAAAGTTATCGGTGTCGGTGGCGGTGGCGGTAATGCCGTCAAGCACATGATTGCCAATAACGTCGATGGTGTGGAATTTATTTGCGCCAACACCGACGCGCAAGCGCTAAAAGATATTGATGCGCGCACGGTGTTGCAATTGGGTAACTCCATGACCAAAGGGTTGGGTGCCGGTGCCAACCCGGAAGTCGGCCGTCAGGCGGCACTGGAAGATCGTGAGCGCATTGCCGAAGTGCTGCGCGGTGCGGACATGGTCTTTATCGCTGCCGGTATGGGTGGTGGTACCGGTACCGGTGGTGCACCGGTAGTGGCCGAAGTTGCCCGTGACCTGGGAATTCTCACGGTTGCTGTGGTTACCAAACCGTTTCCTTTTGAAGGCCGCAAACGTATGGCAATTGCAGAAGCGGGTATCCGTGAGCTGCAAGATCGCGTGGATTCATTAATTACAATCCCCAACGAAAAATTGTTGGCGGTACTGGGTAAATCCACCAGCCTGCTCGATGCGTTTAAAGCGGCTAACAATGTATTGCTCGGCGCTGTACAAGGTATCGCTGACCTGATTATTCGCCCCGGTATGATCAACGTCGACTTTGCAGACGTTCGCACTGTGATGTCCGAGATGGGTATGGCAATGATGGGTACTGGCCGTGCAACTGGCGAAAATCGTGCGCGTGAAGCAGCCGAAGCAGCCATTCGCAGTCCACTGCTGGAAGACGTCAATCTGCAAGGTGCGCGCGGCATCCTTGTGAACATCACGGCAGGTATCGATTTATCCCTCGGCGAATACTCTGAAGTGGGTAACACCATTGAGGAATTTGCATCGGCTGATGCAACCGTCGTGGTGGGTACCGTTATTGATCCGGAGATGAGCAACGAACTTCGCGTTACTGTTGTGGCGACTGGTTTGGGTGCTACCGCCGCGGCCGCCGCTAAAGAAAGCAAGCCGGCGCCGACAAAGGTCATCGTGGATAATACCCGCCGCTCCAATGGTCAAATTGATTACAGTGCCCTGGATCGTCCGGCTCACTTGCGTGCCAACAGCCATACCTCCGCGGCCGTTGCGCCGATGGCGGAAAAGGATCTTGAATATCTTGATATTCCGGCGTTCCTGCGTCGTCAGGCAGATTGATCAAGTAATCATGAGCGTCGTGCGCCGCGTGGCGGCCGATTAGGAAACGACTTGAAAATTGCCGGCACCGACACCACAACTCGTCAATGAACGTGTCCGGGTTGGTGGTGTGGTGTGCGCGAACAGGCGTAGCGCAAAGTTGTCTTTCAACGGGCTTCAGCGAACAAGGAGGCGACGTCTGCTGAAGATTGATTTTTCCTATAAGCCGCTTAGCTGGCGACTGCTGGCATATATTGGTAACATGACTTGCTTTTTTGAACGGGAATACTTTTGGTTAGACTGCGGGACATCAATAAGGATATCGCGGGTATGGCAGCAAAAAATACACGCTGCGTACACGCCAAAGTCACCTTGGGTACACTTGCTAATCTAGCTAACAGGTAGGGCTAATACAAAGCAATGATCAGACAACGAACACTTAAGAATGCCATTCGCGCGACCGGCGTTGGTTTACACACGGGCCAAAAAATCTATTTGACCCTGCTGCCCGCTCCCGTGGATGCCGGAATTCTGTTTCGCCGCGTGGATCTCGATCCCGTAGTGGAAATTGAAGCTAAAGCAGAAAATGTCGGCGATACAACCTTATCGACGACCCTGATGAATGGCGATGTTCGGGTGTCGACCGTTGAGCATTTGCTCTCTGCTATGGCCGGTTTGGGAATAGATAACGCTATTGTCGAAGTCAGTGCACCCGAAGTACCTATTATGGATGGCAGTGCCGGACCCTTTGTGTTTCTGATTCAGTCCGCTGGTATTCAGGAGCAGCCTGCTCCGAAAAAATTCATTCGCATCAAGAAAGCCGTCACAGTGCAAGATGGCGACAAAGTCGCGAGTTTCCTGCCATTTGAAGGCTTTAAAGTCTCCTTCTCTATTGATTTTGATCACCCGGTTTTTCAAGGTCGTACGCTGGAAACCTCGGTGGATTTTTCGAGCACATCATTCGTAAAAGAAGTCAGTCGCGCCCGTACCTTCGGGTTTATGCACGAGATTGAATACCTGCGCTCAAAAGGCCTGGCCAAGGGCGGCAGTATCGATAACGCTATCGTGGTAGATGATTACCGCATCCTGAATGAGGATGGTTTGCGTTATGAAGATGAATTTGTAAAACATAAAGTCCTGGATGCGATCGGCGACTTGTATCTATTGGGAAATAGCCTGATCGGTGAGTTCAAAGCCCATAAGTCGGGCCATGGTCTGAATAACAGGTCCCTGCGCCAATTAATTGCCCAGAAAGACGCCTGGGAAGTTGTCACTTTTGAAGATGAGGACGCCGCGCCCATCTCCTACATGAAGCCTCTATTGGCCATCTAAGCCTTGTCTGCTCTTAATTTCAACGACATTGATCCTCAATGTCGTTGAAATTTTCTATTGATCATTGCCTTTCTTCTGTGCCATATTTCGACCTCGCCGCCAAGAATGGCGGATGATTTTTCGGAAAGTGGTGCTAATTTTGCTTATAAATCCGTGTTATCACGGACGACAAAGTGATTGCTTATAATAAAAAAGTTCTTTTCTTAGTTCTTTAAATTATAAAAGATCGTTAACAAGGCAATATTGGTCTAAACAAGAATCTTAAAATGCCTACTATTACTAATAAATGGTCCGGGCAAATCAGATAACATCCGCTGCATGAAAATTATTATTCTCAACAAGCATCATGGCCAATCGCGAAGCATCTCCATTGCGGGATGGACGCGTGCGTTGCTGTCTGTCTGCCTGTTGGGTATGCCCGGCGTCCTTTGCGCCATCGGCTATCAGTGGCTTGAAACCCAGGAAAACGGCGATTTTTTCAGTACCGAAACCCGTCAAGCCCTTGAAGATGAACTGATTGCTCAAAAAGAGCACCTGGAAAAAACCCGTCAGGAAGCCGAGGCCCAGTTATCGGCTCTGACGATGAAAATCGCTGAAATGCAGGCGCGTTTGGTTCGTCTGGATGCTTTGGGCGAGCGACTGACCACGGTTGCAAAGCTGGAAGAAGGCGAGTTTGACTTCAGCCAACCTCCCGCCATCGGTGGCCCGGAAACCGCAGCAGTCACCCAGGCCCAATCTACACCTGAGTTGATTCGCATCATTGATCAGCTCTCCAATCAAATTGAAAATCGCGAACAGCAACTGGAAACGCTTGATGCTTTGCTGGCCAAGCGCAAGATTCAGGAAGACATCTTTATTGCCGGACGCCCGGTACAGAAAGGGTGGATGGCGTCCCGCTTTGGGCGCAGGACAGACCCCTTTACTGGTAACGTAGCCTTCCACGCTGGCGTTGATTTTGCGGCTCGCGAAGGAACGGATGTTATCTCTGTTGCCGCTGGCGTTGTCACTGTCGCCGGTCGCCATCCTGAATACGGCAATATGGTTGAAATCAACCATGGTAATGGTTACGCCACTCGTTATGCCCACAACAAAAGCAATCTTGTGAAGGTGGGCGATGTTGTTAAAAAAGGCCAAATCATCGCTTTAGTTGGTTCTACTGGCCGCTCTACCGGTCCTCACGTTCATTTTGAAGTCTACAAGCACGGTCGCCCTGTCGATCCTGCCACTTACATTCATCGCGCCAGCCGATAATTCTCTTCTCCCTGCTTGCTTTAACAAGCACCTTTCTGTTTACTTGCCAGCCTTGCTGTCAGGTTCATTTTAATTCAGATCTGCATTCTTATAAGTTACGGTATATCAAATGATTGGTTTTATAGCTAAAGCTTTATTCGGTTCAAAAAATGATCGCGAACTCAAGCGCATGAGCAAGGTTGTGACGCGAATTAATGCCCTTGAACCGGACATGGAAAAATTGACCGACGAACAGTTACGGGCAAAAACTGACGAATATCGTCAGCGCCACCAGCAGGGAGAGACGCTTGATCAGCTCTTGCCTGAGGCTTTCGCTACGGTGCGTGAGGCGAGCCGCCGGGTTTTGTCTATGCGTCATTTTGATGTGCAGTTAATTGGCGGCATGGCACTGCATGAAGGATGTATTGCCGAAATGCGTACTGGTGAAGGTAAAACGTTGGTAGCCACACTGCCCAGTTATTTGCATGCCTTGACCGGCAAGGGTGTACACGTCGTGACCGTGAACGATTATCTGGCCAGCCGCGACGCGGCGTGGATGCGGCCGGTTTATGAATTTCTCGGTATGAAAGTAGGCGTTATCCAGTCAATGCAGCCATCGGCATTAAAACGTGAGGCCTACGCCGCCGATATTACTTACGGTACCAACAACGAATACGGCTTTGACTACTTGCGCGATAACATGGCGCTGAGCAAAGCGGATAAAGTTCAGCGGCCTCTGTATTTTGCCATCGTGGATGAAGTTGACTCGATCCTGATCGACGAAGCACGCACGCCCCTGGTGATTTCCGGGGCTGCTGAAAACAGTTCTGAGTTGTACAAACGAATGAACCAATTAGTCGGCAGACTGAAACCGCAAAAAGAAGAAGGCGGTGAAGGCGATTATTCTGTCGATGAGAAAACCCGTCAGGTGGAACTCACCGAAAGTGGACATCAACATGTAGAAGATTTGTTGATTGAAGCAAAATTATTGCAACCGGATCAAAATCTTTATGCGGCCAATAATCTTGCTCTGTTACATCATGTGAATTCAGCCTTGCGCGCTCATGCATTATTCCACCGTGATGTTGAATATATTGTGCAGGAAAACCAGGTTGTCCTGATCGATGAACATACTGGCCGGACCATGCAAGGACGTCGTTTATCGGAAGGTCTGCATCAGGCCCTTGAGGCGAAAGAGGGCGTACCCATCCAGAGCGAAAGTCAAACGCTTGCATCAACCACCTTCCAGAATTACTTCCGTTTGTATCCAATTCTTGCGGGCATGACCGGTACAGCGGATACCGAAGCCTATGAGTTCCGCGAAATTTATCGTCTTGATGTCGTGGTCATTCCCACCAACAAGACAGTGCAACGTGTTGACCTGAACGATCTGGTTTTTCTGTCGGTAGAAGAAAAATACGATGCAATTGTTGAGGATATTAAAACCTACCAGGAAAAAAATGCACCGATTCTGGTGGGTACTGCATCTATCGAAACCTCGGAAGAAATGTCGCGCCGCTTGAATAAAGCGGGCATCAAGCACCAGGTGCTCAATGCGAAATTCCACGCGCAGGAAGCAGAAATTATTGCCCAGGCGGGCCGCCCTGGAGCCGTGACCATTGCGACCAACATGGCCGGTCGTGGTACGGATATTGTGCTGGGTGGTAAGTGGGAGGCAGAAGTTGCCGCATTGGAAAACCCGACTGATATTCAAATTGCAGCTATTAAAGCTGATTGGCAGAAGCGCCACGAAATAGTGATTGCGGCGGGCGGCCTGCATATCATTGGTACCGAGCGACACGAATCCCGTCGTATTGATAACCAGTTGCGCGGTCGTGCGGGCCGTCAGGGTGACCCGGGCTTAACGCGTTTTTATCTGTCACTTGAAGATAATTTGATGCGCATCTTTGCGTCAGATCGCGTGCGTGGATTTATGCAGGCATTGGGCATGAACAAGGGCGAGGCTATTGAGCACCGTATGGTGAACAACGCCATTGAAAAAGCCCAGCGTAAAGTTGAAGGCCGCAACTTTGATATTCGTAAGCAGTTGCTTGAATTTGATGACGTTGCCAATGAACAGCGGCAAATTATTTATCATCAGCGTAACCAGCTGCTGGATGCCGACACTATTCGTGACACGGTTAATACTGTTCGCGGAGACGTGGTCGATGACATGATCAGCCATTTTATTCCACCGATGAGCATTGAAGATCAGTGGAATGTTCCCGGCCTGGAAAAGCAGATTGAAACAGATTTTGGTTTGCAATTACCCATTGCCAAATGGCTTGACGAAGACAATCGCCTGCACGAAGAAAAACTGCGCGAAAAAATCCTCGCTGAAATCCAGGCAGGCTACGATGCAAAATGCGAACGCATCGGCAGCATTATGGTTGAGATTGAAAAGCAGGTGATGTTGCAAGTATTGGACAACGCCTGGAAAGAGCATCTGGCCAACATGGACCACCTGCGTCAAGGGATTAACCTGCGTTCATATGCGCAAAAGAATCCGAAGCAGGAATATAAGCGTGAAGCGTTTGAGCTCTTCCAGCAATTACTGGAAACCGTAAAGCGCGAGACTATCCACCTGCTTGCACGTGTTGAGCCGATTACGCGTGAGCAAATGGAAGCGATGGAAAAACAGCGTCGCGAAGCATTAGAACGGCAGAAAATGTTGCTGCAACATGAACAGGTTTCTGCCATGGGCGAAGAGCAACAGCCTGAGCGTGATCATCAACAACCTGAGCCGTTTGTACGCCAGGGGCGCAAGGTTGGCCGTAACGATCCGTGCCCATGTGGTTCGGGTAAAAAATACAAACAGTGTCATGGGCAATTGGAGTAGGGCGCTGAGGTTTATGTAACCGGAGCATGTCCTTTAGAAAAAGTATCGTCGCAATAGCACAGGAATTATGAATCATGGCCGTTGGTGAATATCCATTCCCTTCCATGCACCCGGTAGCAGGTGTAAAACTCACCGCTGTTTGTGCGGGTATCAAGCGTCAAAACCGTCGTGATGTCGTGTTGTTTGAGCTGGCAGAAGGCAGTACTGTTGCCGGGGTGTTTACAAAAAACGCGTTCTGCGCTGCGCCGGTGACATTGTGCAAGGCACACTTGGCAGCGGCGCCGATTCGCTATTTGGTGATTAACTCCGGTAACGCCAACGCTTGCACCGGAGAGCAGGGCCTGCGTGACGCCAAAGCGACCTGTGAAGCCATAGCACAACAAACCGGTGTTAAGCCCGAGCAGGTTTTACCCTTTTCTACCGGTGTGATTGGCGAGCCTTTACCGGTTGCGAAAATCATCGCGGCAATTCCGGAAGCCCTGGCAAACGCAACCGAACAAGGTTGGACCGATGCGGGCGCCGGTATCATGACAACCGATACGCGCCCTAAAGGTTTCAGCCAACAAATCGAATATCAGGGTAAAACAATTACCGTCAATGGCATCGCCAAAGGCGCTGGCATGATCAAACCCAACATGGCGACCATGCTGGGTTATATCGCTACCGATGCCAAAATTGCGCAGTCTTTATTGCAGCAATTAGCGCGGGAAGCTGCCGATAAATCCTTCAACCGTATTACTATCGATGGTGATACCTCCACCAACGATTCGTGTATTCTCATTGCTACTGGTCAGGTTGATTTACCCGAGGTTAACAAGCCTGAGGGTGAGTTATATGAAAAACTGAAAGACATTATTTTTGCTGCGTATATTCATTTGGCGAAAAGTATTGTCAGCGACGGCGAAGGTGCGACCAAATTTGTAACTGTTGCTGTCAATGGTGGTGCAAATCGCGATGAATGTCTCGATGTAGCTTATGCTGTTGCACATTCTCCCCTGATTAAAACGGCTCTCTTTGCATCTGATCCTAATTGGGGTCGCATTGTTGCTGCCATTGGTTATGCGGGTGTGCCCGATCTTGATGCAACCAAAGTACGCGTTCATCTCAATGATGTTTTGATTGTAGAAAATGGCGGACGTGCAACGAGTTATACCGAAGAGCAGGGCCAGGCTGTTATGAAGGGTGAAGACATTGCCATTCGTATCGATCTTGGTCGCGGCAATGTGGCGGAGACGGTGTGGACGACCGACTTGTCTTATGAGTATGTCCGTATTAATGCCGATTACCGTTCGTAACTTACTATCCAAAGCTTGCCATTCGTAACTGACTATTCGTAATTATGCCAATCAAAGTGGTTCACGTTGCCGTCGGGGCTATTGTTAGTCCCGATGGCAAAATCCTTATCGCGCGCCGCGCCGCCGATGCGCATCAGGGCGGCTTGTGGGAATTTCCCGGCGGAAAGGTAGATGCTGGTGAGACAATTCATCAGGCACTGCAACGCGAACTTTATGAAGAGCTTGATATTCAGGTTGAGCAAACAGAACCGCTGATCCAGATTCGCCACGATTACGTGGATAAGTCGGTTTTTTTAGATGTGTATAAAGTACTCGCCTTTTCCGGGGAGCCTCGCGGTGTGGAAGGGCAGCCCGTTCGCTGGGTAAATATCCCGGAGCTGAGTGATTACCCTTTCCCTGCCGCTAATAAACCCATCATTACCGCACTGCAACTGCCCGATAGCTTGTTGATTACTGGTGACTTTGATTCGCACACTGATTTTTTATTTCGCCTGGAGCGCGCCTTGCAACGTGGCATTCGCCTGGTTCAGCTACGTTGCCCCTCCGCATCGCCGGAACAATTCAGGGGCCTGGCGCAGTTGGCCAAAACATTATGCGAGCAGTATCAGGCAACATTACTCTGCAATACCACGCGGGATAACTTTTCCCGATGCGCCGGTGATGGTCTTCACCTCAACAGCCATGAATTACGAACATACGAATCCCGCCTGATCGATGATTCAAAATTATTAGGCGCTTCGTGTCATAACGCAGAAGAAATTCTGCAAGCGCTACGTATAGGTGTGGATTATGTATGCCTGTCACCCGTCGCCCCGACATCTTCGCATCCGAATGCGGCAGTATTAGGATGGGAGAAGTTCGCGGAGCTGGTGCAAAATACAGGTGTGCCGGTGTTTGCATTAGGTGGAATGGATTGCGATGATATTGAGATTGCAAAAGCCCATGGTGGACAAGGCATCGCAGCCATCAGTTGTTTTTGGAACAAATAGTTTTTGTTGAACATCTTGTCGGATTACGCCTGCGGCTAATCCGACCTACTCGATACTCTCACCCGTAGGTCGGATTAGCAAAGCGTAATCCGACACCAAGCTGGCCAATCGACCCATTCTTGCAGCTCGGCAATAACTCAATCAATCCCTCTCATCATCCTCATTCAAATCAACCTTCTCCCCCGGAATCCGATGCCCCTCACTGGCCCATTCCCCCAAGTCAATCAACCGACAACGGTCACTGCAAAACGGGCGAAACGGATACTCATCCGTCCAGTAAATCGTTTTCTTACAAATAGGGCAGGCGAGCTTGAGCGGTTCTTCATGATCAGTATTCGTCATAACAGCAGTATCAATGTGAAGTGAGTCGGTTTATATCCGACAGGGAAATTAACAGCCGGTTCGTGTCAGGTAAGAGAGTTAGTCAGTGTGAAGCTAACGCCATATACCTCTGATGTAACGTCTTCACCTGCGCATCCAACTCCACCAGGTCACCGTGGTTGTGAATAATATCATCGGCTCGGCTGATGCGTGCTTCGCGATCAAGTTGTGTTGCCATAATCGTTTTGATCTGCTCACTACTATTACCATCCCTGCTGCTGGCTCGCGCGATTTGCAGCGCCTCGCTGGCATCAATGACCAGCACGCGATTTACCAGTTCGTGTTGACGGGTTTCCAACAGCAATGGCGAAGACAGGATGACATAGGGACTGTCTGCGTCCGCTAGCTGCCGACGAATTTCCTGGTTAATCAGTGGATGTAATAACCCCTCAAGCCAACGCTTTTCTTCCGGCTGAGAAAAAATAATCTTCCGCAGCAAAGCGCGGTTTAAATGGCCATCAGCCGAAACAATATCTGAACCAAAACGTGCAGCGATATCAGCCAGCGCCGCTTGGCCAGGCTCAACCACAAGGCGCGCAACCTCATCGGCATCTACCACCACAATGCCGAGCGCCTGGAATCGGCGGGACACTTCCGACTTACCGCTGCCGATGCCGCCGGTTAAGCCAACAATTAATTTTTGTTTCACAGCAGTGATCAAAGATCAGGGAGAAGTAAAGAGTTGCAGATAGGTGCGATTAATATAATCACCCCACAAAAACGCGATCCAACCAGCAATGGCCAGGTAAGGCCCAAAGGGAATGGGAATATTTTTATCCCGCCCTCGCAGCACAATCATAGCAATACCCAGCGCAGCCCCCACAAAGGACGACAATAGGATAACCTGCGGCAGCATCTGCCAACCCATCCAGGCACCCAGCGCACCCAGCAATTTGAAATCCCCATAACCCATGCCTTCCTTGCCGGTTACCAGCTTAAACAGCCAATACACCGACCATAAAGACAGATAACCCGCAATCGCACCCCAAACAGCATCCTGCAAGGGCACAACCAGCCCAAAACTGTTGATGATCAAACCCAGCCACAAGAGTGGCAACGTAATATCGTCCGGCAGTAATTGGGTATCAACATCAATCATGGTCAGCGCAATCAGACACCATGTGAACACCAGCGCTGCCAACCCCAAATAACTCAAACCGAAGAAATAAATCACCACCGCCGATAAGATGCCGGTAACCAGTTCGATGATTGGATAACGCAACGAAATTGGCGTTTTACAGGCCGAGCATTTCCCACGTAGGAATAGATAGCTGATAACAGGGATGTTTTCCCAGGCACGAATGCTGTGATTGCACACGGGGCAGTGGGAAGAGGGGAAGGCGAGGTTGAAGTGGGTAGAGTTTTCTGCAGAGGCGGCATCGCTATTATCCAGCAAATCCGTACACTGCTGTCGCCATTCCGCCTCCATCATTTTCGGGAGGCGGTAGATGACGACGTTTAGGAAGCTGCCGATTAATAAACCAAGCACTATTGTGACTAAAACAACACTGACAGGGTAAAGCTGTAGCACCTGAATAACATCTTGCATATTTAAACAACTTGACCAATTTGGAAGATGGGCAGATACATCGCGATCATTAATCCCCCGACTAACACGCCCAGCACAGACATGATCATTGGTTCTAATAACGAGGTTAGGCTGTCGACCATGTTGTCGACCGCTTCTTCGTAATATACCGCGACCTTATCAAGCATTTCATCCAATGCCCCAGATTCTTCGCCAATTGCAGACATTTGCACTAGCAAGGTTGGAAAAAGGCTGCTTGTGCGAAGGGCAGTATTTAACTGAATACCAGTTGAAACATCCTCCCTAACTTTTAATATTGCGTCTTTGTAAATACGATTGCCTGCTGCGCCTGCTACGGAGGTAAGTGCATCAATAAGCGGTACACCTGCCGCGAATGTAGTTGCTAAAGTGCGCGCGAACCGAGCCATTACAGATAAATAAAGGATTTTTCCTACAATAGGAATCCTTAATACATATTTATCGACGACGTAAGCAAAACTTGGGGATCTTCGAACTGCCTCTTTAAAGAGAAAAAAAGAGCCTGCCATACCAACCAATATTAAAAACCACCATTTTTGAGCTAACTCAGATAGGTGAAGTACGAATAGGGTAAACGCTGGTAAATCCGCCCCAAAGCTGCTAAATGTTTCAGCGAATTGGGGCACCACTTTAACTAACAATATACCAGTAACAACGATAGCTACGACTATTACCGCGATAGGATACGTCATTGCCTTTTTAATTTTTGACTTCAGTGCTTCTGTTTTCTCTTTATACGTGGCAATTCTATCCAGCATAGTCTCAAGTGCACCAGATTGCTCTCCTGCTTCAACTAAGTTGCAGAATAGATCATCAAAATATTTGGGGTGTTTGCGCAACGATGGAGCGAAACCGGTTCCTGACGCGACATCGTCTCGTATATTGAGAACCAAGTCTTTTAAACTGGGATTTTCCAGTCCGTCAGCAACAATATCAAAGGCCTGTACTAATGGTACCCCCGCTTTCATCATTGTGGCCATTTGTCTTGAGAACACAGCAATATCTGCAGGCTTAATAGCTTTTTTACCACTGCCAAAAAGAGGCTTAGGTTTTTTATTGACTGTCTTTGCAGATATTCCTTGCTTAAGCAGCTGTGCCTTTACGATAGCAGCACTTGTTCCGTTTATCTCACCCTGGATTCGGTTTCCTTTCCTATCTACCCCCTTATAGATATAGATGCTGGAAACATTGTTTTTCTTGGCTTTCGCTATGGCGGAACTTTGTGCCTTGGCTTTTTGTGTTGTTACGGTTGCCATCGGATTAATCCTTGGTTACTCGGTTAGCTTCTTCGAGACTGGTAAGCCCCATGGCAGCTTTGCGTAGGGCAGATATTCGGAGGTTGTTAAAGCCAGCGTCCTTGGCTGCTTTGGCAATCTGCAACGAGTTGCCACCTTCCATTATAAGGCTCGCAATGGTTGGTGTTATGCGAACCACTTCATAAACACCCACCCGTCCTTTATACCCTTTGTTGCAATTACTACAACCTACAGGATGAAATAACTCTAGTTCCTCTCTCGTCATACCGATCTCATCAAAACCTTCTTCCCTCAAAATTTCATCAGGAATATCGGTGGCAGGTTTTTTACAATGGGGGCATAGTCGGCGGGCGAGGCGCTGGGCGATAATCAAGCTTACACTCGTCGCTACGTTAAAAGCAGGAACACCCATATTGAGCAGGCGAGTGAGTGTTTCTGGTGCGCTGTTTGTGTGGAGCGTTGAAAGAACGAGGTGCCCTGTTTGAGCTGCTTTAATAGCAATCTCGGCAGTTTCTAGATCTCGAATCTCTCCGACCATAATCACGTCGGGGTCTTGGCGAAGGAAAGACCGAAGGGCTTCTGCAAATGTCAACCCAACTCTGGCATTCATCTGTACCTGATTAATCCCTTCAAGGTTGATCTCTACCGGATCTTCCGCCGTAGAAATATTGGTCTCAGGTGTATTTAAAATATTCAGTCCAGTATATAAAGAAACTGTTTTACCGCTACCCGTTGGGCCTGTAACCAAAATCATTCCTTGTGACTGAGCCAAAGCATCTAAATACAACTTTTTCTGCGTGTCTTCATAACCTAAGGCATCGATGCCGAGTTTTGCAGCGCCCGGGTCCAGAATCCTGAGAACAACCTTCTCTCCAAATAGCGTGGGTAAGGTATTAACCCTGAAGTCTATTGCCCTGCTTTTGGATATCTTCATTTTAATTCGACCATCCTGCGGAACACGTCTTTCAGAAATATCCATCTGAGACATGACTTTAAGTCGTGCAGCCATGCGGGTCGATAGGTTGATCGGTGGCTTTGCCACTTCATGCAGAATGCCGTCCGTCCGAAAGCGGACGCGGTAAGCTTTTTCGTATGGCTCAAAGTGGATGTCCGAGGCTCCAGCCTTAATTGCGTCCAAAAGGACCTTATTGATAAATCTCACTATAGGGGCTTCATCTGCCTCCGATGCTCCCTTGTCATCTGCGCCTTGTTCATCGACAGCTTGAATATCGAGATCATCCAATCCGTCCTCGTCCAAACCGCCCAAAGTGTCGCCTATGGACTCTTCTTGGGCATTCAGAAACTTATCTATCGCCGTCGAAAGCTTATCAGCCTCTACAAGTATGGCTTCAGTATTGATACCAGTATTGAACTTTATCTCATCAAGCGCGTGCAGGTCGGTAGGGTCTGCCACAGCTATAAACAGCCTGTTGCCTCTGCGTGCAAGTGGAAGCGTGTGATGTTTGCGAATCAGCTTTTGATCAACCAGGCCAGCAGGAATCGACTCTTTATTTAGCGCATCTAGATCAAAAAGCGGTGTACCGAACTCGTCTGAAGCAATTTTGGCTATAGTTCTTGCGTCAAGGATGGCGCTAACGACAAGATGTTGCACAAAAGGAAGCTTGTCTCTATTTGCTTGTGCCAGAGCCTTGCGAGCCATCTCTGAATCTATTAGTCCGTCGCTAACAAGGCGTCTTGCAAGGCCGCTAAGAGATGGGGCAGGGCTATTCATTGGTCGTGTCCTATATATTAGCTGGGATGCCAAGGCGTTAACTGTAGATGAAAGAATGCCGACCTGTCATCTGTTGCAGGTGCTTCAATGCTTCGATTATAGAGCAAGAAGTGATGCTTCGTATGTCCCTGTACTTTTATATGAGGTGGAGGGGGAAGTGGTGACAGAAATTGTCAGTTTTTGACGATGTTTGCGGCTCCGTTCGCGCTATCTTTCCATGCTCTGATAAATAACTACCAATCATTTCCTGACAGGTAGTCCGGTGGTATGACTTTTGCTGGGGTAGACGTTGTTTACGTTAGTTTATCTATTACAACCCGGAGATAGAACATGAAAAAAGTACAACAAGGCTTTACCCTCATCGAATTGATGATCGTGGTGGCAATTATTGGTATTTTGGCGGCTGTTGCTCTGCCTGCATATCAGGATTACACCATCCGTGCGAAAATGTCAGAGGTAATTGGCTTGGCTGCAGCGGCAAAAACAAGTGTGTCTGAATATTACGTAAGCATGGGGCAGATGCCTACATCCGCTGCTGTGTCTGGTGTTAACACATCTCCTGCACAAAGTACTTATGTATCAGCTATTGCCTATACTCGCACTAGCAGCACAGTTGCTGATATCACGTATACAATTGCTAATTTGAGTCCTGCGAGTGGTGACTTGGAGTTTCAGGGAACTGGGTCGGCTAATGGTGTTCAGTGGATATGTAATGGGACTGGCACATCTATTGTTGAGAAATATCTTCCTGCCAACTGTCGTTAATTATAGATATTATGATAAAAGGCTCCTTCGGGGGCCTTTTTTATTTGAATAAAAGAAATATGACTGAATTGAATCGAATACAAGTAACAGCATTTGTCGTGCTTGCTTGCGTAATGGGTGTAGTGTTTTTCGCATACCAATTGGGCGTGGATGGGCCATTTTTATTGGATGACTTCAATAATCTTAGTCCGATAGCGATTGGTGGTGGTGTGGATAGTCTGGCGGATATGTTGCGTTACACCTTTGGATGGGATGGTATGGATTTTTCTCGTCCCGTCTCTCGACTCAGCTTTCTGCTTGACGATCAATATTGGCCCAGCTCACCGGAGCAGTTTAAGGGTACCAATATAAGTTTGCATTTGGTTAATGGGCTATTGGTTGCCCTCTTGATATATAAGCTATTGTCGCAAAGATATCATCCAAAAGAAGCGACTTGGATCGCTGTTATATGTTGCGGGCTTTGGCTGGTCAATCCTCTCAGTGTTTCAACGACCCTTTATGTGGTCCAAAGAATGACGCAATTGATGTTATTCTTTATGCTTGTTTCGTTGCTGTGTTACATCCACTTTTTGCTTTCCAAGAAGCTGCTTAGTCAGCTTATCTGGCTAATCTGTGCTGGGTTGTCTTCTGTCTTATGCGTTCTCTCTAAAGAAAATGGAGCTACTGTATTGGTTTTCTATTTTCTGATTAACTTTTTTTTCTTTTATCCCCATGCTGAGCGTAAAACTAAATTAATTTTTTCTGCCGCCTTGGCGAGTGTTTTTATTTTTGCTTGTATGTGGATGTTCTACCTAAATGTGACGGGCGACACCTATTCAGGAAGAGAATTTACTCTTACGCAAAGATTGTTGATTCAGGGAGAGGTGTTGGCTAGGTACACCCAGTTTTGGCTTGGTTTATCTGGCGATGAACTAACTATTTTTCACGATGATGTCGAGTGGAAGATTAAGAATGTGGGGGTGGGGCTGTCATGGACATTTTGGATGGTTCACGCTGCTGTGTTGGCGATTGCGATTAAGTTGGTAAAGTCAAAACCACTAATTTCCTTTGGTATATTCTGGTTCTACGTAGGGCATCTAGTAGAATCTTCTTTTATTCCTCTAGAGCTGATGTATGAGCATCGAAATTACATGCCCTCCATTGGATTGGCCCTAATAGGGTCGCATTTATTTTATTCTTTCTTTGGGTATGTAAAGTCGCGGGGCCTCACAGTTCTGGGGGTTGGCGTTCCGCTGCTTTATATTGCCTTTCTTTGCATAGGCTTGATACATCGATGCGCGCTTTGGTCCGATTATAGAATACTTGCATCCAAGTGGGCCGCAGAGCATCCTAATTCGCTAAGAGCTCAGGATTCTTTTATTGCAATGTTAGAAATTAGCGGCATGGAGCTTATGGCATACGAAAAGGCGAATGAAGTTTATCCCCGTTTCAATGACCCTGCTCTATTGTTGCATCGTTTAAAGCTGGAATGCTTGTTGATATCTGAGGATCAAAGGTCTCTAGTTATAGATTTGGATGAAATTGAAAGCATGGCTTTTTCTTCAGGTGTAAACTTTTATCTTAATGAGCTAATGTCTATGGATCAAAGGGGTTGTCTGGATAAATCGATTTTGCATGGTGAGTTTAACGATCTCATCGAAGCTATTGGGAATATGCGGCACTTGAAATCTAAACCCGGCTATTACGCAGTTTATCTCGACGCCGTAGCAAATTATTACGTTACCGAAAAGCGCTATATGGAGGCTGTTGTGGCAAGGGAAAAATTATGGCAAGTGCAGCCAACAATTGATACAGCGTTAAAGCTATCAGAATTATTTATATTGGGTGGCAACCCCTTGCAGGCGGAGAAATACCTGCTTTGGGCAAGGCAGCAGAATAGCGCACGCTGGTATAGTAACCCGAACGTCGATTTGGCCATAGCTAACCTTGAACGTGCCCTTGGTAAATAGCTATAGAGGAAAGAGAATGAATATTTCAATAATAATACCAGCAAAAAACGAAGCGGTTTCGTTGAGACTGCTGTTGCCTAGATTAAAACTTGTCGAGCCCTTTGAAATTATAGTTGTTGATGATGGTTCATCGGATGATACAGCGCTAGTTGCGGCAAGCATGGGTGCAAGGGTTATAAGCCACAAATATAGCAAGGGTAATGGCGCAGCAATTAAAACGGGTGCTCGAGGAGCTTTAGGTGATGTTGCTGTCTTTATGGATGCTGATGGCCAGCATCGCCCAGAAGATATCTCGATGCTAGTTGAAAAGCTAGCTGAGGGATACGATATGGTGGTGGGAGCCAGAAGCCACAAAGGGCAGGCTGGCATGCACCGCTCTTTAGCCAACCGATTCTATAATCATTTTGCAAGCTGGATGGTGGGTCACAATATTGAGGATTTAACTTCAGGTTTTCGTATCGTTCAACTATCAAAGTTTCGAGAATTTATAAGTTTATTGCCTAACACATTTTCTTATCCTACTACAATAACAATGAGTTTTTTTCGGGCAGGATACTCAGTTGCGTATATGCCGGTGGACGTCCAGCAAAGGACATTAGGGACCGTGAGTCATATTCGGTTGGGAAGCGACGGAATTCGTTTCTTATTGATTATTTTTAAAATAGGGACTCTATTCTCACCATTAAAGTTGTTCCTACCGATAAGCCTCTTTATATTCTTGTCTGGTGTGATTTACTATCTTTATACTTTTTTGACTGACGGACGTTTCACTAACATGGGGGTCTTATTGTTTAGCACATCTATTATCATATTCATGATGGGTTTAGTGTCTGAACAAATAACCAATCTTCTCTATAAAGATACTAAGGCAAATGGTTAATAGCCTTGTGTCAAAAGCTATTGGTGTTTGGTTTCTCGCCGTGCGGGCGGGGACTGGCACAGATATTTTTGTTGAAAGAATGGTTACAGCCTTGAATCAGAGAGGTATTAAGGCTGTAGTTGATTGGCTTCCTCATCGAGCAGAGTATCTTCCGTGGTCAGTACCCGTTCCTACCCCTCCTGATTGGGCCACGATAATGCATATTAATACCTGGTTACATACTAGGTTTATTCCTAAAAACATACCAATTGTTGCCACATTCCATTGGGCAGTAAACGAACAGCTACTGGATAAATACCGAAGTATAACGCAAAAAATATATCATAATTTATGGATTAGTCATTGTGAAAAAAGAGCCGTTTCAAAGGCTAATAAGTTAACAGCGGTGAGCAGGTATTCAGCAACTCAGGCTGAGAATAGATATAAATCAATTCAGGTAACACCGATACACAATTGGATTGATCACGAAGTATTTAAACCTGGAAGGGCGTCTGGTTCTGGCAGGCGTCTGCTTTTTGTTGGGAAGCCTAGCATTGCAAAAGGAGCGGATTTGCTTCCAAAAATCATGAATTTACTGGGGGGCGCTTATGAGCTTGTCTACACCGCTTTGCCTGAAGAGCTTCCAGGTTATCCTCGGCTCCCATCCAATATGGTGGGTATTGGCAGAATAATCGGCGATAATAATTTAGCTTCTTTCTACAATAGTGGCGATATATTGCTATTACCATCGCGATCAGAAGGGTTTGGTTTGGTGGCATTGGAGGCGCAATCATGTGGAATTCCTGTTGTAGCTTCAAACGTTTCTTCGCTTCCTGAGATTGTTCTGGACGGTGTGACAGGTTTTCTATGTCCGTGTAATCATGCTACTGCCTTTGCTGATGCGGTTGAGAAAATATCAAACAACTCATCCTTGAGAGAAAAAATGAGCCAGGCTGCGCGTGAGCACGCGCTGAAATTTTCAGAAGACAGGCAACTGGCTGAATATATAAAAATATATACTACTTTAGGGGCCAGACATGCAAATAGTATTTAAAGAATCCCGGGGAGTATTTTGGGTAAGGCACTTATTGCAGCGGTTTGTTAGATTTTTTCGTAAGAATCGGAATCGAAAATTTCGAATTTGCGCATTCCCGGATGATCAAATTGGTAGGGATATTGCCGTAACAGGATTATACGAGGAGGCTGCAATCCGATCTGTCGAATGGATGATACGATCCGAAGTTATAGACTCTAACCGGTCTGGTTTTTTTTTAGATATTGGAGCTAATATAGGTATTTATACTTTGGTTTTAGCAGGGAGGTTCCATACTGTTATAGCATTTGAGCCTCACCCAATGACCAGGCGGCTGCTTCAATTAAATGTGGAAATTAATGGTCTTTCAAATGTGATTGTTTCCCCATATGCGCTCTCCAATGAAACTGGGTACGCTTTTTTGCGAGAAGAGGTTGGGAATATTGGTGCGTCTACAATAGATGGTTCTGATTGTGACAAGGAAGGTTATAGAGTTGAGGTTCGCGAAGCAAGTCCTCTTGTAGAGGAGCTTTTGGCAGGGGTTAGTATATCGTTTATAAAGCTTGATGTTGAAGGTCATGAACTAAAAGTTTTACAAGGTTTGAGGGGGGTGTTGGCGGAGCAAACACCGGTGATTGCTTTTGAAGCAAATCGACCATCTCAATCAGAGGATATATTAGCTTTGTTAAGGGAGTTGGGTTATGTGAAATTTATTGCGATAGATCTTTGGCCTGCGATACCATCATCAATGTTGAATGTGCTTATCCATACTATTATAGGCGTTCGATATGTAGTAAAAGAAGTTAACGTTATAGAGAAAGACTATTCTCTGGTTTTCGCTTTAGATTTGAAAGCATCAGAGCGATGGAAGGCGGCTTGCTAAATTATTTTTATGATTTAAATATATAATTCCCCACCCAATCAGCCCCATCATCCATTCAGATACGGCCAGCCCGAGGGTCAACCCTATTAATCCAAGAGGGCCACTTAGAGCCAAGAATAAAATACACATTAGCATTGTCCCGCCAAACTCATAAAGTAATCTATGTAATGTCATTCCTTTAGTCATTAGAATATTTCCAGCTGTAATCCTTAAAATTAATCCCGGCGTTATTACGCTCATGTAGAAAAGTGCTTCTTTGAGCCCCGCATATTCTGATCCCATAATCTGCTGGATTGCTTTTGCTGTGGCAGCGACAAAGATTACGGATAGCAAGCCGTATATTAACGCAACATAAAAAATCCCTGCTATTAATTTTTGGTTGCCAGCACTCTGGCGAAAGAGTTTGGGTAATGCAGAGACAATCATCGCAGCTACTGGTAACACGAGTGCGCCGATAATCCTTGTGCCAACAGAGTAGAGGCCAGCTTCGTTTGTCGGAATCAGCTTCACAGCTAGAGCCTTATCTAGCTCATTTGTTGAAAGAGATAGAAAATTAGTAAACATAAATCCCGATGTGCTTCTTATTTCCTGTTTTCTTGGAAATCTCCATTTCGATATTGGTGGATAACTCCCAATGCCAATAAATTTTGCTGTTACTAAAGTAATAATTGCAACCAGTGAATATATGCTAAAGAAAAAACTTAACGGTTCAGAGTGGCCTACGCTCCAAATGTAAGTTATTCCTGCTAGCCTGAGAAAAATTGGGAGTGATACTAAAAACTGAGATAAATTAATTCGTTCAGTGGCTTGATGAGCTGCTGCAATTAGTAAAATTATGGGATATAGAATTATCTCTGCTATACCAATCGATAAGATGGCGAGTAAGTTTTCTGAGCTATATTCAAATACTTGAACAACGAGATATAAAAAGAAAATTAGTAATGATCCGCCTGATATTAAGGTGGCGGGTAGCGCATATGATAGAACCTCCTCCCGATTATCATGGTTTTTTGAAGTTTCTCCTAATAATAGGACGTTCATTCCTAGTGTAGATAAGCCTCCTAGAATAACAGCGCTTGCCGAAATGGCAGCAAAAAGGGCAAAATTTTCTGTCCCTAAAAGCTTTCCGAGAAGAATTAATGTAGCAGCTTGCGTGGCTATTCTGAATATATATATACCGCTAGCACCGATAGTTGATTTCAAGATAGGGCTATTGATCAAGCCTTTGAGATTATGCTGTCGCATTATTAGATTTCTTCTTTTTTAGCGAAACAGTATGCAGTTCTGCTTTGAGAGCTTTTCCGAAATTGTCCCATGAAAATTTCATGGCGAAGTTTTTGCTCGGCTGTCGCATGTCACCATCGTTATTTAGCATAACGATAATTTTCTTTGAAAGTTCTACATAGTCGTCAGGTGGGACTAACAAACCAGAACTGCCTGCGAGTACGGCATCTCCGATACCTCCTGATGCAAATGCTACAGAGGGCAAGCCATAAGCAGCCGCTTCTATTGCCACCATTCCAAAACCCTCTGGATCAGTTAAGCTCTTTTTAATAGGGAATACATGTACGGATGACGCTGCATAAGCCAGGTGTAAAGTTGAATCTGTAACCGCACCTAAGAATTTAACATTGCTTTTAACTCCTAACTCTTCAGCTGCTTCCATAATACTTTCTGGAGTTTGGGGCTTGGCGTAAAGTGAGTGTATAGGGGGCGTGCCAATTACAATAAGCAATATATCAGGGAAATGCTCGACAATCTGAGGCAGGGAATATTTAACGAATTCTTTAATTCCTTTGCGCTCCACCAATCTTCCCACCGAAAGAAGCAGTTTTCGATTGCCCAAATCGTATTCCCTTCGGAAGGATGCTAGTTGATTGTGATTTGGATAAACTCCCGGTAATGACACGCCGGGGTGAATGGTTTTGATTTTTTGCTGTTTTATGTTGAGCCTTGATGCTATTTCGGCTGTTGGATTGCTGTTAGCTATGATCATATCCATTTTTTTTATGAAATGAATCCAGATTGTACGGTAAAGAATATTTGGAACAGTAACATCAAGGCCATGTATATAAGTTATAGCCTTGGCTTTACTAAGTTTGGCCGCAATATATGTTATAGGAGCAGTTAGCCCACTTCCTGCCAGAATGATATCAGGCTTAAACGTTCTGGATGTGGCTATACTTTTCCAGCCAGCTAAAAGTAAAAATTTCCATAAAGACTTTGCTGGTATACCAATAAATTTGGCTCTCTCGGGAGCCTCGGTTTCGGCGCTCTGAGGGCCAATTATCATCACCTCGAAATCTTTTGCTAGCTCTTCAGCCATGTGCCAGTTTAATCGCTCCATTCCACCAACCATTGGAGGGAGGTTTCTGGTTATCAAGAGGATTTTCATTGGGCGTCTCTTTTAAACGAATATATCAACGTAGGAATCAAGGGTTTCAGTAGATCAAATATGAAATTTGGTGTGATTTTTATAAACTTATTTGCCATTGAATCAGGAGATTCAATGGCAAATGTTTCTCTTATGGCTCTATTGGATAAATTTTTTGGATTAAGTTGAGCTGCTTTTAACATGCCTTCAAGTTCACTAACAGTCAGTGGTTCGCAATCGTAAAATTTACCTTTTTTCATCAGAGAGAGATAAGGTGACCTTAGCTTTTTTGGAAGCCAACTGAGAAAAGGTAATTTATAGTGAGGCTCAATTAACATCCATCTGTTAGGTACTGCTAAATAACCGATACCATCAGGCTTTAATACCCGAAAAAGTTCGTTGAGGTGATATTGTTGATTTTTTTGGTCCCCAACATGCTCGATAACATGATTGCTAATAACAACATCAAAACTCATTTCTTCGTAGGGAAGCTTAACATCATTTACTAATTGGAAGTTATATCCTTCTTTTATGACACGTACATCGCATACATCTACTGATTCGACCTTGCAAATAATTTTCTTATGATTTCCGAAGTAGTGAGATATGCCTCCTGATCCAGTTCCAACTTCTAATATAGTTAGAGGGAAGCTTCGCTCTGATAGACCTATTAATCTTTCAATTTTTAATCCCTTTAGATATCGGCTAGGTACATCTAGGGGGGCATGTGGATTTCTATGTTCATTCATAATTTAAAGATCTCTAGAGGACTTTATCGGTTATTCTCATCGACAGGTCTATTGCACGGCAGTGTTTAGTCAACGCTCCAATCGAAATAAAATCCACGCCCGTTTCTGCAATCACCGGTAACGTTTCTTCCGTGACATTGCCGGATGCTTCGAGTTTGGCTTTGCCGTTATTCATCTTCACCGCCGTTACCATATCCTCCACCGAAAAATTATCCAGCATGATGATATCCGCTCCGGCGGTGAGGGCTTGTTGGAGTTCTTCCAGGGTTTCCACTTCTACTTCTACCGGTTTGCCCGGGGCGATGTGGTGGGCGCTGGTCACGGCGTTGGCGATGCTGCCGCAGGCGGCGATGTGGTTTTCTTTGATTAGGAAGGCATCGTAGAGGCCGATGCGGTGGTTGTGGCAGCCGCCGCAGGCGACGGCGTATTTTTGGGCGGTGCGCAGGCCGGGGATGGTTTTACGGGTGTCGAGCAGTTTCACTGCCGTGTGCGCCACCAGTTGCGCGTAGTGGTGGCTGATGGTGGCGGTGCCTGAGAGTGTCTGGACAAAATTCAGTGCGGCGCGTTCGCCGGTGAGCAGGCTGCGTGCTTTGCCTTCGAGATGAAATAGCGAGCTGTTGGCTTTGGCCTGCTCGCCGTCTTTTACATGCCAGTTAATACGCACAAACGGATCGATCTGGCGAAACACTTCCTCTACCCAGGCTTGGCCGCAGAATGTGCAGTCTTCACGGGTGATTACGCTGGCTTGGGCGATCTGGTCGGCGGGGATCAGTTGGGCGGTGATATCGCCGGTGCCGATGTCTTCATTCAGTGCGTGTAATACGGCGGTGACGATATCGCGTTGCAGGTGAGGAATTTTATCGGCGATGTGGTTAAGCATAAAAAGTCATCCAGTGTGGCAGTTGAGCGATCAGATGAGAAAGCGCGTTTTAGCGACGAATACTTATCTTCAATTATCCTGCATGCTTGTTAATTCATCCGGAGCACCATAAAAGGCAAACGGGTTAAGGAATTGTCGTCGCCATAGCAGCCTTCTGTCCACCTCGGGTAACGAGGCTTCATCGCATACCGTTTGAAAGCGTTGTTTAATGATATGAATTTGTCGGGTGATGATCGCCTTGGCTTTGTCGATTGTGAGGAGGAAATTAGGTGCAGCGTCAAGGCAGGTTATCAATTGGCTCATACGATGGTTACCGTGAATTAGCATCGCTTGGGATGCTTCATTGCCGCTGCGCGATTGTGGGCAGATATCGTAGGCGCTGGTCAATGTCAGCGCTTTTCCATCCCAAAAGGCGGCATGGTTGCGGGCGTGGTCGTCCGTGTTGCCACACAGGATATTGAAGACCATTCGGCCAAATAGTTCTTCCAGGGTTTGCATGGGTTCAGTAAACCGATGTCGAATAATTTCGGCCAGGGTTTCATAACTGGCATAGGCCGCCATCATCTCATTCAATTCAAACAGCGTGAGGGCTGACACCATGGCTTTGCGCTGCCAGCCGGCTTTTACTTTGATGCGATCAAATCGTTCAATTAGCAGTACATCTTTACCCAGTGCCGTGGTGAGTTTTACCGGGGCGACATCCAATCCGACTTCCGCTGCCAGCCGCATCGCGATGAATTCTGCTTTTACAATATTGTAAAGATCATTTGTGGCCGAGAACTTGGCGATGAATTTACGCTCGCCGTCTTCAATCAACACCTTCGGGCGGGCACCACCCAAGGAGGTGCCATGCTGCAGTGCCTGATCTAATTCGGGTTGTAAAGGTATACCTTTTTCCACTCTTTCTGCCGACTGCATGAGCGCTTCCAGAGAGGCACTTTGCGCTTGGCGAGGTATATATTCGGTAGGCGAACGTTGAAAGTCCAGTGCGCCAATGCGGTCCGAACCTGATTCGAGCAGGTAAGTCAGCTCGTCTAGCTCTACTCCCGTTGCGCTATTACCTTTCAGGCCGAGCTTGCGATTGATCAATACGCGGCGCCCCCAGGCATCAGGAGAGGCGTCGCGGATGCAACTCGGCATATCCAGGCTTGGCAGAAGTGGTATTACACCCTGTTGTAAAGGCAATTCCGGAGTATAGATGGGGATGGCATCTGACCGTTGCAAATAGCTGCGCCCGTAGTTGAAGACAAGTTGATTGGCTGATGCGCTTAGCAGACCAGCCACAACAGGTTCGGTTTTTGCCGGTAGCCAAATCCAGACATAAGCTTCGTTGTAAGTGCCTTTAGAAATCATCTTTCACCACTCGGTTGGACCGGCGAACAGCCTTGGGTAACAGTGATTGCTTTTCCTTGCTGTAATCTAGCCGTACGGCGAGGCTTTTGGTGTCCTCACTGAATAAAGGCAGACCAATAATGGTTGCCACCTCGAAGACCACTCCAATGGCGCACCCTGGGTCACCCTTTTCAATACGCTGCAACAAGGATCGGGAAATGCCGGCCCGTTCGGCTAGCTCTGTCGTTGTTAATTTGGCGGTTATCCTGCCTTCGCGAATTAAATTTCCCATAAGTTCGAGGGCATACAAACTGTGCCGTGAATAGGTGCGTACGTGAGGTTTTGGCATGGTATTTTTGCCTCATATATAAATCATTTAATTTTTTATGATTTATTAATAATCCAAAAAATAACATTCAATAGCTTGGCAAGTCAACGTAAATGTGTTTTGTCAGGAGTCTTAAAAATCGGGAACCCTTTGGCGCCTCATTGGCCTATTTATATATGCAAAACCAGTAGGGTTATCCCGCCATTTTCACAATGTTTTTTTAGGCGTCAGCTCGACAAAACACGTTAAAAATGGCGCTTTTTTCAAAATGCCCTATAGCACCAAAAGATATAAAAAAAGAGTGGCTGTTTAAAATAAAACCAGTTTTTATGCCTGTTTTTCATGGTTTCTCGACATTTTTTGGCAAACATATATAAGAAAAAATGCTGGTTATTGCTTAATGTGATATGGCTCTCGATATTGCAATTTGCTTCTGGGCGGTGAATTGGCCTTGGTTATACTTCAATCACAGCAGTCTTTCTTTAATGGTAATTCCGCCATGTCCGAGTCCATCAAATCTGATCAAAACAAGGTCGTGCAATTGAATCCGGAGCGTAATGCAGCGCCGCATGTGGCGTTAACGCGCCTGCCGGCTTCCATGCACGCGTTGCGCGATAAAGCGCGCCAGCAATTGCAGGTGATGTTGCGTGAGTTGTTTGATCGGGCTGACGACGCCTTGTTTGAACTGGCCGATAAGGCCACCAATAACCACGAGCAAAATCTCTATTTTGATTCCATGCGCGAAGTGCGTATCCGTCGTCGCGCTATCGAAGCGGCATTTTTTCGCAGTATCGATATCGGTTTTGCGCAGTTACTTGATCCTTATGCTTATCGCGATGCATCCCGCGCTGAAGAAAAAGAATTCTCCCTCGACGAGCTGTCATTGGTCAAAAATGATGAGTTGGAAGAAATGGTGGCCACCGAGGGCATGATCAACAAGGCGAACGATCAGTTTGCCGAAGCGATTCAACACCTGACCTTGCGTATCGATCATCTGGTACCTGTCAAGGTGTATCAAAAGAATAATCCCTTGGGGGTCGATGTCATCTGCAACGCCTTTACCGATGCGACCAAGGCCGTACGCATTGATGTCAAAGCGAAGCTGGTGCTGTTCAAGCTCTTCGATAATCTGGTAATGGCCAAACTGGGCGGATTGTTCCAGGCGCTTAACCAGCAACTGATCGAAGCGAATATCCTGCCATCGTTAAAGCAAGGCACCAAACCCAGAAAACCCACCACGACTGCACCGGAGAATCCTTACGGGGCGGGTGCCAGTGCGGCTCACGTTAGTACGTCGCCGTCAGGGCAGGGCAATTACGCAGGCGGTGCCGGCTACGACGAGCAAACCAACCAGGTATTGCATACCCTGCGCGATTTGCTGGGCACGCGCAATGCCGCCCCCGCACAACGGCCCACCGGTGAAGAGCTGGCCAGCCAGGAATTAATCAATATCCTGTCCCAGGCTCAGCAACGCAGCATGGCCTCTTCCGGCGCTGCGAGTTATACCAGTGCAGCGCCCGTCAATGTACGGGAGATGCTGAAAGATCTACTCAAAAGCCAGGAGCAAAAGCCGCAAAACATCAATCAGGTTGACGATGACGTGATCAACCTGGTGAGCATGATGTTTGAATTTATCCTGGATGACCGCAACCTGGCTGCGCCTATGAAAGTGCTGCTCGGACGCTTGCAGATTCCGATGATCAAGGTCGCTATCGCCGATAAATCCTTCTTCAGCAAAGGCGGCCACCCGGCTCGTCGGCTGTTGAACGAACTGGCCACGGCAGCGCTGGGCTGGCAGGAAAGCAGTGACGAAAATCAGCGCAAAGACAACCTGTTCAGCAAGATGGAAGAGGTGGTGCAAAGTGTGTTGTCAGACTTTGAAGCTGACATGTCCATCTTCAACAGCCTGCTGAATGACTTCCGTGCGTATCTCGATAAAGAAAAACGTCGTGCCCAAATTCTTGAGCAGCGCACCATTGATGCGGAAGACGGTAAAGCCAAATCCGAGCGCGCCCGTGCTGATGTGGATACAGCGCTTAATGCGATTATCGGAAAACAGAACTTGCCCGCTGCAGCAGTCAAATTGTTGCGCGATGCCTGGGCCAATGTGATGTTTATTACCTGTCTGAAGAATGGCACTGACAGCGAAGAGTGGCAATCCAAGATCAGCACCGCTCAACAACTGGTGTGGAGCCTGTGCGCGCCCATGGATAAAGATAACCGGCAGCGTTTGTTGAAGCTGGTCCCGGTGTTGCTGCAACAGTTGCGGCAAGGGCTGGAAAGTATTTCCTACAATCCGTTTGACGCCACTCACTTATTTAAACAACTGGAAGGCTTGCATCTGGCGCGTTTGCGCGGCGAAGCCGTACCAGTGGCTGTACCGACACCCAAAGCGCCGGAGGCGTCAGCCCCGAAAGCCCAATCCCCCGCAGGTCAGGTAGAGGTAGCAAAAACAGCAACCCCGGCCAAGCCAGCCACGGTTGCATCACCCGATAAAGTGGCTGCGAACCAGCCGGTTGTTGAAGCCCCGGTCGCCACGGCTGCACCCGCCGTTGAGCAGCCAGAAGCTGCAAAACCTGCCGCCGCTACAGTAACGCAACCCACCACTACGCAATCTGGCACCGCTGATGCACCGCGGGCAGACGCAGTAAAAACCGGGGCGGCCAGTCCCACCGTGGCGGAAACCGTCAACGCCGCACAGCCTTTTGTGGTGATGTCACAGGATGCCGAAGAGCAGTTGCCGGAAGGTGACCAGCATCTATCCTTGGTAGCCAATATCACTCAGGGCAGCTGGTTTGAGATGGCCGGTGATGGTGGTCAGAAATTCCGTTGCCGTTTGGCGGCGATCATCCGTCCCACTGGCAAGTACATCTTCGTTAACCGTTCCGGTATGAAGGTGGCGGAGGAAACCCGCAACAGCCTGGCGCTGGCCATGAAGTCTGGCCGCTTGCGTGTGCTGGATGATGGCATGTTGTTTGATCGCGCCCTGGAAGCTGTTATCGGAAACCTGCGTCAGGGTCGGCCAGCCAATTGATATTCCCCTTGCCCGCCGGAACGGTCCAGCCGTTTCGGCGGGTGTCACTCGCTCCTTGGTAGCCTCTTTCTTACCCGCCCATGTATCATGTCGCCTTCCGAGAACAGCAGGCGGACTTCCTTTTGGCACACACTATCCTCAATGGCTGGTTGCAAGGCGTGCGGCATTGCCCTTCGCCCAACTTCAATCAGCGCCCGGCGAATGTGGCTATCAGCTTGTTGGTTATCCATAACATCAGCTTGCCGCCCGGCCAGTTTGGTACCGGCTGTGTGGAAGCCTTTTTCGTTAATCAATTGAACCCCGAGCAGCATCCTTACTTCGCCACCATCGCCGACCTCAAGGTATCCGCTCATCTGTTTATCGCGCGCACCGGTTTGATCACCCAGTTTGTGGCGTTTGACCAACGGGCCTGGCACGCGGGCGCCTCCAGCTTTGCGGGTGTGGCAGAGTGCAACGATTACAGTATCGGTATTGAGTTGGAAGGCACGGATGATATTGCCTACACTGATGCACAATATCTGACGCTCGCTGAGGTCACTCGATGTTTATTGAATGCGTATCCGGCAATAACCCGTGAGCGCATCACAGGCCATGCGCATATAGCGCCGGGCCGCAAAACGGACCCGGGCGCCGCGTTTGATTGGGCGCACTATCATCAACTATTGGCGGCAGGGACTTTATGATCTTCCTCAGTTTGGTTGTGGTTTTGCTGTTGGTGCAATGGTGGGGTTCAGGCGCGCCATTGCAATACGACGCCTGGTTTATCCGTTTGGCGGATTCACTAAAAAACCTCGCTGTGATCGGCAGTTCGCCGCTGCTTCATTTAACCCTGAGCCTGCTGATACCCTCGCTGATATTGGCGCTGCTTGTTTACATCATCGCTGTGCTCTTGTCGGTCAACTGGTTGTTTTTCCTGTACGTGCCGGTGCTGCTTTACAGTTTGGGGCGCGGGAATTTTTCAACGGAAGTGAAGGCCTATATTGCTGCCAGTGAACGGGGTGACAATGTAATGGCGAGCCGGTTAACTGATGAATTGCGCGGTGGTGCCGGCTCGGAAGAGTCCTGCCCGGATGTGGAAAACTGGCCCATGTTGCACAGTGAAACCTTACGGGTCATCAGTTATCGCGGATTTGAACGGATGTTTGCCGTCCTATTCTGGTTTTTTATCCTCGGTGCCGTGGGTGCCTTGCTGTATCGCCTCAGTGTGATCTACCGCGAACGCGAAACGGTTGCAACGAGCCACGGTCGTTTAGCGGCACGTTGGTTGTGGTTGATGGAGTGGCCGGCGGTCCGCGTGATGGGTTTAACCTGGGCGCTGGTGGGGAATTTTGAAACCTGCTATCGCTGTTGGCAGGCGCGGTTGCTGGATGTAAAGCATTCATCCATGACCTTGTTGAACAACAGCCTGCGCGGTGCCCTGGGTGTCGATGATCCACTGCTGGGGAATTGTGATACCAATGGCAATGAACCCAATGTCAGTGAACCCACAGTAACGCCTAATGAGCCGGTGTATTCGTTGTCGCTGATTAAAAACAGTGTGCCGCTGTTTTCGCGCGCGCTGTTGTTATGGGTCTGTGTGCTCGCGCTGATAACGCTGGTCTTATAGCCACTGAATGATTTCTTGATTAACACGTTTGAGGTTTTTATGCCGTCTTTTGACATAGTTTCCGAAGTGGATAAACACGCACTCACCAACGCGGTGGATCAGTCCAACCGCCTCATTACCACTCGTTACGATTTTAAAGGTGTGGGTGCCAGTTTCGAACGCAAAGACTACGAAGTTACCATGACTGCCGATGTAGAGTTTCAACTGGAACAAATGCTGGATGTATTAAAAGGTGCCCTGCATAAAAACCAGATTGATATTGCCTGTCTGGAAATCAAAGATGTAAAAAGTTCTGGCAAGCAAGTCAAGCAGGAAATTATCGTGCGCACTGGCCTGGATTCAGATCTGAGCCGGAAGATTGTCAAGATGATCAAGGATGCCAAGATGAAAGTACAGGCGCAGATCCAGGGCGACCAGGTGCGTGTAACCGGCAAGAAACGCGATGACCTGCAAGAATGTATCGCCATGCTGCGCGCTGCGGACATTGAAATGCCGCTGCAATACACCAACTTCCGCGACTAATCTTTATTGCACTATGTAGGTCGGATTAGCGCAGCGTAATCCGGCATCAATAATTTTCAAACACTCTCTCAGACGCTCATACTTTTGGTAACTGCGTCGGATTACGCTGCGCTAATCCGACCTACTTGAGATTATTTATGTTTAATCGTGTGGACGGCAAAGTCCAAAGCTGGCGTCAGGCGTTTAACTCTTATCGTGACATTCGTCTGTTGTACATCTTCCTGTTGGGATGTTCGTCAGGCTTTCCTTGGGTACTTGTCGGCTCAAGCATGAGCGGTTGGTTAAGCGATTCTGGATTGTCTCGTTCAGCAATCGGTTATTTCGGCTCTGTTACGGTCGTTTACGCGATTAATTTTTTATGGGCGCCCTTGCTGGACCGCATTAAATTGCCGGTAATTTGCCAACGGCTCGGGCAGCGGCGCGGCTGGATTATGCTGATGCAAGGCTTGATGCTGTGCGCAACCGTCGGCATTGCGTTTACCAACCCTGCGCTCAGTTTGTTATGGACGTCCTTGTTGGCACTGGCGCTGACGACGTTTTCCGCCACTCAGGATGTGGCGATCGACGCTTACCGTATCGACATCATCGGCGATGATAAAGAGCGGTTGCCGCCGGCGTCGGCCATGAGCGTGATCGGTTGGTGGACCGGTTACTCGTTGCCGGGTTATATCGCGTTTCATTACGCTGATGTGATTGGCTGGTCCAACGTTTACCTGGTGATGGCAGCGATAATGGGCTTGATGATGGTCTTTACTGCCATAGTCAGAGAGCCGCAAACCCAGCGCGAAGCCTTGCAGAAAATGGCAGAAGAAAAATATCTGCACGCCTTCTCACACACCGGATGGTGGCAGCGAGTGGTAGCGCGGATTTCAGTCACCATCATCGAACCCTTCGCTGAATTTTTTCGGCGCAACGGGTGGCAGCTCGCCTGCATGATTCTGGTGTTTGTGTTTTTCTTTAAAATCGGCGAAGCCTTTCTCGGGCGGATGTCGATCCAGTTTTATCGCGAAGTCGGTTTCAGCAACGAACAAATTGCCGAATATTCCAAGATGGTGGGCTGGATTATGACGATCATCTTCACGCTGATCGGCAGCGCGATCAATATTCGTTACGGCATTGTGCGCGGCTTGTTTATCGGCGGTGCAACCATGGCGGCGAGTAATTTGATGTTCGCCTGGATCGCGATTACCGGACCCAGTGAAACCTTATTTCTGGCCACGATTCTGGTGGATAACTTCACTTCCGCATTTTCATCGGTAGCATTTGTATCGTTTATCAGTTGGTTGAGCGGCCGCGCTTTTTCCGCATCACAATATGCCTTGCTGGCTTCGCTGGGCAGTTTGGGGCGCACGTCGCTGTCGTCATTCAGCGGGCAAATGGTGGATAGCCTGGGCGGCAACTGGGCGTTATTTTTTGTTATCACGGCCCTGATGGTGATTCCCGGCTTGTTGTTATTGATTGCAATCAGCACGATTTTTAAACGCCGTGAGCGCGCCACTTCTCCGGACGGACATGGATCAAATGTCCCATCCGAACCGCAATAAACTGATTTTCCCGTTGTGGATTTCTACCCCTTCTGCTGTCAGACGACGGATCTGTTCCTGATAACTGGGTGAGCCCGGTGGCAGGGACAATTTGCCCTGAGCATTGATGACCCTATGCCATGCGAGGCGCGTGCCTTTGGGTAATTCGCGCAACACGCTGCCTGCCAGGCGCGCTGCGCCCGGCAGGCCGGCGAGCCGCGCTAACTGGCCATAGGTGACGACCCTGCCGCGCGGGATCTGCTTGAGCGCGAGAAAAATGGCTTCTTTATTGGAAAGGGGCGGGTGCATATCCTGGTTCTCTGGGAATTAAGCGGGCCGGGAATTAAACCGGAGCGATGGCATCAATTACGTTAATTAACACTTTTTACATTGCGCCTGTCGGAGGCGGACATTGTAATCGTGAGCAGACAAAATTTTGAGATGTAAAGGTGAGCGAGTGAAGTTTTTCTGGTTATTCCTGGCGCTTATAGTGACGAGTGTACAGGCTCATGCGGGTTATCTAGAGCTGATTAACGGTGATCGCGCAGAGGGTGAATTCGTTCGGCTGGAGGGCGACAGTGTGATATGGAAATCGACCAACTTTGGTGAACTGAATATCAAAAAGAACAAGGTCAAAAATATCGTCAGCGCTAAACCCTTCAAGATCAGCGGCAATGATATTCCCTGTATGCTGGAAGATATGGAAGGCGAAAACCTGGTGTATTACTGCGGGCTTCGATCGCGCATGGTGCGCACACCCCTGTTGTCCATGAAGGTGATGACCCCCTACGAAACCTTCGTTGAAGGCGAATATGTTCACCACGGCCGCATTAACTTATGGGGTGCCTACTCGCGCGGTAACGAGGTGCGCGATGAATGGAATGTTCAAGCCGAATTTACCCTGCGGCGCAGCGAGTTTCGCCACACCTTGGGCGGCGAGTATGCACGGGCCTCCTGGTGGTATTCTGAACCGCCGGAAAAATGGAATCTCAGTTATGGCCTCGATTGGTTTTTCCGCGAACGGTGGTTCTGGTCTAACAACGTAGCGCTGGGGGTGGAAGAAGCGCGGGGCATCGACAATTACTACACGCTGGGTTCCGGTGCGGGTTATCAATTCTGGGAAAACAGTAAATCGGCGTTGTCACTAAGGTCGGGCCTGGCCTATTACAACGAAGTCTATATGGACTCGTTTGTTATCGACCCGGACTACGAAATCGATGACAACTACACCGCCTGGCGGCTAGCCACTGATTTTCGCTACACCTTGCCCCTGGGCGTTTCGTTTTTCCATAACAACGAACTGATCCAGTCCTTTGATGACAGCAGCAACTTTTATCTGAAAACCACCACCGGCCTGAGCGCCATGATCCTGAGCAAGGTCTACTCGGAACTCAAAGTCGACTACAACGTCGATAATCAACCACAACCCGGGAAGCAGGAAAAGGACACGCGTATGTCGGTGGGTGTCAGTTACAAGTGGTGATGTGGCATCATGGCGAGCCAAAAACGAACGGAGTGATTGATGCGATTTTTTTTGATGATGTTGCTTATCTTGCCGGTGATCGAGATCTGGCTGCTTATCGTCATCGGCGATGAGATCGGTGTGTTGCCGACGATTGCCTGGTTGATCCTGGCGGCGATCATTGGCATTAATCTGATCCGTTATCTGGGTGTGGCGACTATGTTCAGCGTCAACCAGCAGCTGCGTCGCGGTGAAGTACCGGCGCAAGCGGTGGTGGGCGGCATGATGATGGGCGTTGCCGGTGTCTTGTTAATTATTCCGGGGTTTGTCAGTGATTGTATTGCGGTGCTTTTGCTGATTCCGCCGTTGCGCCGGGGCTTGTTGAATCGTTGGCTGCGCAATATGCGCGTTAAAACGGCGCGTTATCAGGGGAATGTGTACGACGTTGAAGCGGAAACACCACCGCCAACCGAACCGGAGAAAATTGGTCGCACACTGGAAGGGGAATTTCGGCGGGATGATAAGCGATAATGCTGGATATAAGTTCAGTGAAGTGGTGCCTCTTAAATCCGTTTGTCATTAGGCCTTTTGTTTCGAAAACGCATGAATACATCCCTGTAGCTCCTTCAAGTCGTCCCTGACT
>NZ_JBPYCU010000022.1:0-62651 GCF_051846955.1 Cellvibrio sp. ARAG 10.3
AGTCAGGGACGACTTGAAGGAGCTACAGGGATGTATTCATGCGTTTTCGAAACAAAAGGCCTAATGACAAACGGATTCGAAGCACCACTCTAATAGTGATTGAAGGCTATGGATTGCCGTAACTCATCAACCGTTGGTAACGACGTTCCAGCACATTATCAATGTGTTCCTTATTCAAGCGATCAACCTGATCAATCAAACGCTCTTGCAGTTTTACGGCCATGGCATCGATATTACGATGAGCACCACCTAACGGCTCGGGAATGGTTTCATCCACAATGCCCAGGTCTTCCAACACCTTGGAGGTAACACCCATTGCCTGCGCGGCGTCTGGCGCTTTGGCGACGGTCTTCCAGATAATATTGGCGCAGCCTTCTGGTGAAATCACGAAGTACGTGGAGTATTGCAGCATGTTGAGGTGATCGCCCACGCCGATGGCCAAGGCACCGCCGGATGAGCCTTCACCAATCACCGTACAAATAATCGGCGTGCGCAGACGCGACATCACGGCAAGGTTCTGAGCAATAGCTTCGGAGATACCGCGCTCTTCCGAGTCGATACCCGGGTAGGCACCGGGGGTATCGATCAGCGTCAGCACGGGTAATTTGAAACGTTCGGCCATCTCCATCAGGCGCAAGGCTTTGCGATAACCTTCGGGCTTGGGCATACCGAAATTGCGGTATACCTTGTCGTGAACAGTGCGGCCTTTTTCTTCGCCGATCACCATTACCGGTTTGCCGTCCAGACGCGCCACGCCGCCGATGATGGCCTTGTCGTCACCAAAGTGACGGTCGCCGTGCAACTCATCCCAATCGGTAAATACCCGACTGATGTAGTCCGATGAATAAGGTCGTTGGGGATGGCGGGCTACCTTGACGATATCCCAGGGAGTTAGGTTGGAATAAATACTTTCGGTCAGTTTGGTACTTTTTTCACGCAGCTTGGCGATCTCGTCCGCGATGTTAAGATCGTTGGCATTGCCAACCAATTGCAGCTCTTCGATCTTGCCTTCCAGGACCGCAATCGGCTGTTCAAAATCCAGATAATTCAGATTCATATCACTAACTGGCTCAAAGTTTGTGTGTGTTGCGTGGTGATTTATTCAGGTGCCACTCCGGATGAGTCTCCAGATACGCCGGGCACGATAAGGTCGCCTAAGATACGCTAAAGTGCCCCGCGAGTCGACCTCCGGGGCATATTTTCCTGATGAAATGTAAAAGCAATCAATAGCTTAGCGGTCAAGGTGAGCGGTTAATAAACCAGCCGCACTTTCGTGGTTCCGTATTGGTCGCGCAGGCGCTGCAATAAATCGTCCTCCGGCCGAACCAGCCAGGCGTTCCCCAGGCGCAGTTGTGCCCGGGCATTGCTACGCTGGTAGTCAATCACCAGGGGGCAACGTCCCTCGCGGTAGGGATCAAGGATACCGCTCAATTCACTGATGAAGTTTGCCGGTAAGTTGCCTGACTCCAACTCCAGGCATAATTCCCGCGCTTTTTCCTGGCGCACATCTGACAGCAGGCTGATGGTGTCAGCACGCATTTTTAGCAAGCCGCTGTAATCGTCGTAACTGACCTGCCCGTTGATCACCAACAAGCCGTCTTTCATCAACAGGTCGCGGGATTGGTTATAGGTATCTGAAAAGATGGCGACCTCAATGCGGCCGGTTCGATCATCCAGGGTTACAAAGGCCATGGTGTCGCCACGCTTGGTCTTCATTACACGTTGCGCCACAACCAGACCCGCAACAGTCTGGTTACTTTTTTCCGGCTTCAAATCCGCGATGCGCGATGACACCAGGTGATTCAATTCACTGTCGTATTCATCGATAGGGTGACCGGTAAGATACAAACCGAGCGTTTCTTTTTCCGCGTGCAGACGCTCTTTCATGGTCCAGCTACGCACGCGATGAAAATCGCGGTAAACATCTTCATCGCTGCCAGCGCTGGGCACCACATCACCAAATAAATCCATCATGCCGGCGCTGCTGTTCGCGGCTGATTGTTCAGCGGTTTTGACAGCCTCGTTCATTGCCGCAAACATCACCGCGCGATCGTGATCGATATTAATGCCCGGCCCGAGCTTATCGGCTGCGCCGGAACGAATCAGTGCTTCGAGCGCGCGCTTGTTGACTTTTCGTGGATCAATACGCGCGCAGAAATCAAATAAATTTTTAAAGGGCCCGCCTTCATTGCGTGCAGCGATGATGCTTTCTACCGGGCCTTCGCCCAAGCCTTTGATCGCACCAAGGCCGTAGATAATATTGCCTGCATCATTCACCGTAAAATGGAATTCACCGCTGTTCACATCCGGCGGCAAAGGCATCAACTTCATCTGGCGACATTCTTCGATGAAGGTTACCACCTTATCGGTTTTATCCATGTCCGACGACATGGTCGCCGCCATAAAGTGCGCGGGATAATGGGCTTTTAACCAAGCCGTTTGATACGACACGATGGCGTAGGCAGCGGAGTGCGATTTGTTAAAACCATAGCCCGCAAACTTTTCTACCAGGTCGAAGATTTTGATCGCCAGGTCTGGATCAACACCTTGTTTCTTGGCGCCGTCTTCAAAGACTTCCCGCTGCTTGGCCATCTCCTCGGGTTTTTTCTTACCCATGGCGCGACGCAACATGTCTGCACCACCGAGCGTATACCCGGCAAGCACCTGGGCAATCTGCATCACCTGTTCTTGATAAACAATAACGCCGTAAGTGGGTTCGAGTACCGGCTTCAAACTGGCGTGCTGAAATTTAGCGTCGGGATAGGCAACCTGGGCGCGGCCGTGTTTCCGGTTGATAAAGTCGTCCACCATGCCCGATTCCAAAGGACCGGGGCGGAACAAGGCAACCAGAGCGATCAGGTCTTCAATGTTATCCGGCTGCAAACGTTTGATCAGGTCTTTCATACCACGCGATTCCAACTGGAATACGGCGGTAGTTTCTGCGCGTTTTAATAGCGAAAAGGTTTTGGGATCATCAAGCGGAATGGCGCTGATATCCAGGGGCGGCTCGCCTTTTTTGGCGCGCTGCTTGTCGATCATCAGGCGCGCCCAATCGATGATTGTCAGCGTGCGCAAACCGAGGAAGTCGAACTTCACCAGGCCCGCTTCTTCCACATCGTTTTTATCGAATTGGGTTACCAGACCGCTGCCGGTTTCGTCGCAAAACAGCGGCGAAAAATCGGTGAGCTTGGTGGGCGCAATCACCACACCACCGGCGTGTTTACCGACGTTGCGCGTCAGTCCTTCCAGCTGTTTAGCCATCTCCCAGATTTCCTGGGCATCACCATCCGTCTCCAGGAATTCACGCAGGATCGATTCCTGCTCCAGCGCCGCTTCCAATGTCATACCCGGTGTGGGCGGGATCATCTTCGATAATTTGTCGGCAAGTCCGTAAGACTTACCCTGCACACGCGCCACATCGCGCACCACCGCCTTGGCCGCCATGGTGCCGAAGGTAATAATCTGGCTGACAGCATCGCGGCCATAATTGTCGGCCACATAGGAAATCACTTTATCGCGATTATCCATGCAGAAGTCGATGTCGAAGTCGGGCATGGAAACCCGCTCGGGATTGAGGAAACGTTCAAACAGCAAATCGTATTCGAGCGGATCGAGGTCGGTAATTTTTAAAGAGTAAGCGACGAGCGAACCGGCACCCGAACCCCGTCCGGGCCCAACCGGAATATCGTGATCTTTGGCCCACTGGATAAAGTCCATTACGATCAGGAAGTAACCGGGAAATCCCATCTGCACAATGATGTCGAGTTCAAACGTCAAACGGTCATCGTATACCTTGCGCCGCTCGGCATAATCCGGCGCGGATTTATCGAGGATACGTTCGAGTCTTTCTTCCAGACCTTCATGGGAAATCTTGCGGAAAAATTCCGCTTCCGTCATGCCTTCAGGAATCGGGTATTCGGGCAGGAAGTATTTGCCCATTTGAATCGTAACATTACAACGCTTGGCGATTTCAACTGTATTGGCAATCGCCTCCGGAATATCACTGAACAACTCCGCCATCTCTTCCGGCGAACGCAAATATTGTTGATCGCTATAGCGGCGCTCGCGACGTGGATCATCCAGGGTGCGGCCTTCACTGATACACACACGCGCTTCATGCACTTCAAACTCATCACGTTTTAAAAAACGCACATCGTTGGTAGCCACGACGGGACATTGCATCTCATCCGCCAACGCAACCGCCTGATGCAAATATTCTTCATCGTTTTCACGACCGGTACGCTGCAATTCCAGGTAAAAGCGGTTGGGGAAATCGCGCATCCAACCCTGCAACAATTCGTGCGCTTGGGCCGCGCGTCCTGCCAACAAACACATGCCTACGTCGCCAAGCTTACCGCCGGAAAGCGCAATAACGCCCGCACTGTGCTCACTGATCCATTCACGCTGCACATAGGCAATGCCCTGCTGCTGACCGTGCTGCCAGGCGCGGGAGATCAATTCAATAATATTTTTATAGCCGGTGTTGTCCACCGCCAACAAGGTTAATAAAGTGGGCTTACCTTCGGCATCGGTACTCGCCATCAGGAAATCACTGCCGACTATCGGCTTGATACCGGCGCCTTGTGCCGCTTTGTAAAATTTGATGAGGCCGTAAAAATTGGTTTGATCGGTAACTGCGCAGGCAGGCATCTTCAATTCGGCAACCCGTTTTACCAACGGCTTGATTCGCACCAGGCTGTCGACCAGTGAGAATTCGGTGTGGAGGCGAAGATGGACAAAGTTGGTAGCCATGGCTGTAATTTTTTCCAGACCTTTCATTGAGAAACCGCAAGAGAATTGGGTGGAAGAGTGTGGGACACGCCGTGAACCCATCCCTGGGGGCTCGACAGCGGCGTCCTGCCGCTGACGGTCCCAAACTCTTCCACCCAATTCCCAATCAGCAACGTCAGAATAATTCTATTTGCTCAATTCGCGCCTTAACCGGCGCATAAGACTGGCGATGAATCGGTGTAATACCCAGCTTTTCGATAGCGTCCATATGCACTTTGGTCGGATAGCCTTTGTGATCAGCAAATCCATAGCCGGGATATTGCTTATCCAGCTCCAGCATCTCACGGTCGCGCGCGACCTTTGCCAGGATGGAGGCCGCGCTGATGGCTGCTACACGGCTATCGCCTTTAACCACAGCTTCTGCGGCATATTTCCATTTCGGTAATTTGTTGCCGTCCACCAGGACATGCTCCGGCTGAATATGCAACCCTTCAACCGCACGCCTCATGGCCAATAAGCTGGCTTGTAAAATATTAATCTGATCAATTTCAACAACGGTCGCCCGCGCAATGCACCAGCTTTTCGCGTGTACTTGAATTTCGTCGAATAAATATTCGCGGCGTTTTTCAGACAGTTTCTTGGAATCGTTCAAACCATCAATGGGGCGCTCCGGGTCGAGAATAACCGCTGCTGCGACAACATCCCACGCCAAAGGACCACGCCCGACTTCATCAACGCCGGCAAATAAATGCCCCGGATAACATGAAATAAACGGCTCAGGCAGCGTCATGCTGAAGGCCCTTGGTTCGAACAAGTTGCGCAATAGCGTCAGCCGCACGATCACTGGCATTGCGCTTTATCGAATGATGCATGTCATAAAAGGTATCACGCAGGGTCTGGGTTTCTTGCGGATGCTCAAAATAATGCATCACGGCTGCGCTCATGTTTTCTGCCGTTGCATCATCCTGCAATAATTCCGGAACCAGTTTTTTCCCGGCCAGCAAGTTGGGCAAGCCCACATAAGGTGTCTTTACCATACGCGACAAAATTGCCCAGGAAAGCCATGATAATTTGTAGGCGATTACCATGGGGCGCTTCAATAACATAGCTTCAAGGGCTGTGGTGCCGGAAGCCATCAGCACGACGTCCGCCGCCGCCATCACAGTTTGCGACTGACCGTTCACCAAATGGATGGGATAGTCAACATAGCTGCTGAGCTGCAAATGCAATTGTCGATAACGATCTGCATTGGCAGCAGGAATGATAAATTGCAACGCGGGGTTACGGCGCAGGCAGTGCACCGCGGTTTCCATAAAGAGTTGCCCGAGTCGTTCAACTTCATTACTCCGGCTACCGGGCAACAGCGCTACGACTTTCGCATCCTGCGCAATGTGCAAGGTGTTACGTGCAGCTTGCTGATCGATATCCAATGGAATTTCATCGGCCAAATGGTGGCCTACAAACGCAACGGGAACCTGGTGTTGCTGATAAAATTCTGCTTCAAACGGCAGGAGCGTCAGCATTAAATCCACTGAGCGCGCTATCTTATGAACCCGCTTTTGTCGCCAGGCCCACACCGATGGACTGACATAGTGAGCCGTGGGAATACCTTTTTCTTTCAGGTCGCCTTCGAGTGTCAGGTTAAAATCCGGCGCATCAATACCGATGAAGACAGCGGGAGGATTGGCAATAAAATGAGCGCGTAAAAAAGAGCGAATTTTTAATAATTCCGGCAAACGTTTTAGCGGCTCCACCAACCCCATCACCGCCAGGCGATCTTGTGGAAAAAAAGAATGGAAACCCAGTGCCAGCATGCGTGGACCACCGATACCGGAAAATTCCGCTTGGGGAAAATGTTTGCGCAACGCGGTCATCAGTCCGGCGCCGAGAATATCTCCCGATGCTTCTCCCACCACGATGCCGATACGCAGACGACCCGACATCCCGCCCCCTATCGCACAATGCCGCGAGACGATGACTTCAATGAGTCGATGAGAATATTCAGGGCGTTACTGGTTTTGGCCATCTGTTCCAGTTCTGCAATGGCTTCATCGAGTGTCAAGCCGCGCCGATAAATCAATTTGTAAGCCTTGGTGATGTTGGTAATGTCTTCAGAGGTAAACCCCCGGCGACGCAAACCTTCGGCATTTACACTTTTTGCTTCCGCCGGACTCCCGTTAACCATAACGTAGGCAGGCACATCTTTACCGATTGCCGTGCCCATGCCGCTAAAACTGTGCGCGCCGATCTTGCAAAACTGATGCACCAGTGTAAAGCCACTGAGGATGGCCCAATCATCAATATGCACATGCCCGGCCAGGGCTGTGTTATTTACCAGAATACAATGGTTACCGATCACGCTATCGTGGCCGATATGTACGTAGGCCATCAATAAATTGTGATTGCCGATAGTGGTTTCGTGACGGTCCTGAATAGTGCCGCGATGAATGGTGACGCCTTCGCGAATGATATTGTTGTCCCCGATCACCAGGCGAGTCGGCTCACCTTTGTATTTCAGGTCGGGAGTATCTTCTCCCACCGATGAAAATTGATAGATCCGATTATTTTTACCAATAACCGTGGGTCCTTTGACAATCACATGGGAAGCGATAACCGTACCCGCACCAATTTCCACGTCGGGACCAATAATAGACCAGGGACCAACCTCAACATCAGAGGCCAGTTTGGCAGAGGGATGGATGATAGCTCGTGAATCAATCAAGGAATTATTCTCACCATTCTGGTTGACTGAGGTGTTGCCGATCCACCTGTATCACTCGCGATAAAATATCAGCAGCAAACAGAGACACACAAAAGATCAGTGCAGTGAATCAACAACCCATGCCTATGCCTGCACGATTAGATTTTACGATCAGCACACAAAATTGTTGCTGACGCTGCCAGGGCACCGTCTACCGTTGCACGGCATTCGAATTTCCAGATACCACGTTTTTCCGAGACGACACGCGACTCCAGCTGTAAACGGTCGCCGGGGATTACCTGACGTTTGAAACGCACATCATCAACACCCGCAAACAGATAAATCGAGCCGTCTTGCGGTTTCTTTTTAGCACTTTTGAACCCCAGGATACCGGACGCCTGAGCCATGGCTTCAATGATCAAAACACCGGGAAAAATCGGTGCCTGAGGGAAATGGCCATTGAAGACTTCTTCATTCACTGTGATGTTTTTGTAGGCAATAATTGATTCGCCTTCCACCAACTCCACGACTCTATCGACCAATAAAAATGGATAACGATGAGGTAAGTATTCGCGTATTTCATTGACATCCATCATGGTCGAAGACCCCTGCATACTCAGCTTTTAAGCTTATAAAAAATATGAAGAGACTTTTGCACTCAGGTTGCATACTGCAACACATCATACAAAAGCCTCGCGGTTATTCAGATCAATCTTTTTTTACATCTTTTTCAAGACGACTCAGGCGAGTCGCTATCGCATCCAACTGGCGAAAACGCACCGCATTCTTGCGCCACTCTTTCGTTGTCGAGATTGGTGTACCCGAGGAATAGGAGCCAGGCTCAGATAAGGAACTGGAGACCATGGTCATACCGGTAAAATGAATATTATCGCCTATATCAATATGACCAACGACGCCAACGCCGCCAGCGAAGGTACAGTTTTCACCTACCGTGGTACTTCCCGCAATAGCAGAGGTCGCGGCCATCGCACAGTTTTTACCCAGCCGGACGTTGTGGGCTATATGAACCAGGTTATCAATGATGACACCATCGTCCAATACGGTATTGCCCAGAGCACCGCGATCCACTGTTGAACAAGCGCCTATCTCGACACGATTACCAATGATAACACTACCCAATTGGTGGATCTTGACCCACTCCTTACCATTGGGCGCAAAGCCGAAGCCATCAGCACCGATGACTGACCCACTGTGGATAATACAGTCACTCCCGATGGAAATACCGTGATAGATCGTCACATTGGCCATCAACCGGGTGTTGTTCCCGATGATCGTGTCTTCGCCAATCACTGTACCGGGCCCCACAACAACACCATCACCCAGGCTCGCTCCCTTGCCGACCACCGCGTGGGGTGCAATGCTGACATTTTCTCCCAACATAACACCCTCGCCGATAACAGCAGAAGGATGAACGCCGGCAACTTCAGTACGGCTGTGATCAAATAACCGGGTCAGCCGCGCATAACCCACGTAGGGATTGGCAACCACCAATTTGTTACCAGCGAATAATGCTGCCTGTTCATGGCTCAGAATCACCGCACCTGCATCGGAGGTTGCCAGATATCTGGCATATGCAGGACTGGCGATAAAACTGATGTCGTGGGCTTGTGCGGATTGCAGGCTGGCGAACGCACTGACATGGTGATTGGGATCGCCAACCAGCTCAGCATCAATGTACTGAGCCAGTTCGGCAAGTGGATAGGATTTTTTCACCAGATTTGTCCCAAGCCAGAGGATGTATTACTTGGCTTTGTTTAACATATCGGTCAGTTTTTGCGTGATATCAAATGCGGGTGCTGCATGTATAGCAGCCTGGCTGTTCAATACCAACCCGATGTTATCGGCAGCAATTAACTGCTCAAGCACGGTACGGGTTTTTGGTGTCAGGTCTTGCATTACACGCTGCATAACGGCTTGCCGTTCGGCTTGCAGCTTTTTCCCGGCGAGTTCGTAATCTGCACGCAGGTATTCCACTTTCTTGCGGTGCTCAGCCTGCTCTTCCGCAGACCAGGTCATGCCGTCTTTTTCGGCCGCTGCCTGCAAATTTTTCATATCGGCAACCAGGCCATCAAGCTTTGCTTTCATTGCGGCGTATTCGGGGTCTTTATCGAGCTTAGACAGATTTTGTTTAGCCAATTCGGTACCCAACATAGCTGCCTGAACGTCCAGAATGACAACCTTGCCTTGTGCAAAGCTAACTGCGGACAGGATGGACAGCAAGAATGCAGCAAAGAGTTTCCGGGTAACACTCACAATTTTTATCCTCTTGTTTATTAACTAAAACACTATTATCAGAAGGTTTGTCCGAGAGAGAATTGGAAGAATTCAGTCCGATCATATTCGTTTTCCTTCAGTGGCCTTGCAATGCTGAATGTCATAGGCCCAAAGCCGGAAATCCATGTCAAACCAAAACCAGCGGAGGCATTGATCTTGGAAAGGTCGACATCATAACAGTTACGCTGACCAACGCCACAGTTTGTATCAAACACATTGCCCGCATCGATAAAAAAGGTTGATTGCAGCATGCGCTGGTCCTTGATAAAGGGCAAGGGGAACAAGATTTCAGCGCCTCCTTCGATCAGGACGTTACCACCGAAGGCACCACGGTTACGGCCGAAATTGTTGGAATCGCTGACTGAGGTTATAAGGCGACCAGGCGTACAGTTAATGTTCGCTGCATTAAATGCACTAGGGTCCTCACAAAGCACATAGGTTTGTACCGTTTCACCCGTATCCATCACACCATCACCGTCCACATCATCCCACACAGAAGGAAGGCCGGAAGGAACATATTCTGCTTCTCGTGTCCCACGCGGACCAAGAGTATTGCGTTCAAAGCCACGGACAGAACCAAAGCCACCAGCATAGAAATGCTGGAAGAATGGTAACTCTTCCATGTCGCCGTAGCTGTCTGCATATCCCAAGCGTGAATGCAGGCGTAAGGTAAGATTGCGGGTCAGCGGCTTGAACATCTGCGCATCGTAATCCAGTTTGTAGTATTGCAAGTCACCTCCGGGTAAGGAAACCTCAACCGAGAGTCTTTGGGATGCACCACGAGTGGCCAGAATGCCGCGATTAAGTGTCGATTTGCCCCAGAACAAACTGGTCGTCACATCCTGGAAATGATCGCCATAGACATCAAGAAAACCCGGTTCGGCAACCACATCAGAAGTCAAGGGCATAATATCAATGGTACCTAATGGGTAGTCACCGCCGTTCGCAATGATATCCGCAATCACATCCAAGTCTTGCTGTCTAATATAACCCCTATTCACAATATTGCCCCGAGTAATCTCACGCGGCGCATACGTATTGGGTTTTACCGTCAAATCACGAAACCCAATATCAAAACCAATACGCTCAATATCAGAAATCGGATAACCAAAACTCATCTTGCCGCCGTACATATCGGTGCTGTATCCCGATACGTTGACGATGTCGTATTTGGTTTTTTGGTAGTAGAGACTGAACCCACGGCTCACGCCATCGACGGTGAAATAAGGATCGTTGTAACTGAAGTTGTAACCCGTTTGATAACGGTTATGGGAGAAACTGAAACCTACTTGCTTGCCGCTGCCGAACCAGTTGTTTTGCTGGATAGAGGCCGAAAATAACAGGCCTGAATATTGCGCATAACCTACTTGTAGACCCATGCTGCCGGAGGGCTGCTCTTCAACCGTGAAATCCACATCCACTTGATCCGAGGTGCCAGGCACTTCGACCGTATCCACCTTCACTTCTTTAAAGAAACCCAGACGCTCCAGACGCACCTTGGAATGTTCGATTTGTGCCGTCGACGCAGAGCCACCTTCCATCTGCCGCATTTCACGGCGCAAGACTTCATCAATCGTCTTGGTGTTGCCACGGAAATTAATACGATTGACATAAGCGCGCTTACCCGGCTCGATAAAGAACGTCACTTTAACGGTTTTATCTTCATCATTACGCTCTGGCAATCCTTCAACCTTGGCAAAGGTATAACCTTCATTGCCCAGTCGCTGAGTGATGTATTCTGCCGAGGTGGTCATCAGGATTTGTGAAAAGGTTTGGCCTTCGCGAACAAGTATCATGCGGCGCACAATCGTCTCATCAATTGCCGGATCGCCAGCGAGATCAACGCCATTAACTTTGTAGATATCACCTTCGCTGACGTTCGCCGTGATAAAGATTTTTGACTTATCAGGACTCAGGGATACTTGTGTTGAATCGATTTTAAAATTCAGATAACCGCGATCCAGGTAATAGGATTCGACCCGCTCCAGGTCACCCTTCAATTTTTCACGGGAGTACTTGTCGTTGCCACTGATCCAGGAAAAGAGCCCGCTTGATTTTAATTCAAACAGATCGATCAACTCTTCATCGCTAAAGGCATCGTTGCCGACAATATTGATTTGCTTGATGCGCGCGACCGCGCCTTCGGTGATATTGATCTTGACCTTTACCTGATTGCGCGGCAGATCTTCAACTTCCACGTCGACGCTGGCACCGTAGCGACCTTGCGCAATATATTCACGCTGTAATGCCTGACTGATGCCTTCAAGAGTTGCGCGCTGGAAAATTTGCCCTTCGGACAAATTATTGTCTTTTAAGCTGTCCATCAGGCTTTCGGTCTTGATGACCTTGTTGCCTTCAATTTCAATCGCATTAATCGCCGGGCGCTCCTTGATAACCAGAACCAGCACGTCTCCATCGCGACCCATGGAAACATCGGCAAAATAACCTACCTTAAAAAGCTCGCGGGTGGCGTTCTGGATATCCGTCTGGGTGACGACATCACCAACGCGAATCGGCAGCGCGCTGAACACCGTTCCGGCAGAGACCCGTTGTAAGCCCTCGACGCGAATATCACTCACCCGAAAACTTTGTGCCTGTGCGGCGAATGACATCATCAACACTATCAAGCAACAGAAAAATCGCATCGAAACTCGCTTCATATCATCGGTTCTAGTTTGGTCAGTAAGAAGTGGCAATCGGGCTGCAGGGTTACAGCCGCATAATGTCGTTATATAGAGCCAGTACACTCAATCCGATCACCAGAAATAAGCCCACCTGATAACCAGCCAGTTGTACTTTTTCTGATACCGGGCTGCCTTTTATTGCCTCAATCAGGTAATACAGCAGATGCCCACCATCCAATACCGGAATGGGCAAGAGATTAAAAACTCCCAGAAAGATACTGAGTAACGCCAGGAAGGCGATGAAGCTTTCCACACCACTCTCCGCCGAAGAGCCCGCCACCTTAGCAATGCTGACCGGCCCGCTCAAGTTTTTCGTGGAAATTTCTCCAAGCAGTAATTTTTTTACGGACAGGAGGACAAAGCCGGAGGTATCCCAGGTCCGTTCTACACCCGCGACAAAAGCTCCCCCGATGGAATAGTGGTTTTGGCGGATCATGTCATCGGGCCAGGGCTTTAATTGCAAGGCCACACCGACGCGACCGATGGTTGTACCATCCTCGGTGATCGCTTCGGGAGTCACCTGTAAACGTGTCTCTACGCCGTCACGTTCAATCAACATCTCAATCGGCTGGCCCGGTCGCTGTTTGACGTATTCAATCCAGTCAGTACCCGACGTCATCGCCTCTCCATCTGCTGCGAGCACCTTATCGCCAACCTTCATACCCGCCAGATCGGCTGGGCTGCCTGGGGTAATGGCTGCTGCCAGGGTGTCCACGCCGGGGGTAAAAAAGCTCAACCCCAAGCCCTGCAATGGATCAGGCTCTTCAACACCTTTTAACCAATCGTCCAAAACCACTTCGGACTGATAACGCAACGAAGAATCCGGGTAGCTCAGCGATACATACATCACCCCGGTCTCACCGAGACGCCGCAGCAGCTGTTGATAGACAGCCTGGCGGGTCGGGGTAGGTTCACCATCAATCGACAGGATCTCCTGCCCCGCCTCCAGGCCGGCGTGATCGGCCAGAGAGCCCGGCTCAACGGAGCCGATGACCGGCGCAAGATCCCTGACCCCGGGGATAACCAGAGCCCAGAACAATAAAATGGCGAGGATAAAATTGGCCACCGGCCCGGCAACCACAATGGCCATTCGCTGCCAGACACTTTTGCGATTAAAACTGCGATGCAGATCTTCAGGAGGCACTTCCCCTTCACGCTCATCCAGCATCTTGACGTAACCACCCAGGGGAACAGCGGAGATGGCGTACTCAGTACCCTGTTTATCGTGCCAGCGCCACAGCACATTGCCGAAGCCAATCGAAAAGCGCAGCACCTTGACGCCACAGCGCCGGGCCACATAAAAGTGACCAAATTCGTGGACGGTAACCAGCACGATGATCGCGACCAGGAACCATAAAATCATTTGCGCTACTGCCACAGACAACCTCGTTAGAGTGAGCCGATAACCGACATTGCCATGGCTCTGGCTTCGGAATCGGCGTTTTGGACAACGTCCAATGACGCTGGTTCAGTGATTGGAAGACGCATTAATACACTTTCTATTACTTGGGAAATCTGATCAAAACGCAGGCGTCGCTGCAAAAAGGCCGCCACCGCCACCTCATTCGCCGCATTCAGGACGGCCGGCGCTGTGGCGCCAGTTGTAGCGGCTTCCTGCGCCAGACGCAAGCACGGAAAACGTTCGTAATCGGGAACAGAGAAATCCAGCCGCGCTGTGGCGAATAAATCAAGACTGGCCACGCCGGATTCAATACGCTCCGGCCATGCCAGAGCATGGGCGATAGGGGTACGCATGTCCGGGTTGCCCAGCTGAGCCAGCACCGAGCCGTCGATGTACTCGACCAACGAATGAATCACACTTTGGGGATGGATCACCACGTCAATCTGCGTTGGAGATGTATTAAAGAGCCAACAGGCCTCAATCAACTCAAGCCCTTTATTCAGCATGGTGGCAGAGTCGACAGATATTTTTTGCCCCATACTCCAATTGGGATGCGCACAGGCTTGTTCCGGTGTGACATCCCGCAATTGCTCCAGAGGTGTCGCACGAAAGGGACCGCCCGACGCCGTCAGTAAAATTTTGCGTACGCCACTGCTCGCCAGTCCCTGCTGCAGATAGTCCGAACGATGATTCGGCAAGCATTGGAATATCGCATTGTGTTCACTGTCGATGGGCAGGAGTGTGGCGCCATGCTCGGCAACGGCGCGGGTAAATAACCCCCCCGCCATCACCAGAGCCTCTTTATTAGCCAAGAGGACTTTTTTACCAGCCTTGACCGCCGCAAGTGTCGGCAACAACCCGGCTGCACCGACGATAGCGGCCATCACCGTATCGACCTCGGCGTGAGCCGCTACCTCGGCGAAGGCTTCAGCCCCTTGCAGAACTTCTGTCGCACATCCCTGCTGGACCAAGACGTTCTTGAGCTCCAGGGCAGCAACAGGATCACGCAGTACGGCATAACGTGGTTGATGCTGGACACATTGACTCGCCAGCAACTGCCATTGGCGATCGGCAGTTAAGGCAAAGATACCGTAGCGCTCAGGGTGGCGCGATAGCACATCCAGCGTACTGATACCTATGGAGCCGGTGGCCCCCAGAACCGTGACCTGTTGCATGGCTTACCCCGGCCAACCTGTACTGAGCAAAGCCAACGCAAAGACCGGTGCGGCGGCCGTTAAACTGTCTACCCGATCCAGAACCCCGCCATGACCTGGCAATAAAGCGCTGCTGTCCTTGATGCCACGCTGGCGTTTCAGCATGCTTTCGAATAGATCACCCAGGACAGACACCAGACTTGTCGGCAGGATAATGGCCAGCAGCAACACGTAGTTCCCACCGACAAATACCCAAACCACGATGGATAGCAGGAAATTAAAACACACACCGCCCAGGAATCCTTCCCAGGTTTTGCCGGGACTGACCGCTGGTGCAAGCTTGCGTTTACCCCAGCGCCGACCGGTGAAGTAGCCTCCGATATCAGCACAAGCCACCACCGCCACAATGAGCAAAACCAACAAGGCACCATGGTCCTGGGCGCGGACGTAGGTGAATGCCGCCCAGGCAGGCACTAATACGCACAACCCCATAACCCCACGCAAGAGCGAATGGCGCCACAGGATGGCACTGGAGGGGAAACCCTGTACAAACAACAGTGCTACTGCCCACCAGATGCACCCGACGACCAGAAGGTTACGGAATTTATCCGGATCGAGCACAACATCCACCGACCAGACAAGCACCCCCAGGTAATGGCCTGCCAGAGCGGTGACCACGGCCAGCAGCAGCACATAAAGAAGTCTTTGCCAGGGACGAACGAAACCGGAGAGGTTGGCCCATTCCCAGCCGCCAACCAACATGACGATGGCAACAAAAGCCGAAAACAGCGGGATCGGAAAGTAAAAAAGTGCGGCAAGGAAGATAGCTACCAGAAACAATGCCGTAATCACCCGCTGTTTAAGCATCCTGGCCTCCCACAGCACGGACCTGGGTCACCTGTTCGCTGGTTAGACCGAAACGGCGCTGGCGCTCTTTGAAGGCTGCCGCAGCGGCATGCAATTCGGCCCCGTCAAAGTCCGGCCACAACTTGTCACTGAAGTAAAGCTCGGCGTAGGCTGCTTGCCATAACAGGAAATTACTGATGCGGATTTCACCGCCAGTCCGGATCAACAAATCCAGCTCAGGCAGATCCGCCATAGAGGTATAACGATGGAGCAGATCCTCGTTGATGTCATCGGTAGCCAGCCGACCCGCTACAGCCTCTTCGGCTACGCGTTTGGCCGCCTGGGCAATATCCCAGCGACCACCATAGTCAGCGGCAATAACCAGGGTAGTCTCACCATCCCGGGTTGCTTCCTCGGCTGCTTCGATGGCCTTTTGGATAGCGGGACTGAAACGGCTGCGATTACCGATAACCCGCAGGCGCACGCCTTTTTTGTGGAGTTCGCGGGCTTCTTTCTTGAGATAAAGCAGAAACAATGACATTAGAGCTTCCACCTCAATAGGTGGACGCTTCCAATTCTCGCTGCTGAAGGCAAATAACGTCAGTACCTCGATGCCCAGTTCCTGGCAGGCGCTCATGACATCGCGAATACGCTCAACACCGACTTTATGGCCGGAGACACCGGCCATACCCCGCTGTTTTGCCCAGCGATTATTGCCGTCCATAATGATGGCCACATGGCGCAGGGTATTTGTGGTCACTCATGACTCCTGAGGAAAGCTTTTTTCAGTTGATAATCTTGCCGATAGTTTGTCCGCGAGCAGGTCGGTTATCAAACGAATCACTGCCCGACCGGATAACCGCTCGGGCAGGACAAACGAAATCGGGATACGCCGGAGATACATTTCCGGGCCGGCATCAGCGGGGCATTAAATCGCCATCAAATCCGTTTCTTTGGCCGCCAGCGCCTTATCAACTTCGGCAATATATTTATCCGTTATTTTTTGGATGTCGTCTTGTGCACGACGATCATCATCTTCACTGATCGCCTTATCTTTAAGCAGCGCCTTCACATTCGACAAAACGTCGCGACGTATGTTGCGCACGGCAACACGGCCATTCTCCGCCTCTGCGCGCGCCTGTTTGATGAAAGTCTTGCGCGTTTCCTCTGTCAGCATCGGCAGGGGAATACGGATAAGACCGTTATTGGTAGACGGATTTAATCCCAGGTCAGATTTCATGATGGCCTTTTCAATATCAGGCACCAGATTGCGCTCCCAGGGGTTGATAGACAAAGTACGCGCGTCTTCGACGTTCACGTTGGCTATCTGGCTGAGCGGTGTATCAGTACCGTAGTAAGACACCATGATGCCGTCGAGCAAGCTTGGATGCGCTCGGCCCGTACGGATTCTGGAGAAGTTGCTAATCAGTGAATCAACCGCCTTTTTCATACGGTTTTCAGCATCTTTTTTTATGTCATTAATCATCAGTTTTGTCCCTCTTCAATCAAGGTGCCTTCGTTACTGCCAACTACAATGTTCAGCAAAGCACCGCTTTTGTTCATACGAAAAACACGTACCGGCATGTCGTGTTCACGACACAGGCAGATGGCCGTCAGGTCCATCACACCCAGCTTTTTATCCAGGACTTCGTCATAGGTCAGGCGATCATACTTGGTCGCGGTGGCGTCTTTCATCGGGTCTGCCGTGTATACACCATCTACTTTGGTCGCTTTCAGAACAATATCGGCTTCCACTTCGATACCGCGCAGGCAGGCAGCGGAATCAGTAGTAAAGAAAGGATTACCGGTACCGGCGGCGAAGATTACCACTTCACCGGAGCTCAGAAAACGAATCGCACGGCGGCGATCATAGTGTTCGACAATACCGCTCATGGGAATTGCCGACATGACCCGGGAAGAAATATTGGAACGCTCAAGTGCATCGCGCATGGCCAGTGCATTCATCACCGTGGCCAACATACCCATATGGTCACCGGTTACCCGGTCGAGCCCGGCGGCATTCAGGGCAGCACCACGAAACAGGTTTCCTCCCCCGACAACCAGACCAACCTGAACCCCTATCCCCACTAACTGCCCGATTTCCAGGGCCATCTTGTCCAGCACCTTGGGATCAATACCGAACCCCTCCGACCCCATCAACTCCTCACCACTCAGCTTCAGCAAAATCCGCTTGTACTTCTTCTCTCTGGGGTTTGGCATAGACTTGGACTCCGTAAGATGGGTAGGCGAAAAAATCACGGCAGTTTAACAGCAAAAAGAGGCTGAGTGGGACACCCAGCCTCTTTTAATGGGAGGTCTAGCAACAGCGGAGATTAACCCTTGGAAGCCTGCACCTGGGCAGCAACTTCCGCAGCAAAGTCGACCACAACCTTCTCGATACCTTCGCCCACTTCCAGACGCACAAAGCTGCTCACAGAAGCGCCAGCATCTTTAGCCAGTTTACCCACAGTGACTTCAGGGTTCTTAACAAAGGGCTGATCGATCAGACTGGCTTCTTTGAGGAACTTGTTGATACGGCCAACCATCATCTTTTCAACAATCTCGGCAGGCTTGCCAGCCATGTCCGGTTGCGCACGAATGATGTCTTTCTCTTTCTCTACCAGATCAGCCGGCATTTGCTCGGAACTGACAACTGCCGGGTTTACCGCCGCAACGTGCATGGCGATATCTTTGGCCAGTTCTTCGGTGCCGCCTTCCAGTTGTACCAATACCGCAATACGGCTGTTCAGGTGAACGTAACCGCCAACCACACCGCCTTCAACCAACTTCACGCGGCGCACACCGATGTTTTCGCCGATCTTTTGTACCAGCGCTTCACGAGCGTTTTCCAGATCGCCCGCCATCAGGGCAGCTACGTCGGTTTGCTTGGTGGCAAAAGCCTTGTCAACAACGCTGTTAACAAAAGCCAGGAAGCCGGCATCGCGCGCAACGAAGTCGGTCTCGGAGTTAACTTCGACGGCTACACCGTAGCTGTTGTCATCGGCAACTTTCACGGCAACCACGCCGTCAGCAGCGGTACGGTCCGCTTTCTTGGCGGCTTTCAGGCCGGAAACCTTGCGCAGGTTTTCAATCGCCAACTCGATATCACCGTTAGCTTCGCCCAGCGCTTTTTTACACTCCATCATGCCCAGACCGGTACGGTCACGCAGTTCTTTTACCATTGTTGCGGAAATAGCTGTCATGGTTTTGTCCTCAGTCAGTATTCAAATTCTGGTTTGAAAAAAGGGGGCAAAGCCCCCTTTCGTTGCATCTCGCACAGCGCCCGAGGCTTATTCGGCAGCGCCTTCTTCAGCAGCGACATACTCATCTTTATTAGGTACAGCAGACGCTGATTTGGCACCTTCCAGACAAGCATCGGCAATCGCCGTTACATACAGTTTTACCGCACGGATGGCGTCGTCGTTACCCGGGATAACGTAGTCAATACCTTCCGGGTTGCTGTTGGTATCCACGATACCGATAACAGGAATACCCAGCTTGTTAGCTTCCTGGATCGCAATGCGCTCGTGATCAACATCGATAACAAACATCGCGTCAGGCAGGCCGCCCATCTCTTTGATACCGCCAATGGAACGCTCAAGCTTTTCCATGTCGCGGGTACGCATCAGCGCTTCTTTCTTGGTCAGTTTCGCAAAGGTACCATCCTGGCTTTGCGTTTCCAGGTCGCGCAGGCGACGGATAGAGGCACGGATGGTTTTGTAGTTGGTGAGCATGCCACCCAACCAACGATGGCTGACAAATGGTTGGCCAGCGCGTTCGGCTTGTTCTTTAATAGTTTTTTGTGCGGCGCGCTTGGTGCCGACAAACAGGATTTTCTTCTTCTGGGAAGCCATTTGCTGGATCAGCGCCAGCGCTTCGTTGAAGGCTGGAACAGTGTGCTCCAGATTGATGATATGGATCTTGTTACGCGCACCGAAGATATAACGACCCATCTTCGGGTTCCAGTAACGGGTTTGGTGACCAAAGTGGACACCGGCGGAAAGCATATCGCGCATGCTTACTGTAGGCATAAGTTTTTCCTTTCGGGTTAAGCCTCCATATACCCCATCAACCAACCCGTCAGGGCACCCAGGTTCAATGTGTCGGTATATGTGTGACGTTAAAGTTAAGTAAGGTGCGGGGGCACCTGGCAGCAAAATTTCGCTGCCGCTGGGACTTTCGAAACCACCCAAAACCACTCAGAATCAATGTAGTGGGCCGAAAGAGGCGCGCTTTATACCACAGTTTGTGTTACAGATAAACAACTCTCTGCCGACGTGGTTAAGCTGCCGCCCCCAGATCTTAACTGGCGCGGCCAACAAAACTGACAGAACCAACTTGCATACTAGTATTCACTTACCGTCTAATAGAGACGTCCTTTATCAACCTTCTGACTCGGTGTTGTTATGAAAGAAACCTGGCGCTGGTTCGGCCCCAAAGATCCTGTCTCCCTGCAACATATCGCCCAAGCCGGGGCGACCGGCATAGTCACCTCCTTACATCACATTCCCACCGGCGCGGTCTGGCCGATGGAGGATATCCTGGAGCGCAAGGCGCTGATTGAAGCCCACGGGCTTGAATGGGCCGTGATTGAAAGCATTCCGTTACACAATGACATCAAGACCCGTACCGGTAATTACCGTGAGTACATCGCCAACTACCAGCAGTCCATCCGCAATGTCGCCGCCGCTGGCGTCTACGACATCTGTTACAACTTTATGCCCGTGGTGGACTGGACCCGCACCAACCTCAGCTACACGCTGCCGAATAAAAGCCAGGCACTGCGCTTTGAGATGAGCGACTTTGCGGCCTACGACGTTTATATCCTTCAACGCCCCGGTGCCGAGGCTGATTACCAGCCGGATGTATTGAGCAAAGCCAAGGCGCGGCTGGATGCGATGACGGATGAAGAAAAAGTCCTCCTGGAGAAAAACATCATTGCCGGCCTGCCGGGTGGTGAAGGCTCCTACGACCGGGATGGGATTCGCGCCGCTATTGATCAGTTCATTCAGATGGGCGACGCCGGCATGCGCGCCAACCTGTTTGCATTCCTGAAAGAAGTCATCCCCGTTGCGGAAGAAGTGGGCGCGCGGATGTGCATTCACCCCGATGACCCACCTTTCTCACTGTTTGGCCTGCCGCGCGTCGTGTCCACCGCCGATGATGCCCGCGCCTTGCTGAATGCGGTGCCCAGCCCGGCCAACGGCCTTACCCTGTGTGCCGGCTCCTATGGCGCCCGCTGCGACAATGATCTGGTCGCCATGGCGCGGGAGTTTGGCGAGCGCATCTATTTTGTGCACCTGCGGAATATAAAGAGGGAAGACGATGGCTCCTTTTATGAGTCCGACCACCTGGACGGCGACAACGACATGGTGGGACTGGTCGAAGCCTTACTGGATGAAGAAGCGCGCCGGGACAAGCAGGGCATAAAGCTGCCGAAGATCAGTATGCGCCCGGACCACGGCCACCTGATGGGTGATGAGATCGGTAAAACCGGGATTAACCCAGGCTACTCCTTTGCCGGCAGGATGAAGGGCCTGGCAGAACTGCGCGGTGTTATTCACGCCGTGTCAGTCATGCGCAACCGCGCCAACGCATAAACGCCCCCCTACAGCGGTTTCAGACAGGGACCTTCCGAAGCCGCGCTGCCCCCACTCTTGCTCCACAGCCCCCTCAATACCAGGTCGCGCCAAGTTATCCCTGTAGAACCAGCCCCTTATCGTTTAGAATGTGGGCCTTTCAATCGCCAATGAGAGTTAGTGTTCACTCATGTCTGTGACTATCAAAACCCCTGAAGAAATCGAAAAGATGCGCATTGCGGGCCGTATGGCCGCCGAGGTGCTGGAGATGATCGGCCCCTTTGTGCAGCCCGGCGTTACTACAGCCGAACTGGACAAGATCTGCCACGATCACATTGTGAATGAGCAGAAAGCCATCCCCGCCTGCCTTGGCTATCGCGGTTTTCCCAAATCTATCTGCACCTCGGTGAACCAGGTGGTATGCCACGGCATTCCGTCGGATAAAAAAGTGCTCAAAAACGGCGACATCGTCAATATTGATGTCACCGTGATTTATGACGGTTACCACGGCGACACCAGTGCCATGTACTTTGTGGGCACCCCGGCATCTCATGCGGAGCGCCTGGTTAAGGTGACCCAGGAATGTATGTACAAAGCGATACAGATCGTCAAACCCGGCTGCACTCTGGGTGATATTGGCCACGTGATCCAGCAGCACGCGGAAGGCAATTACTATTCTGTCGTGCGCGAATATTGCGGTCACGGTATCGGCAAGGTGTTTCATGAGGAGCCGCAAATTCTCCATTACGGCCGCCCCGGCACTGGCATGGCTCTGCGCGAAGGCATGTGCTTTACCATCGAACCCATGATTAACGCCGGCAAACCCCATACCAAACTGAAAGGTGATGGCTGGACCGTGGAAACCAAAGATGGGCGCCTCTCTGCCCAATGGGAGCACACCATGGTCGTTACCAAAGACGGGGTTGAAGTTCTGACCGCGCGTACAGGAGAAGTGTTTTAAATCATGCTGAACCCTTCGGTGCCCTACTTCGAAAGACCGCTGTTCTTTTTTGATCAAAGCCGTTTTCGTCGCGCCCTGAGTGAACAACCGATTATCACGGTGTTCAAGGATGCGCTGGCAGCAGCGAATGGGCAGTTCAACGCACGCTTTTGCGAAGGGGAAGATATCCGCACCCTTGTGTACGAACGCGCGCTGTTTATTGATTGCATATTGCATTATGCCTGGTATCAATTCGAGTGGCCTGAAGGGATCAGTCTGGAAGCTGTTGGCGGTTATGGCCGTGGCGAACTCCACCCGTTTTCTGACATTGATTTATTGATATTACACACGCCCGAAGTTCTACCCGCCTATAAAGACAATATTGAACGTTTCCTTACCTTGTTGTGGGATATCGGGCTGGAGATTGGTCATAGCGTCCGCACAATCAAGCAGTGTGTGGAGATCGCCCGCAGCGACATCACCGTCGCGACCAACATCATGGAATCGCGCACCCTGGTGGGCGACGGAAGCCTGCGTCAGGAACTACAACAACTTACCTCACCTGACCAACTCTGGCCTGTCGATGAATTCTTTCGCGCGAAATGGGACGAGCAGATCCAGCGGCACCAAAAATATAACGATACTGAATATAACCTTGAACCCAATATCAAGAATGCCCCAGGCGGCATCCGGGATATCCAGGTAATTTGTTGGGTGGCGAAACGCTACTATCAGGTACGCACACTGCGCCAGCTCCACGGCAAGAACTTTTTTACCGAGGAAGAATTCTCCATGCTGTACAGCGGCGAGGAATTCCTCTGGCGAGTGCGCTACGGTCTGCACATGGTGGCCAAGCGGGCGGAGGAGCGATTGCTGTTTGATCACCAGCGCGAACTGGCCAAATTGTTTGGTTACACCGACAACAGCGAAAACCTCGCGGTCGAACAGTTCATGCACAAGTACTATCGCACGGTACTGGCGTTGCGCGAATTAAACGATGTGCTTCTGCAATATTTGCAGGAAGTGATCCTGAACAAGGATGCCGCACATCATATCGTTCCGCTGAATGAACGTTTTCAAATTCGCGATAATTACATTGAAGCAGTCCATAACACCGTTTTTGAGGATCGACCATCAGCGCTACTGGAAATCTTTGTGCTGATGGCGCAACACCCAGAAATCGAGGGGGTTCATGCATCCACTATTCGGTTGTTGCGGGAAAACCGTTACCTTATTGATGATAACTACCGGCGCGATCCTAAAAACACCCAGCTTTTTATGAAGTTGCTACAGCAGTCTGCCGGACTGGTTGAACAGCTGAAACGCATGACCCGCTACGGCATCCTCGGTTTATATTTGCCGGAGTTCGGCCGCGTCACCGGGCAGATGCAACACGATTTATTTCACATCTACACGGTAGATGCACACACGCTCAAAGTGGTACAGAACATGTGCAACTTTTTGCTGCCATCGGCCAAAGAAGATTTCCCCGTGGCCGCTCATGTGGTCACGCGCCTACCCAAGCTGGAGCTCTTGTATATCTCCGGCCTGTATCACGATATCGCCAAAGGCCGCGGCGGCGACCACTCGACACTGGGCGCGGTAGACGCTGAAGAATTCTGTCAACGCCACGGTATTTCACCGCGCGAAACCCGCCTGGTGTGCTGGCTGGTGGAACAGCATTTATTGATGTCGGCGGTTGCACAAAAACAGGATATTTCTGATCCGGAAATTATTCACAATTTTGCCCTGCGCGTCGGCGATCAGCTACACCTTGATTACCTCTACTGCTTGACTGTGGCCGACATCAACAGCACCAACAAGGAATTATGGAACACCTGGCGTGCCAGCTTGTTGCGGCAATTGTATCTGGATACGCGCCGCGCGTTGCGTCGCGGCCTGGAAAACAATATCGATAAACAGGATTTGATTGAAGAAACCCAGCAGGCAGCCATTCGCAAGCTCGAACGTAAAGGTATCAGTGCGGATCGCGCATGGCAGATCTGGGGCGATATGGGCGAGGAATATTTCCTGCGCGAAAGTTTCCAGGATATTGCCTGGCACACTGCCGCCGTCGCCGAGCAACAGGACGACGCACCGCTGATCCTGATCAAGAAGACCACCAATAAAGAGCTGGCTGGCGCGACACAAATTTTTGTACGCAGCAAAGAGCGCAAGAATGTGTTTGTCGCGGTGGCCTCCGCGCTCGACCAACAAAACCTCAGCATTCAGGATGCGCGCATTTACAACTCCAAGTCGGGCTACACCATCGATACCTTTTTTGTGTTAAACCAGAATGGTGAGCCCTTGGGCAGCAATCCTGCCGTGCTGAAAAGTATTCACAAGGCACTGCAAGACGAACTACGTCTGGCGGACAATTATTCTGAAGTTATCACCCGTCGCACGCCCCGCCGCCTGAAGTATTTTTCCATGCCCACGCGTACGTCACTGAGCAACGATATGATCAGCGGCTACACCATGCTGGAAGTAATCAGCCCGGACCGGCCCGGCTTGCTTGCCTGTATCGGCCGTATTTTTCTACAGTTCGGCGTGCAATTGCAGAACGCCAAGATCGCTACGCTTGGCGAGCGTGTGGAAGATATTTTCTTTATCAGCGATAACCAGGGTTTCCCGCTCAGCGACCCCGATATGTGCGAGCGTTTGCAGCGGGAAATATGCCAACAACTTGACCGGCGCGTAACCAGTCAATAATGAATGGAGCGCGTAGGTCGGATTAGCCGCAAGGCGTAATCCGACATTATCATTGAACAGTAAACCCGTCGGATTACGCCTTGCGGCTAATCCGACCTACGATTTATAAACGCATGTGAAGTGTTGATAATGAATCCGGATTTGCAACAACTCCATCCCTACCCTTTTGAAAAATTGGCTGCGCTGAAAGCGGCGGTGACGCCACCGGCACATCTCTCACACATCGCGTTATCCATTGGCGAACCGAAACAAGAACCACCGGCATTTGTGTTGCAAACACTGGTCGACAACCTAGCTGCCTTGTCCCAGTACCCGACCACCAAAGGATTGCCGGAATTGCGCCAAGCCATCGCGACCTGGGCGACGCGGCGCTTTCAATTAAAGCCCGGCAGCTTTGATACCGAACGACATGTATTACCCGTCAATGGCACGCGCGAAGCCTTGTTTGCTTTTGCGCAGGCCCTGGTGGACCGTCAGCAACCCGAGTCACTGGTCGTGAGCCCGAACCCTTTCTATCAAATTTATGAAGGTGCAGCGATTCTTTCCGGGGCCGAACCCTTCTTTTTAAATTGCACGCCGGAAAATCATTTTATTCCCGACTTTGCAGCGGTAGATCCCGCTGTGTGGCGCCGCTGCCAGGTTTTATTTATCTGTTCACCGGGCAATCCCACGGGTGCCGTAATGAGCAGTGCGCAGTTAAAATCCCTGATCGCGTTAGCCGATCAATATGATTTTGTTATCGCATCAGATGAATGTTACTCGGAATTATATTTTGACGAGCAACAACCGCCAGCCGGCTTGTTGCAAGCCTGTGCAGAATTGGGTCGCGACGATTTCGCACGCTGCGTGGTGTTCCACAGTTTATCCAAGCGTTCCAATCTGCCGGGGCTGCGCTCCGGCTTTGTGGGTGGCGATGCAGAGATCCTGAAAAAATTCCTGCTGTATCGAACCTACCACGGTTGTGCGATGCCTGTGCCCACACAATTGGCCAGCGTGGCGGCATGGAAAGATGAAGAACATGTGCGCGCTAATCGCGCCGCGTATCGTCAGAAATTCGAAGCTGTGTTGGCTATTCTTGACGGTGTACTGGATGTCAGCATGCCCGATGCCAGCTTTTACCTGTGGCCCAAAACACCACTGCGCGGCGAAGATTTTGCGCAGCAATTATTTGCGCAACAACATATCACCGTGTTGCCCGGTAGTTACCTCGCCCGCACCAGCGGAGGTCTGAACCCTGGCGAGGATTATGTCCGCATGGCGCTGGTGGCGCCGCTGGCGGAATGTATCGAAGCAGCGCAACGTATCAAAACTTTTATTACCCATTTATGAACAGCCAAAAAAATCTAACCAAACAGGAGCGAGTGGATTTTATATTGCAGCGCTTGCAGACACTTTACCCTGCACCGCCTATTCCTTTGCAACATAAAGATCCCTACACCCTGCTGGTTGCTGTATTGCTGTCGGCGCAGTGCACTGACGAACGTGTTAACCAGGTAACACCCGCGTTGTGGGAACTCGCCGATAATCCGTTTGATATGGCCAAGGTACCGGTAGAAAAAATTCAAGCCGTCATCCGCCCGTGTGGCCTGTCGCCACAAAAATCCAAAGCGATTTCGCTGTTGTCACAGATACTGGTCAATGAGCATGCCGGGCAAGTACCGGAAGATTGGGACGCGCTGGAGCGTTTGCCCGGCGTAGGACATAAGACCGCCAGCGTGGTGATGAGCCAGGCCTTCGGCCACCCGGCGTTTCCGGTGGATACCCATATTCACCGCTTGGCCCAGCGCTGGGGATTGACCAACGGTAAAAATGTGGTGCAAACCGAAAAAGACTTAAAACGGTTGTTCCCCAAAGACACCTGGAATGCCTTGCATCTGCAAATTATTTATTACGGCCGCGAACATTGCAGCGCGCGCACCTGCGATGGCACCGTCTGCGATATTTGTCGCACCTGTTACCCCAACCGCAAGAAACCGAAGGTTGTACTGAAAGCCTGATTTGAACAAGAGCATTGGTTATGACAATTACCCTCTACGGCATCAAGAATTGCGACACCGTCAAGAAAGCGCGTGATTGGCTAGCTACACAGAAAATCGATTATCGCTTTCACGACTTTCGCGTTGACGGCCTGACCGAAAACCAGGTTAAGGAATGGATCAATACTCTCGGTCTGGATACATTGGTAAACAAACGCAGCACCACCTGGAAAGAACTGGATGAAGCAACCAAATCCGTTTTTGATGCACAAACGGCCGTAGCTGTGATTGTTAACAACCCGACCTTGATCAAGCGGCCGTTACTGGATACCGGCAAGCAGCAACAGGTGGGTTTTAAGGCAGCCGATTATGCGCGCGTATTTGGTTAATTGGAGAATGTGTCGGATTACGCCGCTGCGCGGCTAATTCGACCTACCCTTCGCACCCTGTAGGTCGGATTAGCCGCACAGCGGCGTAATCCGACATAAAAAGATTTTTACTCGCAAGCAATAGGAAAGACTATGACAACTCTTTATAGCCTCGGACTCGGTGTCGGCACCCACAATGCAAAAGGTGAATGGCTTGAAATTTTTTACGCGCAGCCACTGCTGAATCCTTCGGCCAATACCGTCGATGCCATTACTAAAATCGTGAACTACACCGGTGGCAACCACGCGATCAATATCACCCCTGCACAAGCCACCGAATTGGCCGATGCACTGGCGGGCGCTGGCGACGACAGCCAGTCCGCTGTTGCGCGCACGCTCAGCAAAAGTCAAAGACCCCTGGTTGTGACACTGTTGGAAAGTGATACCGGCCCCGCGAGTGTGCCGGAAGCCTATTTGAAATTGCATCTGTTATCGCATCGTCTGGTAAAACCCCACGGCACAAACTTGAACGGCATCTTTGGTGTATTGCCTAACGTGGCCTGGACCAACCAGGGCGCCGTTGATCTGGCAGAATTACCGGAGCGTCAATTGCAAGCGCGCGTGAACGGCGAATTACTTGAAGTGGCCTGCGTCGATAAATTTCCCAAGATGACCAACTATGTCGTACCGAAAGGCGTGCGCATTGCACACACCGCGCGTGTGCGTTTGGGCGCGTATCTGGGCGAAGGCACCACCATCATGCACGAAGGTTTTGTGAACTTTAATGCGGGTACTGAAGGCCCGGCGATGATTGAAGGCCGTATCTCCGCCGGTGTGTTTGTCGGTGCGGGTTCTGACCTGGGCGGTGGCAGCTCGACCATGGGCACCTTGTCCGGCGGCGGCAACATTGTGATTTCTGTCGGCAAGGAATCACTGATCGGCGCTAACGCCGGTATCGGTATTCCCTTGGGAGATCGCTGCAAGGTGGAATCCGGTTTGTATATTACCGCCGGCACCAAGGTGATTGTGCTGGATGACACCGGCGCTGAAGTGAAGACGGTAAAAGCCCGTGAATTGGCCAACGAATCAGATTTGGTATTCCGTCGCAACTCCATTACCGGGCGAGTGGAAGTGGTTACCAATAAAAGTGCATTGCAGTTAAATTCGGCGTTGCACAGCAATTAAATTCTCCACATCGTTTTGTTCATCAATGTTGTCTGTTGCTATGAGTGAAACCTTGTGATGCTGTAACTTTATGTCGGATTACGCCGCGTTGCGGCTAATCCGACCTACTTTTAAACCTATCGGGAGAGAAACATGGGTGCCCAGTGGAAAGCAAAACATCGCGAAGCGGCGGCAAATGCCAAGGGTAAACTATTTACCAAACTGACCAAGGAAATCATGATTGCGGCGCGCAATGGTGCGGACCCCGATATGAATCCCCGTTTACGCCTCGCCGTAGAGCAAGCCAAAAAAGCTTCCATGACACGCGAGACACTGGAGCGCGCCATTAAAAAAGGTTCAGGCCAACTGGACGGTGCGGTGAATTACGAAAAAGTCACTTACGAAGGTTTTGCGCCGCATCAGGTACCGGTGATTGTTGAATGCCTGACGGACAACGTGAACCGTACGATCTCCAGCATGCGCGTGCTGTTCCGCAAAGGGCAATTAGGCTCGTCGGGTTCTGTGTCCTGGGATTTTGATCATGTCGGTTTGATTGAAGCCTCGCCGGCCAATGCGGATGCTGATCCGGAATTGGCCGCTATTGAAGCCGGTGCGCAGGATTTTGAAACGAATGACGACGGCGTAACATTATTTATTACTGATACCACGGATCTGGATTTGGTGTGCCGCGCTTTGCCTGCACAGGGTTTTACCGTGGAATCGGCCAAGTTAGGGTATCGCCCGAAAAATCCGGTGAGCTTAACCGGTGAAGCGCTGGAAGAAGTGGAACATTTTCTGGCGGCTATCGATGACGATGACGACGTGCAGGAAGTTTATGTGGGTTTGACGGATTAAACGGGTTGTCGGGTTACGCGGCGTTGCCGCTAACGCGACCTACGGGTATCGATTATTTGAGGCGGTTAAACAGTGAAGGTATCAACGCATTCGGTGTTAATTGGTTACATTACCTGGATCATGGGTTTTATGGGGGCGCATCGATTTTATTTCGGAAAACCGCTCACCGGGACGCTGTGGTTTTTTACCTTTGGTTTGTTGGGCATCGGTTGGTTGATTGATATTTTCTTCATTCCCTCCATGGCCCGCGAAGCGGATACACGCTTTCGCCCCGGTCCGATTGATTATTCCGTGGCGTGGATTTTACTGGCGTTTCTCGGGCTCTTTGGCGTTCACCGCATGTATTTGGGCAAGTGGATTACCGGTTTGATTTACCTGTTTACCCTGGGCCTGTTTGGCCTTGGCTGGTTGTACGACTTGTGGACCTTGAATGGCCAGATCGATGAGCGCAACCGCGATTAAATGCAAGGTCGGATTAGGCGCCCAGCGCCGTAATCCGACATAAAACAAAAAGATGTGATGTTAAAACCTTGTCGGATTACGGCGCTGGGCGCCTAATCCGACCTACGGGTTAACCGTTGGTTTTGTCCTTTTCCCCCTCGGTTTTTTGCTCTTCCGCTTTCAAGGCCAATTGCGGCTGGCGTATCTGGGTAATGCGATCATAGTCAAATTGGCTGACCGTGAAAGCTTGCTCCTGATCATCGCGCTTAACGAAATACTTATCGTCTGACTTCAGGAATTCATATTGCCGCTCGCCGGCACCCGTGTTTACCCTAATAACAACCGGCTCTCCTTCCGGTTGTTGCTCAGCTACATCAATAATGCGCAGGTTGCTGAAGGCGTTCGCCAGTTCCTGTGCTTTTTGGGTATCAACTTTGAGGCTTTCTGCATCCGTAGCGTCGTTTGGTTCTCCGGCAAATGACCATTGGTCATCCGTTTTTTGCAGCGTGTAATCCGGCCCTTTAATCTGCTTTAAATCCTTGGCGCTGAGCAAGGTTTTATCCAGCCATTCCGTGTCGGCGACCGGCATGTCAAAACTGTTCAGGCTCACCGAATAAACCTCATCCTCACCCGGTCGACGCACATGTACCTTGCGGAAGCCGGGTGAGGTGCCCAGCAACACCTCACCCAGTTTTTTATCGCCTGCAAACAGCTCTACACGGCGCTGGAAATTATCATCGGTGAGCTCAAAACGTTCGTGACTTGATGTGGTTGTGGTCACTGGCCAACTCACCTTGGTCGCCTGAAGTTTATCGAGCAACGCCGGCACTTTTTTATCCACTACCGGCAATGCGTGCAGCTCCGGCAATTGCCATTGATCGCCGGATTTTTGCAGCGTCACATGGCTTTCCGTATCCGCAATAACCAGTTTATCTATTGCTGCCGTTTCAAAACTGAGCAAAGGCTCGCTGGTCGCCTGGGGCGTTGACTGCGCTTTATAAAAGAACAGCCCACCCGCCAGAACCACCTGTGCTGCCAGGATCCCCGCCAGCCAACTATGGTATTTTTTCATGGTGTGCTCCCTAGTGTGCGAGTAATTGTTGATAAGCTTTTTGACGTGAGCGGTTTATCTGGTAACGCACGCCCGCCACAATCAATAGCGCCAGTAACGCCAGGCCATAGTTCAGGTATTCCCAGAACAATTGCGTGCTGTGCTCCAGGGTCGGCAAGGTGCGATTGAAATTGCCGCGCGAACGAATGCTCAGCAAGCCGGCATCTTCCAGTGACCAGTCGACGGTGTTAGCCAGCAATTGCAAGCTGTTAAGGTATTCGCCACCGCCCGCTGCACCGGCCATCTGCAATAATTGATCGGTGAGAAAATCGTTGGAGCTGAACAGAATAATCCGCGCAGACTCTGGCGAGCGCTCGATCACACCGGATACCGTCGTGGTATCACCTGCGCCGTCTTGCGTGTTTTCTTCATCAGCCTGTGCCAATAGCGGCGACGCTTTTCCGGCGAAATAGGAATCAAACCGGCCTGCCGATATAACACCGAGCAAGCGGGATTTTTGTTCGCCCTCCGGCGTAAACCGACTCAGGCTGCCACCGTCAACACGAGGCATGACCTGCGTGGAGGTGGATAACCAGGCGTTGTCGGATGAACGTAGCAATTCCGTTATCGTGCGCGACTTTTGTTTTTCCTGATCGACAATGATCGGCGATGCCCAGGCCAGGGTCGCTTGCGGCAGGTTGGCCGTAATCGGGTTGTCCTGATTCAATCCTTCACCGCGTACATCAACAAAGTAGGGATAATCCAGCATGCGGATTTCCTGCACGGTAAAGCCACCCACATTCCGTGCAACCGGCACCGGGAAAGGCACGTTTTGTGTGTCCATGACCAACTGGTTCTCGATCTGCAAACCGTGATGCGTGAGCCATTCCTGCAAACCGCTGGTTTGTGGTTGCACACTCAGGCTGCGATTGGAAACACTTGCCGAATACGGCGAGGTTGCCGCGATAACCGTGCCGCCCTGCATGAGGAATTGATCCACCGCGAAGAGTTGTTTTTCATCCAGGTTTTTGGGCGCAGCGAGTAACAGGATATCGGCTTGTCCTGACACACGGCCATCGCTCAAGTCCTCCCCTACCACATTCAGTTCAGCACCCAGGAAACTTTCCAGCTGATTAAACTGCGGCGAATTCATACCGCCAAATTGATGAGGCGTCGCCGGTGCGGGAGCAACCAGTGCTACGGTTTTGGTAAATCCGCTAGCGAAGCGTTTAATGGCCGACGATAAATTTCGCTCAAAACTCGCTTCACTCATATCGTCCAGTGGAATCTGTACAACCTGTTCACCCTGGCCGAGCGTCAGGTAGAAATAAAAGCGGTCGTTGCTAAACAGATTGGTCGCCATGGGCTGGAAACCGTAGTCCTGTAAAATCTGTTGGCCCACTGCACCGCCATTGGCTTCCGGTTCCAGGAAATTCACTGTTAACCGACCCTTGGATTGCTGCTGCATGGTTTGCGTGTGTTCGGCTACCACTTTGCGGAATTCTTGCAAAGGCTGCGGCAGACGCGCATCGGCAGAGATATACGCATTGAAAGTAAGCTCGCCTTTTACCGTATCGAACAAATTGCCCCCGGCCTGGTAAGTGTGCAGCACTTTTTTGATGGCCCGGGTCAGGTCATGTTCCGGGTTGCGCAACTGCACATTCAGGTCGCCTTCACCACGGGTTTTAATCTCAATCAACTCACGGAAGCCGAGAACCTGATATTCATCGCCATACTGCACCAGCACGTTGAAATAAGAATTCACCACCGCGGCCTGATAGCGATCTGCCACCTGGAAGGGCACCGGTTGAATGGCGTACTTTTGATTAGCCTCTTCTTCCAGATCCGGTTGCGTCACCGGGTCGACAAATTCAACGCGCACCCGGCCGTCGCTGACCACTGCATATTCCTGCATCAGGTCGCGCAGTTGCGGTACCAACGGCGATAACAGCGGGTGGGTTTTGCTGCTGAAGTAACCGCGTAACAGCAACGGCTCCTGCAATTGTTGCAGGTATTCTTCCGTTGCCGGTGAGATGGAATACTGGTTGCCGGCGGTGGCATCAATGCGCAGGCTGTTGACCTGGCCCAGCCAGAAATTTGCACCGACCGCATTGGCAACCAACAACGCCGTCATTACCCGCCAACCCGTGTGATGCTCGCGGCTACCGGTTAGCGCCCAGCGCTCGCGTTCAAGCGAGAAGGTATTCAGCGTGAGAAACACAGCAATCAAACTCAGGTAGTAATACAGATCACGCAGATCAACAACGCCGCGCGTAATGGATTCAAAGCGCGAGCCGGTACCGAGCAAGCGCAACCACTCCCCGGCCTGGTTACCGAAAAAGTCTGTCAGGGTTTTGCTGCCCAACAGATAAAAGATACCGCACACCGCAACCGCCGTTATGAGGCTGACTATCTGGTTATCACTGCGCGAAGAAACAAACAGGCCGGTGCTGAGATAGGCAGCACCTAACAAAAAGGTTGCAAGGTAACCCGCCCAGACTGGCCCCCAATCGAGCTCACCGATGATGGCCACGGTAATGGGTAAGGGCAAAGTAATCAGCAAGGCAATCGCCAACAATGCCAGGCAACCGAGGAATTTTCCCAGTACAAAATGCCACACCGGCACGGGCTGGGTCAGTACATGCTCCAGGGTACCGGTACGCCGCTCTTCGCTCCACATCCGCATGGTGAGAGTGCTGGCAAGGAAAATTAACAGCAGCGGCATCCACTCAAACAAGGGGCGCACATCAGCGATGTTGCGCGAGAAAAATGCTTCGCCCCAAAAGAAAATAAACAAACTGACTGCCGCAAACACAGCCAGAAATAAATAGGCCACGGGCGACGCAAAAAATAAGGTAATTTCCTTGGCCGCAATACGGCGAATGGTGTGTTTAGGCTGCATGGCGCATACCCTCCTTGTCGGTTCCGGTTTGTTGATTAACTTCGCGGAACAGGGATTCAAGATCGCGCACTTCGGCATATAACTGATACAGGTCGGCACCCGCTGCAATCACTGCCTTTGCCAGTGCAGCCCCGACAACATCCAGTTCAGCATCGTCATTCAGGGTCACGCGATGAACGGCGCGCGCGCCATCACCGGATTGAAGTTCACATAAATGAACACCGGGAATATGTGCGAGTGTGCGAAGGCTATCGTCACTCATCGGGCTGGTAATGAGTTGCAGGGAGCGGCTTTGGCGCAGGCTATCCAACCGCGCATCTATCACCAGGCGACCGCCGCGCACCATCAGCACACGGTCACACAGGGCATCAACTTCCTGCATGATATGAGTGGACAAAATGACGGTAGCTTCCTGGGCAATATCGCGAATCAGTTCACGCATTTGTAATGTCTGGGTGGGGTCCAGGCCGTTGGTAGGTTCATCAAGAATTAACAGGCTGGGTTTACCCAGAAGCGCCTGCGCCACACCAACCCGCTGCTTAAAACCGCGCGACAGGGTCGCAATCGGGGCCAGTAATTTTTCACCGATAGCCGTGGCTGATAAAACCCGCTTGACCTCTGCCTGCTTCTGCACGCCGTGTAAACCTTTCAATGAGGCAGCGTAATCCAGATAGTCGGCGACAGTCATCTCTGGATAAACCGGCAAGCTTTCCGGCAGATAACCGATATGTTGCTGCACCGTTTTCAGATGCTGACTGAGATCCAAACCGTTCATTTTGATGTGGCCGCCACTGGGCTCCAGATAACCACTGAGCATCTTCATGATGGTGGTTTTACCCGCGCCGTTGTGGCCCAACAGCCCCACAATTTCACCTTTTCCAATAGAGAAAGTCACACCGTCCACGGCAACGACGTCGCCATAGGTGCGCTTGAGAGAATTGACATCAAGCATAATGCCCTCCATTAATAGACGTAGCTAATAGAGAAAAAAATAAAAATAAATTTAATTAATTTTTACGCAAAACAGAGGGGGATAACGTGCGGTCTTGAGACGGCATATAGTCAAGTTATACATTGTTATTATTCCTGGTTAACCGGGGACATTCCCATCAACAATGGTATGAAATGATTACAGCGCCGCTTAGATAGGGGCGGTTGATAAAAGTTTCAAGGGTTGTGGGTTGGGTTGATTTTGGGCATCGTTCATGTCGGATTACGGCGCTGTGCGCCTAATCCGACCTACTCGTTTGCAAAAATTTTTTGTTGCGGGTATTGAAAAAAATATTGCCTGCCCTAGATAAATAATTGCCTCGGGTCTCTTGAGAACGAGGCATTGATATTAACTGTATTGTTTATCGCTTCTTAATGGAGGATATCGTTATGAATACAATTGATCTCACCCCCCTCTATCGCAGCAGCATCGGTTTTGATCGACTGGGTGCACTGCTGGATACCGCGCTACGTGCTGAACAGGCTTCTGCCGGTTATCCCCCGTACAACATCGAAGTGGTTGGCGACAACCGCTACGGGATCACCCTGGCCGTTGCCGGCTTTGATCGGGACGAGCTGGATATCCAGGTAGAAAAAGGCGTACTGACCGTTCGCGGTAAAAAATCCGAGGACGGAAAGGAAGAACGCAAGTATCTGTACCAAGGCATCGCCACCCGCGCGTTTGAGCGCAAATTTAATTTGGCCGATCACGTGGAAGTCACCGGTGCCGAGTTGACTAACGGCTTGTTGACCATCAGCCTGGTAAAAGAAATTCCGGAGGCGATGAAACCCAGAACCATCGCCATCAATCAATCCGGCAATGTGCTTGAACACCAGGCCGGGAAAGACAAAGCTGCCTAGTGCAATCAGGGCGACGGCTAAGGCCGCCGCCCTTTTTCTTTCCGGGTCTTTCCGGCTTTAGCGCAACTGAGAGCCTTCAGCGAAACTGAGGGCCCGCAGCGAATCCGAGAGCACTCAGCGAAACTGGGAGCCTTCAGCACATAATGATAGAATCGCGGCCTTTGCCACATCACCTGCCGATTCCCAGGAAGCCGCGTTATGTCTTTGTCCTCCACCCTGCAACTCGCTCTTGACCTTATCCGTTGCCCTTCGGTAACACCCGACGACGCTGGCTGCCAGGAGATGATGATCCAACGCCTGGAAGCTATTGGCTTTCGCACCGAGCGGCTGCGTTTTGGCGATGTGGATAATTTCTGGGCCGTGCGCGGAGACAGCGGCCCGCTACTGGCGTTTGCCGGCCACACCGACGTAGTGCCCACCGGCCCGGAAGCCAACTGGAATAATCCACCCTTCGAACCCCGGATTATCGACGGCATGTTGCACGGACGCGGCGCCGCAGACATGAAAGGCTCACTCGCCGCTATGGTGGTTGCCTGTGAAAATTTTGTGGCGCAACACCCGGACCATCGCGGGCGCATCGCCTTTCTGATCACCAGCGACGAAGAAGGCCCCTCCATTAACGGCACAGTGAAAGTGGTGGAGTGGCTCGAAGCGAATCACACCAAGATTACCTGGTGTATCGTGGGTGAACCCTCATCCACCCAGGTGGTGGGCGATGTGATTAAAAACGGTCGGCGCGGTTCACTGGGCGGGTTATTAACGGTGAAAGGCATCCAGGGTCACGTTGCCTATCCGCACCTGGCAGATAACCCTATTCACAAGCTGGCCCCGGCGCTCGCTGAACTAGCCGCTGAACATTGGGACGACGGCAATGAATTTTTCCCGGCCACCAGTTTTCAGGTTTCCAACATCAACGGCGGCACCGGTGCCACCAATGTGATCCCCGGTACGGTTGAGGTGGTATTTAATTTCCGCTTCTCCACCGAACTTACCGATGCCATCCTGCGTGAGCGCACCGAAGCCATTCTGAAAAAACACGGCTTGAATTACGATCTGACCTGGACACTCAGTGGCCAGCCGTTTCTTACACCACGCGGTGATTTGGTGAATGCGGTCGTAGCCGCCATTAAAAGCGAAACTGGTCGCGAGGCTGAACTTTCTACTTCCGGTGGCACGTCAGACGGTCGCTTTATCGCCCCTACCGGCGCGCAGGTTGTTGAACTCGGCCCCATCAACGCCACGATTCACAAAGTGGATGAGTGTATCAGCGCAGCGGACCTGGATACTCTGACGGGTATTTATGAAAAGGCGCTAAGAAACCTATTAGTGTAAAAACCACATATAAATCACGTCTACTGAACAACTTTCCTGGCTCGTATGTCGCGCTCGGCAGAGCGCTTGAGGCCAAAAATAACGGTTACTATTCCCCCAGCTTTTAAGCCATTATTTACTAATGAAAAAATATGTTAATAATGTGAACTGTAATCGGTTACACACAGCCTGTAACCGATTACACTATCCCCTCTGCTAATGGTCAATAAGATTTAATAAATGCCAGGTGCAGAGAAAGACTGCATCCGCACCGTTATTCGATTTCTTCCGATTAACTGCTCTCTGATCTTTGTTCTGCCCTGGCTTTGTTGCAAGAGCTTGTCGTAGCCGCCGAAACGGCGATATGAGTGGCGGAAACAATGCTGCGGATCGCTTATTAAAAACTCACTATAAAGGCAAAAATCATGACGATAAAAAATCTGCGTCCTTCCCCAGAAGGCACGTGCACCTTTTTTAATAGATTTTTAAAAGCAAGCCGACGCTTCTATGGCATATCAGGGATGATTCTGACCGCTTCTCTTGCTTCTACGAGCGCTTTTGCAGGCTTTTCGGTATCGGGAACGCAGTTGCTGGATGGCAATGGAGAACCATTTATTATGCGGGGCGTGAATCATGCCCACACATGGTATCCCGATCAGACCGGTGCTTTTTCAGACATCGCAAATACCGGGGCTAATACCATCCGGGTGGTGCTGAGCGACGGACAACAATGGACGCGCAATAGCGCTGCTGATGTGGCCAATGTCATCTCACTTTGTAAGCAAAACGAGCTGGTATGCGTGTTGGAAGTCCATGATGCGACGGGTTACGGTGAGGCCAGTGCGGCAGGCACTCTGACTAATGTAGCGCAATATTGGGTGGACATTGCTGATGTTCTGCGTGGACAGGAAGACTACGTCATCATCAACATTGCGAATGAACCCTATGGCAATAATGTTGCGGCAGATGCATGGGCTACCGGTCATCAAGCCGCCATCCGGACATTGCGCGGAGCGGGCCTCACTCACACCTTGATGGTGGACGCGGCAAACTGGGGGCAAGACTGGTCGAATACCATGCTGCAGAATGCTTCCAGTGTGGCGTCCGCGGACAGCCTGGGTAACACCATGTTTAGCGTGCACATGTATGAGGTGTATCAAAACCGCAGCACGATTGAAAACTATGTGACTACATTCCTGAACTCACACAATCTACCCTTGGTGGTCGGTGAATTCGGTGCAGACCACGGCGGAAATTTTGTCGATGCTGATTCAATTCTCGCCGTCTCCGAACAGTACGATATCGGCTATATCGGATGGTCATGGTCGGGTAACGGCAGCTGCTGTTATTCGCTGGATATCGTTAATAATTTCGATGCATCAAGCCTTTCAACCTGGGGCGACCGTTTGATTAACGGCACCAATGGAATAAGACAAACGTCCGAGCTTGCAACAATTTACAGCGGCGTTGTCACCAGCAGCAGTTCAACGTCTTCAAGCGTGGCTTCCAGCGCGGTCAGCTCCATTTCCTCCAGTGCCGGAGGCGGGTCTACAGCAGCATCCTGTAATTGGTATGGGAGTACTTTCCCCGTGTGTGCCAACCAAGCTACGGGTTGGGGTTGGGAGAATAACCAGAGCTGTATTGCGCGTGCCACGTGTAGTGAACAGCCGGCCCCCTACGGCCTAATAGAAGCTTCATCAAGCTCCGTCTCCAACGGCAACAGTTGTGGTACGGCAGCCAATGGCTATCCAGTGTGTTGTGGTGGCAGCGCATCGGACCCGGATGGAGACGGTTGGGGTTGGGAAAATAATCAGAGTTGTGTGGTGCAACCAATTACTGCTTCGAGTGCCTCCAACTCCAGCATCAGCGTTGGAGTAACCAATATTGCCCTGGCAAAACCCGCGACATGGTCCTCTGTTGATGGATATGCAGGTGACGGATCGGCTGCTGTCGATGGCAATACCAGCACACGTTGGGCAAGCGCATGGAATGATGCAGAATCGCTCTCTGTAGATTTACAATCGATCCATTCATTGAGCCGTGTGGTACTGAATTGGGAGGCCGCCTACGGACGCGCCTACCGCATTCAAGTATCAAATGATGCACAAAACTGGACCGATATTTATTCTGAAACGGCGGGTAACGGCGGGGTCGACGATCTGACGGTATCCGGTACTGGTCGCTATGTAAGAATGCTCGGTGTATCCCGCGCGACAGCATGGGGTTATTCGTTGTGGGAGTTTGAAGTGTATGGCGTTCCAGCGGGTAGCTCAGCGTCGAGCACATCTTCCAGCACTATATCGTCCAGCAGTACACCCAGTTCCAGTAATTCATCTTTAAGCAGTAGTGTTGTGGCTTCATCTGTTAGCAGTGTCGCTAGCAGTTCTACTCCCAGCTCAGGTGAGATTCTTGAGTTCGGCCCGGCAGACGCAACCTATACCGGCGGTGCGGTTAACAGCGGCACTTATGGTGAGCTAGGGGGAAGCCCTTCCGCTATCAGCTGGAATTTTACTGCTCCTGTTGATGGTGAATACCGGATCGTATTCAGCTATAGCACTCCATACGGACCTAAAACGAATCACCTCTCCATTGCGGGCATATCTTCAGCGTTGAACTTTGATTCTGTAAATATTGCAGCGTACGAACAGACAATGAATCTCTCCGCAGGTCAACATACGGTTACCTTATCAGCCGAGAGCAGCGATTGGGGTTACATGGCTGCACACGGATTAACCGTAGAGCTATTGGGCGGCCTTACAATAACCAGCCCGGCTAATTTCGCTCAACTTCCTTCCGGTGCCGACATCGAAATTGCGTTCGAAAAATTTGGATCGGGCGATCTGCTGTATTCAATCAATGGTGGCGAAACTCTGCGGCACACCGGTTCAAGTCCGCTCGTTATCCCCACCCATGGTGATGATGTCTACCGGATTTCCCTGTCTGTGGACGGAACCGGAATCAGCAAATCACTACGCGTAACTGTGGGCAATCCACCGGCGTCCGAATTCGTTGAAACGCAGGGGACACAGTTTGTTTTGAACGGTCGTCCGTGGTATTTCAATGGTACCAACCAGTATTACTTGATGTTCAAACCAAAGCCGATGACCGATGATTTTTTCGAGCGTGCAGCACACCTTGGCATGAATGCAGTACGCACCTGGATGTTCTGTCATCACTCGGGTACTCATGACGGCGTATGTATTAACCGTTACGACGGAAGCTCTTCCGCCACAGCAGAACAGGCACGTGAACATTTCCTTGCACTGAAAAGTAATCCCACCGCTGAAGAGCAAGCAATTTTAGACCGTAGTTGGGATCTTCTCGATTACTACGTGGCGAAGGCCGAGGAAAAAGGAATAAAACTGGTGCTTGCACTGGGTGACAATTGGCCCGGCAACAGTATGGGTGGCATCGATGTATTCGCTCGGGCTGTGGGAGGAAATGGTATACCGGGAGCCTACAGCAACGTCGAAGCGCGCAAGCTGTACAAGATGTGGGTCGATGTTGTGTTGAACAGGATGAACTCCTACACAGGCGTGCGTTACAAAGATGATCCCACAATCATGATCTGGGAACTGGCGAATGAACCACGTTGTACCGGAGGTTCAGGGTGTGCTGTCGGTTCAACTGATTATGAAAATTTCAACGCATGGATAGCCGATATTTCTGCGCATATTAAACAAGAAGCACCCAACCAATTGGTGTCCATCGGCGCAGAGCTTGATAACAATGATACCGACGCATTTGTGAGAGGCATCCACGAGCATGCCACCGTAGATGTCGTGAGCGCACATATTTATCCGAAGCCATGGAATCTCACGACGGATCAAGCAACCTTTGATTTATTTAATAGCCGCATTGAGCTGGCGCGGCAGATCGGCAAGCCACTGTACTACGGTGAATTTAGTTATCGCATGGAACAAAGCACGGGTCAGGCAGACGCCCAACATCGGGCAGATCTGTTCGAGGCCTGGTATCAAATTGCTTACGCAAACCGGGATGTATTGGGTGGCATGATGAGCTGGCAGCTATCTGGCCTCGAGTGGGGCAACGGCAACACCGGTTCATGCCAGTGGTGCTCTGGGCCATATGGCGAGTATTCAGGCGGTTGGTACGGTAACCATGACGGCTACCAGTTTTACTGTACGCTGAATGATTCCGAGTACAGTATCACCGGCCTCGGCGCTACCGGAACTAACGTGGAAGGCAGCGTGATCAATCTGGAGTGGCACAAGCCAACCTGTGATGTGGTGCGAGGTTATTCGGATCTCATTCATAGCTTAAACAACGAGCAATAAAGGCTTTAAACAGTAATAAAAAGCCGCTCTCTGTATAACGGAGGCGGCTTTTTTGGTATGTCATCCCAGCGGATGAAGTAAACCGGTTATGAAATGTAGTCACTAAGACAAAATGAAAACGGTTACACAAACACCGTCGGTAGCTTTGTTAAAAAATCCGCCACCCTGACCAATAATTAAACATTTCACACGTCTTCCTCGCCTTTTCTGCCGCCGGACTCCAGTGGCTAACGCCAGTCGACGTCTTTTTCTGTTTCTATTTGTTCATCTCTTGTCACTCTTGGTAACAAAATATGTATACGGTTACAGCTGGACACCTCTCTAATTAACATATCAAGTATGCTAAAGAAGGTAGCTAAGGCAATCAAAAATAGAAGATAATCTATTGTTTTAAAAGTAAAAAATTAAATAACTACATGTTTGCCACTGTTTTAACTAACGAAAACATACGTCTAACATAGATAAAATAACATTGAAAATGTAATCCGTTACAAATAGCATGGTCTTGCTTAGGCGTCGCTGGTCACCCCACCCAAAGCGACGCCGGAACTCCATAAAAATCACAAAGGAACTTAAGCTCATGAAACGTATTAACTCTTTTTCACTCAAGCTATTACCCAGCCTGATCGCTACGGTTGTCGCTGCCGGTGCTCACGCACAAAGTGACGTTATCGAAGAAGTTTTTGTCAGTGGCGTGCGCAGTGCGCAGGAAAAAGCCATTGATATAAAGCGCAATTCAGCGGAGGTTGTCGACTCCATCTCGTCTGAAGACATAGGCAAGTTGCCCGACTCCACCATCTCCGATTCACTGCAACGCATTACCGGTGTGCAGATTGCCCGCAGCGCCGGACAAGGCGGACTGGTCAGCATTCGCGGCTCCCGCGAAGTGCTCTCAACCTTAAACGGGGAACTCTTTCTCACGGCCGAAAATATTCTCAATAGCCAGGCGAATTACACCGACGTACCCGCTGCGTTGATCAGCGGTGCGAACGTGTCAAAATCCTCCAGTGCGAAACAATTGGAAGGCGGGATCGGGGGCAGCATTGATTTGTTGACGCGCCGCTCGCTAACGTTGGACGAAGGCTTTAGTACATCGGTCCGCGTCCAGGGCAGCCATGGCAGCATCACGGAAGAAACCGATCCGGAAATCAGCGGGTTACTGGGCATGAACTGGAATGACCAAACGGCCATGTCGGTCGGTTTTTCCTACGCGGATCAAACGCTTTCAGATAACATCGTTTACTCGCGTGCGGGCGAAGAACGCACTGCGGAAAGCTGGGGTTGCGATTGCGACCTGGATGGTGACGGCGCAAAAAATACCGATTCACTGATGATGATGGCGTGGAATGGCCCCCAACTATACAACCGTATCGCAGAGCGTGAACGCCTCGGCTTGACGTACAACTTTAATTCTCAATTGAGCGACTCGTTGGAATTAAACATCGACATGTTTTACAACACCATGGATGAAAGAGCGTCGGGCAATTTCCTCAATGTGGGCTCCGAAGGAATTAATTACAATCGCGCTAACATCACACAGCTACACGGCGTGAATTCTACTGGCGATACCGGCCTTTATACCAACACTTACGCAACAGGCTTCACCGCTAATATGTATGGCGGCGTTCGCGCCGGTGTGGATTCCGATTACGTAGATACCTCGGCGTTCAACAACAGTATTGAACTGAAATACGACAACGGTGGTGCGTTTACCGGTAGTGTGCGCCTGGTTTCCTCGCGTGCTGATCGTGAGCAAAGCAATCTGGATCTCGCACAAAGCGCTCAATCTCCTGGCGGTAATGACGGGCTGGTTTACAACGTTGATGGTGACACCCGCGTAGTAAACCCGGGCTGGATTGAAGATTATTATCCCGTCACATTCACCACCAATAAAGACAACGTAAACGTTATATTTGATGAGACATTTGCCAATCGTCTCGCGCAAACAGAGTCCTGGTATTTCCACTCAGCCTGGCTCGAAGGCGAAACGCACGAATCGAACCTGGATGTGCTGCGTTTTGATGGCAATTTCAAATTAGCGGATGAAGGTATTACCTCGATTGATTTCGGTGTACGCCGCGCTGACCGCGATATGTCACGTAATACTTACCACTACTTCATGGATACCGGGTTAGTAGCTTACGAACCCGACACCATGACGCCCTACAACATGTTGGTTAAGTATCACGAAGCCGGCTATGTACCTAATGTCACCAGCGGTGGTCAATTTGCCAATTACCTGATTGAAGTGTCCGATGGCGTTTACGACACTGTAGACAACCTGAACATCGAACCGGTGCGCGGGATTAATTTCGATGAAGCTTACGTGGGCGAATACCTCCACATGGTTGATGACATGGGTGCTGTTGTCGACAACTATAATCTGAGCATACCCATGGTTGATGTCTCTCGCATCGGTGACCACAAGAGTTTTATGGATAACCTCTATGAAACTGATCATGTCCGCAAACAACGCCCCGACGCCTCCTACACTGTTGCAGAAACACGCGAGTCGTTTTATATCAGTGCCAACTTCGAAAGCAGTCTCACCGATTTAATTACCCTGACAGGTAACGCCGGTGTACGCCATGTCACTACTGACATCACCGTAGAACGTAATATTACTGACGGAACGCTTGTACCCGATGTATTTGCCGGTGCCGACCCTAACCACACGCTATATCAGGATCAGGGCGATGAATTCCTGACAGTCAGCCATTCTCACTTCTTGCCTAGTGTTAATGCCAACTTTCTGTTTGGTGATAGCTTCAAGATAAAATTATCTTACGACGAGCGTACCTCATTGCAATCACTCAATAATTTTGGTGAGGCATCCAGCACGACGTACAGCAGCTTCCAGACCGATCCGGATACTGGCGCCACCTACCAGGCAATTCAGGAAGTTAAACGCGGTGGCAATCCCTACCTTGATCCATGGAGCGCCAAAGTCTACAACCTGGCCACAGAATACTATCCTTCCGATAATGCATTGCTCGGTTTGACATTCTTCTACATGGATATCGGCGGCTTTGTGGATACCCGAAGCACCAGCGCCGCTCTGCCCGACTCTGATGGTGTTGTGCGTAATGGTGCAACCGTCCAGGAACTGGTTAATGGTAAAAACGCTACGGTTGAAGGTGTGGAGTTTACCTATCAACAAAGCTTTGACTTCCTGCCCGGCTTCCTTGCCAATACCGGTTTAACGTTTAACTACACCTACTCACCAAGCACCAAAGAGGGTTGGGAATTTGCTGCTGACGGTGAAGATGTCCCCTTCAACGAAACCGCAAAAAATCAATCCAACATGGTTATCTGGTACAACGATGATCGGTTCGAGTTCCGGGTTGCAGCCAACTATCTAGGCAAGCGCTACGATGGTCAACTCGTCAGCTGGACAACTGATCCGCTCGCTACCGACAACGACGCCCAAATATTAGGTGGACTTGACCGTTGGGAAGACGAAACACTCTACGTTGATCTCAACAGTACCTACCATATCAATGACGCCGTTGATATCAACCTGAACGTGCAAAACCTGACTGAAGAAGGTTCCTACAAGTACATTCACTGGTCAGATTTCCGCAGTGAATACCACGCTTATGAACGTCGTATTACGCTCGGTGTGAACGCCAAGTTTTAATCATGGCCTCCTCGCTTAGGGGGCGGCTATCGCCCCCCGTTTTACTGAGCCAGTTATGTAATAGGTAGTTCCCATGCACCCCATTAAATCGTTGGTCATTGTCGGAGGTGGTACTGCAGGATGGATGGCAGCGGCATTTTTTGCCAAACGTTTCAGTAAAGAAGAGATTGACATAACGCTCATTGAATCAGCCAATATCGGTACCATTGGTGTCGGTGAGGCCAGTGTCCCCTCAATGAAGTTTTTCCTGACTGACCTGGGCATCACGGAAACCGATTTTATTGAACAAACCCAGGCTACGTTCAAACTCGGTATCGATTTTGAAGGATGGCATATGCCGGGAGAAAAATTCTTTCATCCCTTTGCCATGTTCGGTGCAAAAATTGCCAAGGTTCCGTTTCACCATTATTGGACACACTTACGTACACAACAGCTCGCCGAACCCATCGATGAGTATTGCTTGCCTGCGCAAATGGCACGCGCTAATAAATTTTCTTTACCCAGTAACGAGGCGCTTGATATTGCGCGCTTTAATTATGCTTATCACTTTGATGCAGGGCTATTTGCAGAATACCTGAGTGTGTTCGCACAAGCGCGAGGGGTTATCCGGCTAGAAGCCACTGTGTCTGTCGCCTTGCGGTCTTCTGACAATGGCAAGATTACCGCGCTGATGCTCAGCGACGGACGTCAGATCAAAGGTGACTTTTTTATCGACTGTTCCGGATTTCGCGGGTTATTAATCGAAGAAGCCCTACATACCGGCTATGAGCATTGGTCCGACTGGTTACCCTGTGACCGTGCTATTGCACTGCCCTGCTCTCATCAAGGGTTTATACCACCTTATACTCGGTCGCTGGCCTGCAAAGCAGGCTGGCAGTGGCGCATCCCTCTGCAACACCGCCACGGGAATGGTTATGTTTATGCCAGCCGCTACATAAGTGATGATGAAGCGCTTGGGGAATTAACCAATAATTTACATGCTGAACCTGTGGCAGAACCCAGGATAATACGTTTTACCACCGGCGTGCGCCGTAAGACCTGGAATAAAAACGTCTTTGCGCTAGGTTTGGCAAGCGGATTTTTAGAACCGCTGGAGTCGACCAGCATTTATATGATTCAAACGGCGCTCACCACATTATTCAATTATTTCCCCACATCGACAGAAGACAGTGCTCTGGCCACCAATGTCAACCGAATCCTCGCTGAACACAACGAGAAACTGCGGGATTTTATTATCTTGCATTACTTTTTAAATCGGCGTGTCGGCGAAGACTTCTGGGATGATCGACGAGCCATGTCGATACCCGATAGCCTGCACCAGCGTATTGACGAATTCCGCACCACCGCCAATCTGCGTCTTAATGATGTCGACTTTTTCCAATTGAGTTCATGGTTGGCTATGTTCGCCGGTTTTAATCGGTTGCCAGAATACCAACACCCCAAAGTTCGCCATGTAGACAATTCTCTACTGGTTAATGAATTGCAACAAATGCGCGCCGCTATTCACCGAATAACACAGGAACTTACACCGCATCAACTGTTTATTAATAAAAAGTCGAAGCAGACCTTCAATTAATCTGAAACCAAAATAATAAGACGGAATATTTTTATGAGCTCTACATTCGCCAAATACCATTGGTCATTATTGTTGTACCTGTTCTTTCACTTATTCTCTTGCGGCACCAAGGCTGCCGTAGCAGGTGAAATCACTTTTTTCTCGAATCGGGTCGACCTGGTTAACAATGGTAGCTATGCGCGCTGGGTTCGTGAATTTCAGGCCCAATACCCGCAAGCCCGAGTAAAGGTCCAAGGTATCACCGATTATGAAAGCAGCATGCCCAAGCGATTTGAGGCGCGGGATTATGGGGATGTGATGCTGGTACCACGCGATATGCCCAGGCAAACTTACCCCAAATATTTTGTGCCGCTCAATGATCTTCAACTTAGTGAAAATATTTATTTTCCTGACAACTGGGCCTACGATGGAAAACATTATGCCTATACCCAAGGCGTTATTGCCGAGGGACTGGTTTACAACAAACGTATATTCAAAGCCTCAGGTATCGACAGCCCACCCTTGACGCTTGATGACCTTCTGGCCAATGCAGCCAAACTCAAAACCGACAATAAGGTTCCGATTGCACTCAATATAGGCGCCGCCTGGCCATTGCAACAGTGGGATAAAGCGGTAATGGCTCTCAGTGGCGATGGTAATTATTTTGCCAAAATGATTCAGGATTCCCAGCCCTTCTCAGCAGGCAAGCCTTACTATAAATCACTCAAGATCGCGCATACATTATTTACCTCCAGTTACAGCGAGGAAGATTTTATTCTCAACAATTGGGAGCCTTCCAAACAGGATTTTATCGTCGGAAAAAATGCCATGTTTTTCCTCGGTAACTGGGTAGTTCCGCAGCTGGTTGAGTCCGGCATGCGTAGCACAGACATTGGCTTTATTCCCTTTCCTTTTGATAATTCAGGGCAGCCCAAGGCTATCCTGAATTTCGATTGGGGTATGGCGGTAAGCCGCTACAGTAAAAACCCGGATACCGCCAAGGCATGGATAAAATTCATTATTACCCACTCCGACTTTGCCGATGTGGCCGGATTTATCCCCACCGACAAATCACGCAAATCCAGAATGCCGCAGCTAACAGAATATATGTCGCATCAGCCGGTAATTATTCAGGCTGCCCCCGAAAGTAATGATTTTATTCGCCTCGCCAATAAAGCCGGTATGGATTTTATGAGTGGTAATTACATCCGCGACATTTTGCTCAGTCCGGACTTTGAAGGAAGTATGGCTTATTGGAATAAACGCTGGCGCCAGGCTAAGGCAAATTTCCATACCACGGCGTCAGGTGAGCAACCATGAAAAACTTATCTATTGTTGCACAGGTCATTTTTGGTTTTGTTGTACTGTTGGTACTACAGCTGGTCGTAGCAACATTCAGTATTACCAGTCAAAATCATTTGTCGACTAACGTCGACTTATCCTCTGGCGTTGTCACACCTTTACTTCAATCCAGTGCGCTACTGACGCAGAACCTGCAAGGTGCGGCGCAGTCCGTGAGCCAACATGCAGCGGAGTTGGAGTTACAGCGGTTAAATCAACTACAGGAAAAATTTCAGGCCTATCAGGATAGCTATCGCCGTGAGTATCAACACGCCGAGGATTACGCGGATGGAATTCCTGCGATAGCCGCACAACTTACCGCACTCAACCAATCCACAGAATCGACTTTCACGCTGGCACAAGCCCACCTGGAAGCACATGAGAATATGCTGCAAACAAAAGCGAGTGAATTCCAGGCACTACGTCAATTTGAAGACACCTGGCAGTACTTTGGCGCGGAGATGAAAGATATTCGCTTTAACATGGCAGATGCGGATATTCCCTCACAGTGGTTGCTGGCTTCAATAGAACAGGATGCTAACGAAGCCTCTGCACTCTTATCGAAGGTTCCCTCCATTCAGGCTATTGATGAGCTGCGTGAGCGAGCACGCGAGTTGCAATATTTCTGGGGCAATGTGGATAGAAAATATCAGGTTATGCAACAGCGTTTCCCGGCGGTCGCTGAACCCTTGAGTGACGTTGTTGCTATTCTGGAAAAACATATCACAGCGGACGATGGCGTTTTACATCAACAACAACAGTTGCTGGATTCGGAATCGGAAAGCCGTCGTTTATTGCAAGAACTGATACAACATCTTGATGGCAGCATGGATAAACTGGCCGCGCTGAACGATCACTTGAAGTCGTTATCGGACAATTCCAGTGAAGACACCAAAGCCGCGCTATCCAGCGGCGGCGCAACCATCTGGTCGGTATTCTTTATTTCCTTGATTGTCGGGGTAGCCGTGGCCGCCAAGGTCGTTTCCGGTGTGCGCCGACCTATCAAACAGCTGGTGCGGCGATTGGAATCGCTGGCAGAAAACGATCTGCGCGATCGCCATGAAAAATCGACGTCGGGTGAATTTGGTGAGATCTCTACTTCTCTGGACAAGCTCGTGAGCAATCTTATGCAAATTGTGCGCGACCTCAAAAGCCAAACCAATCATTTGCTTGTGATGGCTGATGCGACCAGCCGCATCAGTTCTAACTCCCGTCAGCAAATTGATTACCAAAAATCCCAAGCAGAAACCCTGGCATCTGCCGTTACCGAAATGGAACAAACAGCGCGGGACGTCGCGGTCAACGCTCAAAACACCAATCAGGTGGTATTCGATATTTATTCATCCACCAAATCTAGCCAGCAGGTCGTGAACGAAAATAAAACCTTGATTGGTAATCTGAATGACGAATTGAATCAGGCCGCGCAAGTCATTGACAGTTTGCGAAAAAACTCGGATGGCATAGGTTCCATCGTCTCCGTCATCAACGGTATCGCGGCGCAAACCAATCTATTGGCGTTAAACGCGGCCATTGAAGCTGCACGCGCCGGCGAACAGGGCCGAGGATTTGCTGTAGTTGCCGATGAGGTGCGTGCGCTGGCGACACAGACACAAGCATCTACCGCCGAGATAACGGACATGATTACCAATTTGCAAGCCAGCGCGATCAGAGCGACGGATATTACATTGCGCAACAAAACTATCGCGACGTCTTGCGTTGAACAATCGGACCTGGCCAGCGAAGCACTGGCTGGCATTGCCGGCGGATTGGATCGTATCAAGGACATGACTGCCGCCATCGCACAGGCGGTTAGAGAACAAAGTCAGGTAGCCACAGAGTTAGCCAAGGGTGTCGTCAGGATGTCTGATATAGCCGATGGTGTGCAACGCGAAGCCATAGAACTGGAAGAATCCAGTCTTGCCCTGAATCAGATGGCGCACCAACAGGAGCAGTTAACCGGTAATTTCGTTTTGCCTGCGCAGGCTACAGGGCGTTAGATGGCTGAAGAACTAACAGGTCATGTCGCTACGGCACTCTTCGCATCAGATTCCTCATTTCTGAATAGGGCTCTTATTGCGACGTTCGGGTCAGTTTTTCCTACACGAACTTGTAGCCCTGCGCACAAAAATCTTAATCGAACGATTGCAACTCCCGGTTTCATTATCGTTAGAGGTGGATGATCCGCCGTCGAGAGGCACCTTGCCTGTCGGAATTATCCACGGGAATCCGCCAAGGGTTCTTCACCAACAATAACGAATTGTGGAGCTTATTATCATGCCTGATTATCAACATTCAGCTATTCAGCGTTTGTCATTCCTATCTGCATTATCTTCGGCGCTATTTACACAGCGGCGGCTCGCGGTATTTTTGCTCGTCATATTATTCTTACCCCACGCCAACGCCCAAAACTGGCAACTGATCTGGAGTGACGAATTTAATTACTCCGGCTATCCCAATGGTAATTGGAGCCCGGAAATCTGGAACCCCGGTGTGGTGAATAATGAATTGCAACATTACACCGCCAACCTTGACAACGCTTACGTCTCCAATGGCACGTTAAAAATTAAAGCCGCCGCAGTGTATAACAATTCCACTGGGCAGAATGATTATTACTCAGCGCGGTTGAACTCCACCGCATCCTGGACCTATGGGCGATTTGAAGCACGCATGAAGCTGCCCGGCGGCTGGGGTACCTGGCCGGCGTTCTGGCTGTATCCCGATGATGATTTTCGCTACGGCACCAATCGGGTAACCAATTATGGTTGGCCCAACGCCGGCGAGATCGACATCATGGAGAACGTCGGTTATGACCAGAATGTTATCCATGCCTCGACCCACAGCGCGTGCTGTTTCTGGGCCGTGGGCACCCAGCGTACCGGCACCATCAATGTCGCGGACCCCACAGCAAACTGGCACGTGTATGCCGCCGAATGGTACCCGGATCGCATTGCGTTTTTTGTGGATGGCGTGAATTATTTTACGGTATGGAACGATGGCACCGGTTGGGAATCCTGGCCGTTTAATCACAACTTCCACATTATTTTGAATCTGGCGGTCGGCGGTGATTGGGGCGGTGCGCAGGGCGTTGATCCCAATATCTGGCCACGTATTATGGAAGTGGATTACGTGCGGGTTTATCAACAAAGTGATGCGGCGCCCATTCAGATTGAAGCGGAAAATTTCGCACAGATGTCCGGTGTGCAAACAGAAAACTGTTCAGAAGGCGGACAAAATGTCGGCTGGATTGAAGCCGGCGACTGGATGGTGTGGGACGTAAATATTCCATCATCCGGCAGCTACAACATTCAATACCGTGTCGCCAGCCAGAATGGCGGTGGTTCCATTCAATTCGAGCGCGCCGGCGGCGGCCTGATTTACGGCACTATCGGTGTTCCAAACACCGGTGGCTGGCAAAACTGGACCACCATTTCCCACAACGTGAATTTAACGGCGGGCCAACAGCAGGTGGCAATTTATGCACCGGCAGGTGGCTACAATTTGAATTGGATTCGTATTACGCGGAATTAATATACAACACGGTAGAAGGACATAATGGATAGCAGTTCTTCTACCGCTATTTCACCGCATAACTACACCGTTATTTCCACCAGACTGCACGTCACGGTATAACCCAGTGCGCGCTTGATGGTAGGGTAAATAGCGACAGTCGCTATACACACTCCCAGTTCTATTAATTGCGCTTTATCGAGAGCCTTATTGATGCGTTCACGCAATACCGGATCAACCAGTTGATAAGACGCCACACTGGTAGAAAAATCATAAATATCTTTCAGGTGTTCAGGCAGATTACTGCCACCACTCAATGTTGCTGCAACCCACTTCCGATCCACACCGGCCTCTAACGCCATACGCACATTGAGTTGTACACAATGCCCGCAATCAGCCACCTGCATGGAGGCTAACTTGGCAATCCAGTATGTGTCGGTATCAAGGGTTTCTCGATGTTGGGATAAGGGTTGAAAGTTTGCGAATTTTTCATAACCCGATGGTGAGTGCTGTAAAAATTCGTGCAGATAACCTGCGTCATATTGGTAATGTTCTTCAAAATCTTTTAACTGCTCGGAATAATTTACCTGGGCCATAACCACCTCGTTTAATAGATTGCCAGACGCCGGATCAGCATCCGCCAAGGCAGGAGGCTTTCCGGGATGGCCGTATTATCGCTGCCCGGTTACAGGCCACCAGTTACTTACTATCGGGATTAGCGATAGGTTCAGACAGCGCAACAGGTTCGCTGTAATATTTTCCGTAAAGGCGTCCGGCTTCCCGTGCAAACCATTTGGCTCCAATACCTTGTGGTGTTTTCGTTGACCAAAGCAGGTCTACTCCCAAGCTCCAGGATGTCAGCGCATTATTGATAGTTAACTCAATCAATTTCCCGGTTTTCAGAAATGGGCGTGCTGCTTCGTAGGGTGCATTGACCCAGCCCACCCCCCGGTGGGCCAGCTCCATCGCCTGCAATAGTGAATCACAGGTCCAGATTTGTGCTGATAACTGCCAGCGTTTATGACTGGTGGCCGACGCAGTAATAATTTGTCGATGCTTACCCAGGTCATTCAACGAGACGACATTGGCCTGCGCGAGCGGATGTTCCCGACCAACAAGTATCAACACTTTTTGTTGGCCAAGATTCGTAAAATCAATTTCTTCGGGATAAGCATCGCGGCTGGTGACGAATGCGAAATCGGCTGCGCCATTGGCAACCATGGCAATGATTTCATTGTCAACGGCGGTATTGGATACCACTTGCGTAAAGGGAAAGCGTTCAGCGAATGTTGCCAGCATATCGTTCAGCCTATCAGGCATAACCAACTCTTCGAACGCCAGCCGCAGCTGGCTTTCTTCACCCACCTGATATGAGGCAGCAGCTTGGTGAAAGCGCTTCATCTGGGCCACTACCTGTCGCGCCAGGGGCAACAATAATCCGGCAGCGTCGGTTGCAACCGGATATTTCCCAGTGCGATCAAACAAGCTCAGATTCAGATCCAACTCCAGGTTCTGGATCTGTGTACTCACCACACTTTGCACTTTACCGAGTTCGCGCGCGGCTGCAGAAAACGAACCCTTTTCGCAGGCTGCGATAAATGCGCGTAACTGTTCAATACTGATTTGATCCACGGTATCTTTCATCTATCGCAATCCCAGATAGTAACTCACTCTACTTAGTTGAATGATCGACATAGTATCCACCCTCGAACGTACAATCACTTTGCGGTGGAGAAGAATATGCTGTCGTCACGTCGAATGTTGCCGATTATACTGACAATATTTACCGGTTTTATTGGCTTCAGTTTACCTTTTCCCGTATTCAGTCATTTATTCCTCGCGGTTGATTCAACTTTTCTACCACCAGAAATCGCGTTTGATGAGCGCAAAATCCTGTTGGGCCTCGCGCTTGCATTGTATCCACTTGGCCAGGTACTCAGCGCACCCGGATGGGGTCGTTATTCTGATCGGCGCGGGCGCAAGCCAGCCTTGACCGTGTCGTTAATCGTAGCCAGCACCGGCATGGCGTTGGTTGCGTTCGGCGTATTCTCCAATCATTTGTGGGCCGTGTTGGTGGGAAGACTTATCTCCGGCCTCGGCGAAGGCAATATGGCGATTGCACAAGCAATGGCCAGCAACGATGGTCGCGATCATGAAGCCGGTAATTTTGCCGCACTCTCCATCGCCATGAACGCAGGCTGGATCATCGGTCCGCTACTGGGTGGATTTTTGGGGGACCCAACTGCAACGCCGTTTAGCAGCCCTGCCTTGCCTTTCATCCTGGCGGTTGTGATGTATTTGCTCAACGTTGTCGTGGTCCTTGTGTTTGTTGAGGAACGGCCAAGGCTGCCACCTGGTATTGATAAGCCCCAAGCGTTAAAGATGACGCAGGTTCTTCGCCAACCCAATATGCTGGCGGTGTTAACGCTGACGCTGCTGGCATTTTGGAGTGTATATACCCTGTTCTCGTATTTACCACCCTACCTCGTGCAAGTGTTTGCATCCACAACGGCTGATATCGGTATGTACTGTGCGTTATTAAGTGTGCCATTAATCATTGCCGGACTACTGACAAGTGCGCTGAGTCGCATGCTGGACATAAAGAATTTAACAGCACTTGCACTCCTGCTCATAGCGAGCGGACTGTTATGGCTGACCAACGCAAAATCCATCGCCGGATTGATTTTACCGGTGAGTATAGTGGCTTTCGGAATAGTATTTATTGAGGTCACCAGTGCGCAATTGGTTGCTCGATTAGCTACATCGCAAGATAAAGGCGAGCTAATGGGCATTTACCGCAGTGTTGTGGTGATTGCTGAAGTCGTCGCTACCTTGGCCGCAGGGTATTTAGCCGGTGTGGATGCCGTCACACCGTTTATCGTCGCCAGTATGATGGCAATTTTTTCCCTGTTTTTCCTGCGCCAATTACCGCGTGAAGAGCAAGCCCCAACATGCGAAGCGAATGAATCTTGCGGGTGATTTTTGCATCATGGGCGCTATCGACTTACAATCACGCCTCACAAATTTAATCAAACAGGAGGAAAATTTTATGTTTCTGCCCGATGACATGTACCCTTCGCGCACCGGCGCGGATGAACAAGTCATTCCAAGAAAAGATCCCGTCGTTTATCCCAATCCTTCTCTTTCTGAAAAACCACTCGCAAAAGATTCACTGGATTTCTACGCCGACAATGGTTTTCTGGTGTTGCCAGATTACCTGCCGGAACAGGTTGAACCGCTGCTCGCGGAGATTGAATCACTGAAAAAAAACATGGTGGGTGAAGAGGCACTGGTGAGCGAGCCGGGCAGCCGCGAAGTGCGCACCATCTTCAAACCTTTTCAGTACAGCGATGTGATTCGCAATTTTTTTCGCGACCCGAAAATTCTTGACGTGGCCCGTCAGTTGTTAGGTTCTGATGTGTATATGATGCAGTCGCGCGTCAATATCAAACCGGCTTATACCGGGCGTTCTTTTGCGTGGCATTCAGATTTTGAAACCTGGCACGTAGAGGATGGCATGCCGCGCATGCGTGCAGTGACCGCCTGGATTATGTTGACCGAGAATCATGAGCACAATGGTCCGTTGTATGTTATTCCCGGTTCGCATCAATTGTATGTGTCATGTGCCGGTCAAACCGGAGCGGAAAATTATAAAACGTCATTGAAAGCCCAGAAACTCGGTGTGCCGCAACCCGACACCATGAATGAGATTCTCGCCACGCGCGACATCAAAGCCATCACTGGCAAGCCGGGCACGGTGGTGTTTCATGAATGCAATATTCTGCATGGTTCGCCGGATAATATTTCCAATGATCCGCGCACGATTTTAATGTGCGTGTACAACAGCGTGCTGAATAAACCGGTGGCGCCCTTCGGCGGACTTGAGCCTCGGCCGGATTTTTTAAGTAATCGGGATCAGCGGCCAATTACCTCCCTGGCAGTCTAGGCCGGTTTTACTCGCCCAAACTTTTCACCTGCCATTCCGGCGGTAGCGCGTTTATCAAAAATTCGGTAAACGCGCGCACCTTGGGTGTCAGCTCGTGGCGATCACGCAATACGATGAACAGCTCAAGGGGTTCCGGAATCGCGCGGGCTATACCGGCGGTCTGGCAGGATTCAAATAGCACCTCCAGCTCGCCACGCTCCACATAACGACGCGCAATAAAATCTCCCAGGCGTGCAATACCGGCGCCGTTGGCGGCCAACCGCGCAAGTACATCAATGTCATCGCTCACTGTCGCCACGCGTATCTTCGCATCGAAGGCAACACCATTGCGCGTAAAGCGCCAGTGATAAATTTTTCCGGTGGTGGGCATCCGAAACATCAAACCTGCGTGCCCAGCCAGATCATCGGGGCTTTTGGGTCGCCCCATCCGTGCTAGGTACGCCGGTGACGCACAATACAGGAAGGGAATATTGGCAATGCGACGCGCGACCATCCCGTCTTCCAGCTGTTGCTTGAAACGGATGCTGACATCGACAGCATCGCGAACATGGTCAACGTTGTGATCCGTGGTGAGAATTTCTACCGATACTCGCGGGTAGGTCGCGTTGAACTCAGGTAACAGAGCCGCCAGCACATGGCGACCAAAGGCCGCCGTCGAAGCAATCCGCAGACGGCCCTGGGGTTCACCGGACAATTCACTCACGGCACTGTTCGCCAGCTCCAGTTCATGGACGATATGGCGCACCTTGCTGTAGTACAGCTCGCCGGCTTCGGTTAAACGCAAACTCCGGGTGGTGCGCGTGAGCAAGCGCGCGCCCAACTGATTTTCCAGCCGGGTGATGTTTTGACTCGCCGCTGCCGCACTGATGCCCAGCAGCCGCGCGGCCGCGGCAATACTGCCCGCGTCCACCGTCTTGACGAAGCTGTCGATTCCGCGCAAGTTTTCCATAGAAATTCCAATGAATAGATAAATAGATCCGTAAGTTTAGCTTAATACTGCTTGCAGCCAAACGGCTCTACCGCCAGCGCCTTACGGCGGGTAGATTGAGTCGCACATCTGTTCAAAGGAGTTACTCATGACCCAGCAATCCTTTTCTGCCAGCCGTAAGCTCCATCCGCGTTTTACGTCCGTCGTCTTCGCGTTCTATATGTCCGGTATCATGGCGTTTCTGATCTGTATGGTGGTGACTGCTGCAAACCGGGGCTTCAGCGATCAGTATTTCTTGCAGGTACTTAACGCCTACAAGCTCGCCATGCCGGTCGCCTTTGTGTGCGTGATGATTGTGCGTCCACTGGTGGTGAAGCTGGTGAGCTGGACGGTCCAGCAGGGGTAGCCGGTTAATTAGGTGTACAAGCGGGTTGACCTGCCGATGTAGCCACGGGTACCTTTCGCGCTCATTCATCCGCTCAAGCAGGTTTCCGTGCAACGCTACTGGCAATTTGTCGCCTCGTCCTGGCCGTTATTGGCCTTTGGCTTCGTCAGCATTTTCTGGGGCAATCTGGGGCAGTCATTCTTTATCAGCTGGTACGGTGCCAGCATCCAGGATTCCCTGTCCCTTTCCGCCGGTGCCTACGGCACAGTCTATTCATCAGCAACCTTGCTCAGCAGCCTGGTGATCATGGCCTTTGGCGGCATGATTGATCACTGGCCCCTGCGCCGCTTCGCCACCCTCGCAGCCATCGGTTTGACCGCCGCCTGTGTAGCCTTGGGCGCAGCGAACACACTGCCGATGCTGTTTCTGGGGTTCTTTCTCGTGCGCCTGTGTGGGCAAGGATTATTCCCGCACACGGCGCAAACCACCATGGCGCGTTATTTTGATAACCATCGCGGCAAAGCCTTAAGCATCTCCGCCAGCGGCGTACCGGTCGGTGAGATTGTGCTGCCCTTGCTGGCAGTGGCGCTCATCAGTGCCGTTGGTTGGCGCGAAAGCTGGTGGGTGCTGGCGCTCACCATTCCGCTCATTTATTTGCCGACGATGTATTGGTTACTGCGCCGGGCGCCGATCAACGAGCACGAGGCTCCATTAAGCTCAGCCAGTCCTCATCATCACACCAGCCGTGGACGACGGGAGATGTTGCGCGACTACCGTTTCTGGCTGGCCTTGCCAACGGTGGTTTCGGGCCCCTTTATCCTCACCGGTGTCTTTATTCATCAAGGTTTCATCATCACGCAGAAACAATGGGACCCTTTATGGCTGGCCAGCTGTTTTGTGGTGTACGGGGTTGTGCACTGGGTTAGCTCCATGGCCGCTGGTGTATTGGTGGATCGATTTACCGCGCGCCGCCTGCTGCCGATGATTGTGCTGCCCCTCGCGGGTGCCATGTTCAGCCTCGCATGGCTGGACGGCTCCTGGGTCGCCCTCTTGTTTATGACCTTGCTCGGCATCAACATCGGTATCAGCAGCCCGATCACTGGCGCACTGTGGGCCGAGGTCTACGGCACCGGCAAGCTGGGCTCCATCCGCTCACTGATGACCTCCCTGGGCATGATCGCCACCTCGGCGTCGCCCATTTTGTTTGGTCTGTTGATCGATAACGGCATCCACGCGCAAGCCTTGTTCGGCACCGCCGGGCTCGGCATTGTGTTGGCAGGCCTAGTGGTGTGGTTTTCGTATCCACGTTTAAACGATGAGACATTGCATGAACAACATTAGAAATTTTTTGCTCTGGCCTTTGCTGTTGCTCGGTCATTTATTGGCGGTCAGCCTGCTGGCCTGGCATCTGCTGGCGCAGGTTAATTTTGCTTACCCGCTGGGCTACAAGGTGCTGGATGTCGAACAACATATTCGTCACTTCGGGCCGCTGAATCGCTATAAAAAAGAGTTTGAACAAACTACAAAAGCTGAGCACCTGGATCTGTTTGCGCAGATTACCCGGGCCGTGCAAAACCACGGCGAAGGGCTGGCCGACATTCGTTACCGCCTGCCCAATGGCACCAGCACACCGCTGATGCGTGAAGCCGAAGTCATTCACTTGCAGGATGTGGCGAATCTGATTGATGTGCTTTATTGGGCCGGTCTTATTGGTGGATTGGCGTGGCTCTGTCTGCTTGCTTATGCCTACCGCCAACGCATTCCCTTTCCGGCACTCAAAAAAATCCTGCTGGGTTTTGTTTCAGGGCTGATGTTAATCACCTTGAGCATTTTGCTGATCGGCCCTAAAGCCGTGTTTTATTGGTTGCATGAGCAAATCTTTCCCGATGAGCATGAATGGTTTTTCTTTTATCAGGATTCGTTGATGACCACCTTGATGAAAGCACCGGATTTGTTTGGCTTTATTGCAGTGATTCTGGTGGTGGTGATTATGGTGTTATGGGGATTGTCAGTGTGGGGAATGACAAGACTGCTGAAGTCTGCGGTAATGGGCGAGCCTGCTGTCGTGGCTCGCCCATCGAATAAAAAACTAAAGAAAAAATAATGGCTGTGCGACAACCTGACATCAAGCGCGGGATTTTTTTACCACATCATAAGCCTTCTGAATTTCCTGGGAGCGCTCCGTCGCTTCCTTGATCATATCTTCCGGCATACCCTGCCCGATTAATTTATCCGGGTGATATTGGCTCATCAATTTACGATAGGCTTTTTTGACTTCGGCGTCACTGGCTGTGGGACTAATACCCAGCGCCTCGTAAGCCAGGGCCACTTCATCCGCTCGCGGTGGCTGCTGAGTGCCGGAAAACCGGTCATCGCCACCAAAGGTATTCTGTGCGCGGATCATGCGCAGCAGTTGCTCAAAGATAAACGACGAGAAACCGAGCTTCTCTGCCACCTGCCGCAGAATCTGTTCTTCTTTTTCATGCAGTTCACCATCGGCCATGGCCAGGTTGATCAGGTACACCAGCAGCATCTGGATCAGGTTGGGGCTGCGACTGCTGTGAAATTTAAAATCGCGCAGTACGTTGTCCATATTAAAAATCGGTTCGGCACCCACCTTGAATAACCGAATAGCTTCGCGCTTGTGATCCGCGCTCAGGCCCATTTTTTCCATCAGGGATTCGGTGAGTTTGATCTCCGTTTCTGTGATGCGTCCGTCTGCTTTGGCAATGTGCCCCAGCAGCATAAATAACGTATTGAAGAAGCTCGTTTGTATCGCCTGCAATTCTTCCGGTGAAACATTCAGCGTGCGCTTCAGCGCACGGTCAAACAGATGGCCTATCACCACCCCGATAATGGCCAACAAGGGTCCACCCGCAGCGAAGCCGAGGAGGCCGCCGATAATTTTTCCGATCATAGTCAAACCTTGGGGTTATTCAGTTAAAAATGTCTTTATGAAGCTATCTCAACAATTGGCTGACGGGACTCATGAGCTGCACGACAACATCGAGCACCCCGCCTTATGCCGCGCCCACTCCGGACGTTTGGCAAAATAATGCTGGTTGTGCGGTTGCTCATCGTAGGGGTTGCGCAGCAATGCCAATAAATTCTCCACTTCCGTAAAGTCGCCTTCAGTCGCTTTATCTATCGCTTGCTGCGCCAGGTAATTGCGCAATACATACTTCGGATTGGCAGCATTCATGCGCGCGCGACGTTGTTCATCCGTGGTGCCGTGTTGAATATAATCCTGGATCAGACGCTGGCGATACTGTTGCAACCAGTCTATTAACGGCTGCAACGTCTCCAGCGCAGGCCGTTGATAAAAAGCCTCATCCAAGGGTGTTAACAGCTGTTCTGGCGAGGCTTCACACAGGTCACGTTCCAACTGCAGATCAACCTCTGCCAGACGGCGATAAAAGATTGTCATATCGGTTTCGGTTAATTGCAACACACGGTGTAACTCATCAACCAACTCATTGTCCTGCTCAACAAATTCGCTCAAGCCCAGTTTGTTCGCCATGTCCTTTTGCCAGGTCTGTTGATATTCCTGGCGATAAATATCCAACGCGGCCTGCAAAGGCTCCACATCATTAATCAACGGATAAATCGCGTTGGCCAGTTGAGCCAGATTCCACAGCGCTACCTTGGGTTGATTGCCGAAGCGATAGCGCCGCCCTTGAGCATCGGTAGTGTTGGGTGTCCACTCCGGATCAAACCCTTCCAGCCAACCGTAGGGTCCGTAATCAATTGTGACGCCGAGGATCGACATATTGTCCGTGTTCATCACACCGTGCACAAAACCGACACGCATCCAGTGAGCGATCATCTGCGCAGTGGTGCGGCATATTTCTTCAAACCAGGCGATATAAGTCGCCGGCCCCGGCTCACCCAGATGGGGAAAATCGGCGCGCAGGGTAAAATTCACCAGTTGCTGTAACACATCAAGTTCGTTGCGCGCCGAAAAGATTTCAAAATTACCAAAACGGGTAAAACTGGGCGCAACCCGACACACCACTGCACCCGGCTCCCATTGGGGATTACCGGTGTAAAACATATCGCGCTGTACCTGTTCGCCGGTCAACACCAGACTCAGCGCGCGCGTCGTGGGAACACCCAGGTGAAACATTGCTTCGCTACACAGAAATTCCCGCACGGATGAACGCAGCACCGCCAGGCCATCCGCCGTGCGCGAGTAGGGTGTCGGCCCGGCGCCCTTGAGTTGCAAGGTCCAGTGCTCGCCTTGCTGATTACAAACTTCGCCCAGATTAATCGCACGACCATCGCCCAATTGACCGGCCCAATGGCCGAATTGGTGGCCGCCGTAACAACAGGCATGGGGCTCCATCCCGGGCAATAACCGGTTACCTGCAAATACCTGGGTAAAGTTTTCGGTGCGACACTCTTCAGGGTGCAGCCCCACCAGGCTCGCCACTTCCTGCGCATAGGCCACCAGTTGGGGCTGGCGCACCTGTGTCGGATGTACGCGCGAATAGCAGGCGCCGATAACCTGGCGACGAAAATTTTCATTGACCGGATCAGCCGGCAGCTCACGCACCAGGCGGTTATCGAAACGCAACTGTTCCAGCGTCAATAAGGATGGGGATTCGGAGGGTGGATATGGCGGCATAAGTCAGGCTTCTGTAAAGAAATGAAAAACAGGGCACAGGTGGTGGGTACATTTAGCGCACATCATCAACGCATCCTGCGCTATGAGCACAGCGGCACAGAGGTAAAATCCAATGTGGGGTTAAATTAACGCGGATACAAGCACACGTGCTAAATAAAACCCTGCCGCTGTTCGTTTCGACGCGACTATTTTACAATCGGATGCACCTTCAGTCCCGCCCGGTTCATGGCTGCATTTCAGGATTCACGACTTATTATGTCTACCGTTCTGCCCGAAAATTCCATTGCACGCTGGTTGTTGGTCTTTGTCCTGATCGCCGCCATTTATTTCTTCAGCGGCTTTGTCGTACCGGTACTCGCCGCGTTGATCATCGGTTTCGCCAGTTGGCCCTTGTATGAACGTCTGTTAAATCAGTGCCATCGCAACAACGTCATGGCAGCCACCATTGCCTTGCTCATCATCTTGACAGTGTTGGTTATCCCCATCGCCCTCGCCTTTTCCTATGCCATCGAAGAAATCAAGATTTGGGTGGAGTGGCTGGTGATCGCCAACCGCGAAGGCGCAGCGGCGCCCGAATGGATAGGCGCGCTGCCCGGCGTGGGCGAATGGTTAACGCACTACTGGAATGAAAACCTGGCCAATCCCCACGACCTGGGTGAATTGGTGCAACTCTTCAGTGGCGAACACATCGGCAATATCTACCGCTGGTTGCTCGCACTGAGCGGAAAAGCGTTTGGACTAATCCTGACCTTGCTGTTCATGTTGATCACATTATTTTTTATCTACAAAGACGGCCTGCGATTAATCGCGCAAGTCGACAAAGTAGGCGACCGCATCCTGCCGATTCACTGGCAACGTTTTTCACGTGTCGTGCCTGCGACCGTCAGCTCAACCGTGACCGGTATGGGTTTAATTGCCTTGGGTGAAGGTGTCGTACTCGGCGTTGCCTACGCCATCGCCGGTGTTCCCTCGCCGGTAGCGCTCGGCGTACTCACCGGTTTTCTTGCCCTGGTACCCGGCGGCGCACCACTGGCCTTCACCATGGTGTCCCTTTACCTGGTAGGCTCCGGCGATACGGTTGCCGGTATCGGTTTATTTATCTGGGGCTCGGTGGAATTATTTATCGTTGATAAAACCCTGCGCCCGCGTCTGGTGGGTGGCCCAATCAAACTCCCTTTTCTACCGACGTTTTTTGGTTTGATCGGCGGCGTAAAAACCATGGGTTTTGTCGGCCTCTTTGTCGGCCCCGTATTGATGGCGATTTTGATTGCGATCTGGAAAGAGTGGCTGCACCACATTGATAACAGCTCACGCTCAGAAGAAGATTTATAATTTTTTAAACTGTTAGACACACATCTCTTGATGGCCGCACAGAGCAGAATGGCGGAGAGACCTGCGGGACCGTCACCGGCAGGGATGCCGGTGTCGAGCCTACAGGGATGTATTCACGGCGTGTCCCGC
>NZ_JBPYCU010000023.1:0-62188 GCF_051846955.1 Cellvibrio sp. ARAG 10.3
TCGTTCGAGTATTTTTCGTGGAAAACCGACAGGTCGATATGGTTATCAATTAACTTGTGAAGGGTAAATTCAAAGGTGCCGGGCTGTAGCTGCTCTTCAAAATCAATCATCACCATCGCGCTTTGGCTGTAGTTATATTTCTTGAAGTTTGGCATGGCATTGTCCCTTGAAGTGATGCCGAATTTTATCAAAAAGTAGCTTGTTTTCGGAGTTTTTATACAGCTTCAACGCCAGCCGTAACCGGCGCATTTGTTGTGAGCGCAGCGAACGTGAAATGCGTCCGCGTTAACGGCTTTGTTAGGTGTTTTCATCATTTGGAATATGAGCTTTCCACTTATCTTTGACAAAATCATAGAACCCCTCCACACCAGGCGCTTTGATTACCCGTGCCAATTCTTGGCCTGCCTGTGTGAATAGGACCTGGCCAATGGAAATTTTATTATCACTTTCTTGGCTCATTGTTAATGACAAAGGTTGCCCACAATAGGCCACTGTGAAGTTCTTTGGGAGTTTCTGTCTGTTGAATCCTGATACCCCATTGAATTGGATGAGGCCTAAGCTATCGAGATGTGACAAGCTTCCGAAGTTAATGCCAACATTATTGTATATTTTCTCTTGACTGTCGAAGATTAGCGGAGTAAAACTGCCGAAAATCCACCCAAACCTGCACAATGTTTGAAATAGTTCAGCGTCTCGTTTATCGAGATCACCAAGCAAGTTTACAGTGCGTTTAGAGTATGAGCCAGGAGCGTTTGCTTCACCCGCAAGAACTTGCGCCCAAATGCTCTGCATTTCTTCGTCCGAAACAATCCTAGATTTATCAAAGAAATTGGTAACCCAGTCGTCTTCCATTTTCTCCGGGTTTGACTTTGCACCTAGGTGAGGAATTGATTTCTTTGTAATCTCTTCCATGTTCTCTTGACGATTCGCCTCCTCTTCCACGAACCTATGCATAGCTCGGCGATGCAAGTCAGTAATTTCAATTTCTGATTTTGCTTTAATCAAGCTTGCTTCCGCTTCGGCCTTGGCCACACGCTTAATCTGCCATGGCTCAAAAATACCGCCAATAGCTGAAGATACCTTTTCGATTAGCGTATTTGCTGGCTTAGAAAGCTCACCAAGATTTACCAATGATGTCGATTTGTCGTCTGACATTATTTACACCTAACATTTAAATCGTAGCCTCGAAGGCCGATTCCCGGAGCCTCATATCCCACCCCGACTTTCTCGCAAAACTAAGCCGAAACCCTTGAAGCGTCAAGGCTGGAGACACGTTATTCCAAAAACTGACTATCTACAAAACAATCACCGAGGCTCATATCAACTTTTCCACGGTTAGCCCTAAAACACTGATACCAAACAATTTACGGACATTTCTTACCGCCAACTCCAGATATAAGCCCCGGAGGCCATTTGCTCCGCGCCTCATATTCCCGAAGCCATAATTGAACAAACCTAGGTTGAAAGCCCCTATTCGTCAAGGTTTCGGGTGCAACCCCCATAAAAAAAGCCACCGATTAAGGTGGCTTTCTTCACGACGATTACGGCAGTTCGTCTACCATTGCGCGCCGTTGTTCGGCGTCGGGCCTTAGTTGGCTGAGGCCTTTGCGCAGGCGGCGTTGGCCCATCCAGTAGACGATGGGGGCGGCGATGAAGACGGAGGAGCTGGTGCCGATGACGATGCCGAATAGCATGGGCAGTGCGAAGCTTGCTACGGCGCTGCCGCCGGCGATGGCCATGGGGAGGAGTGCAAGGAAGGTGGTGACCGAGGTGAATACGGTGCGCGTTAAGGTGGAGGTAATGCTTTCATTTAATAATTGTGCGAGCGGTTTGTCGGGTGTGATGCGCAGGTTTTCGCGGATGCGGTCAAACACCACGACTTTGTCGTTAACCGAGTAACCGATCAATGCTAATAAGGCGGCGACGGCGGTTAAATTAAATTCCACGCCGGCAAGCACAAAAAAGCCGATGGTCTTGGTTAAATCCAATGCGAGTGTGAGTGTTGCGCCGATGGCGAAGTGCGATTCAAACCGGAACCATAAATAGGCGAGCATGCCACCGCCCGCTAATAAAATGGCCAGGATGGTGGCATCGGTAAAATCGCCGCTAACGCGCGGGCCGACGATTTCTGTGCGCGGAAATTTTGCGTCAGGCGAAACTTCCAGCACGGCATTTTTTACACCTTCTACCATCGCACCGCTGGCAACAGCGGCGGCATCTTGCATGGGCAGGCGCATCAGGTAATTATCTTTTGCACCAAATTCCTGGATAGCAACTTGCGGGAAGTTGTGTTGCTGTAAACCGTTGCGCAGGGTTTCTACCGATGTATCGGGTGCTTGCACTTCGATAACGCTGCCGCCGCTGAAATCAATGCCGTATTCCAGACCGGGTTTAACAAAGAGCGCAATCGCCGCGATGGATAAAATCGCCGACGCGGTGATGCCAATAAAACGACCGCGCATAAAATTAATGGTAGTGTTACTGATGCGGTCCAGCACTTTGATGCCGGAAATCTGCAATTGCTCGCGGCCCAACCGGTTCACACGCCATTCCATAATCAAACGCGTTACGGAAATCGCGGTAAACATGGACACGAGTAAACCAACAGCCATGGCGACAGCAAAGCCGCGCACGGGCCCGCTGCCGAATAGGAATAACAAACTGATGGCAATGAGCGAGGTAATGTTGGAATCCAGGATGGTGCCGTAAGCTCGCCGGAAACCGGCATCCAGTGCGCCGCGTGCGTTTTGTCCGCGTTGGGTTTCTTCGCGGATGCGTTCATTGATCAGGATGTTGGCGTCGACGGCCATACCGATACTTAAAATAAATCCGGCGATACCCGGTAGCGTTAAGGTCGCACCGAGCAAACTCAACACACCAAAGGCTAAACCAATATTGATGGCCAAACCGAAACAGGCGATCAAACCCCAACGCCCGTAAATGCCGACCATAAATGCCAATACCAATAGCGCACCGATCACGCCAGTGGTGAGCCCCATGGAGATAGCATCGCTGCCGAGGTCGGGGCCAACGGTGCGTTCTTCAATCACATGCAAGGGTGCGGGTAATGCACCGGCACGTAAGAGTAAGGCAAGGTCGTGGGCTTCAGCACTGGTGAAGGCGCCGCTGATTTCACCGCTGCCGCCGGTAATCGCGCTGCGAATAACGGGAGCGGTAATCACACGGCCATCCAGCACAATGGCCAGTGCACGCCCGATATTATTTTCAGTCATGTCACCAAAGCGACGCGCGCCTTCTTTATCCAAACGAAAATTGACTACCGGTTCACCGGTGTCCGGATGGAATGCCAGGCGCGCATCGCTGACGTGTTTGCCTTCCAGCGCAATACGTTCTTCCAGTTGATAGCGTTCGCTGGGTAACTGGCCTGGCAGGGTAATCACTTTGGTGTGCAAGCGGGATTTTTCATTGGCGGCCCAATGAAAGGTCATGCGCGCGGTGGTGCCCAATAAATCGCGGATGTGTTGCGGATCATCCACACCGGGCAATTGCACCAGGATGCTGTCTGCACCCTGGCGAGTAATGATGGGATCAACCAGACCCGTTTCATTCAAGCGACGACGCACGACTTCCAGGCTGCGCTCGACCGCATCTTTGGTGAGGTTACGCTGATGCAGTTCAGTAGTTTGAATCGTCAGCGTGCCCTGCTCTTCACTGATTTCATACACCGGCGCCATACCGCCATCCGGTTTAATCAGCACCCGCGCCATACGCGCGACATCGGGCATTTGCTTCGCATCGAGAATATTGATTTTAATGCTGTCGGCCGTGACCACCGGCGTGTTGTAAAGAATGCGTGCGGTACGCAGTTCGCCGGTAAGGCGGTCAGCCAATTGCTGGTTATCGGTCTTTAATAAATCACTGGTGTCCACTTCCATCAACAGGTGTGAACCACCGCGTAAATCCAGGCCGAGCGTAATTTGATTTTGCGCATACCAGTCGGGCAGTTTCTGGCGAATGTTTTCCGGTAACGCGTTAGGTAGAGCACTTAATAAGCCAAACAAAATAATCAGGCTGTACACCACAGCCCGTGAAGCTAAGGTTTTCATGGGTAATCCTCAACGTGGCCCTCGCAACGCGAAAGCAAACAAATGTGTTGTTATGTCAGAGGGGATTACACCAACGGCGGTGCGCGGGGATTGCGTGGCTGTTCGACCAGCGAATTTAAAGCGGGATGGAATTCCGGCAAGCCGGGAAGACGGTAAACCAGATGCGCTACGGCGTGATGCGGCAGCTCAACCAGCAACAAACCCCAAGGCTGCGGGGAGTCTTCATCCTTTTGAGTGGAATTGGGACGCTTGGCCAGCGCGAGGTGCTGGCTGTGAGCCAGCGGAACATCGAGGGTTGCAACAAGATTGGAATGCCCGGACGGGTCGTTAACAGCAACCGGATACTGGCTGTTGGCCGTTAACCCAAAACCACACACCAACAACAACGCCAGCGACCACTGCCACAGGGGTATGGAAAGTCTGGAATGTTGTTTAGGGTTGTGCATCTAGGATTGCCGGCGGCCAATAAACGCGATGCCTAATAGAGTGAGGTCGAACAGCGGAATAGTCAATGGTGCAACAAAAATAAAGCGATAGAACATGAGCGCTTCATGCTCTATCGCTTTAGCGGGAAGTGAAGCCTATCAATATTTAATGGTGCAACCGTACGGGCGAGTCGCCGCTGTACTGACGTCTTTACCGGCCAACACCTCATCCAGCGCAGCGGCTACATAGTTTTTGGAATCCGGAATCACCGCCGGGTTGGCAGAATCGTTATCGTCGATAGCACCGGCATACACCACCACGCCTTCCGGGTTGATGATGTACATATGCGGCGTCGTTTTCGCATCATACGCCTTACCCATCGTACCGCTCGGGTCCAACAAGAACGGCGCACTCGCCGCCAAGTTATGCGCCTTACCCACCTCCAGCGCCTCCGCCGGCTCATGATAACCCTGCTTACCCTTGGCAGACGAAATGATGGTCAACCACTTCACATCCTGCGCGGTATATTTCTCTTGCAACGACTGCATATTGTTACTGCCGTAATGCTTCCTTACATAAGGACAATCTTTATTAAACCACTCCAACACCAACCACTCGCCCTTATAATCCGCGAGCGTATGCGTCTTACCCGCCGCATCCTTCACACTAAAATCCGGCGCCGGCTTACCTGGCACCGCACTCGCACTGGCAAGCGCCGACAACAACACCAACGACGCGGCAAAACCGCCCAACAATACTTTTAACGTTTTCATACTAAGCCTCCGTTTCATTAACAAAAAAATATTCTTTGCACCCTCTCGCAGAATCGCACAGAGGCTGATCTCCCCCGGTACTTCTGAAACCCTCGCGTCATGGATGACGTGAGGGAGCTACAGGGATGTATTCACCGCGTTTTCAGAAGTACCGGGGGAGATCAGCCGGTCTAGCTTTTGGAAAACAATTCCCGAATCAAATCCAACGTCAAAATCTGCGGCAACACCTCCTGCCCACCCCCCGCCGGATAAAACACATACACCGGCACCGAATTCCGATTTAACGCCGCCAACGCCTCCGTAATATCCTCATCGTAACGCGTCCAATCCGCACGAATGCGCAACACATCATGCTGCTCAAACAACGCACTCGCTTCATCCGTATCCAGCACCAGTTTTTTATTCACCTGACAGGTAATACACCAGGCCGCCGTGTAATCAATAAACACTGCTTGCCCACTTTGCCTCGCCGCCGCAATTTTTTGCGCATCAAAGGATTGCCACGCACTGTCAGACGCCGTCGGTAAAGCCGCCGTTTCCGCATGCTGCAATTGCTTAACCGCCACCACCATCGCCAGAAGCACCATGACACCGGCACCTGCCTTTACGATGATTCGATGAGACCGCAACAACCAGATCGCCAACGACACCAACAACAGCAAGCCCGTTCCGATTAACCAGCCATCGTCACCAACCAATTGCCCCAATACCCACAACAACCAGATCACTGTCGCAAACAATGGAAAGGCTAAAAACTGGCGCAGGGTTTCCATCCAGGGACCGGGTTTAGGCAACAAGGCAGATAACCTCGGGCTGATGGCCAACAACAAAAACGGTGCAGCCAAACCGGCACCCAACCCCAGGAAAATGGCCATGGCTTGCGGCGCCGGCAACACAGCAGACGCACCTAGCGCAGCGCCCATAAACGGACCGGTACAAGGCGCCGCGACAAATACCGCCAACACACCCGTCGCAAATGACGAGCGGCTGTTCGCTTTACCCGCCAGGTTCATCAACGAATGACCGAATTCAAACGCGCCGATAAAACTTAATGCCATCAACCAGAACAATAATGCCAGAGCGATAACCACCACTGGCGATTGCAGTTGAAAGCCCCAACCGATGGCAGAGCCACCCGCGCGCAACGCTAAAAAAAATCCACCCAATACAGCAAAGGTGGCCAACACCCCGGCGGTATACATAAACCCTTCACGCACGCGATGTGCCGCTGCACCCCGCCCTGATGTTTGAATCAAGCTAAACAATTTAATCGACAGTACCGGGAATACGCAGGGCATCAAATTCAGGATGACACCACCGGCAAACGCGAGTAATAACAACACCATTAATGGCTGTGTGTCGGGCGGCACGATGGAGGCGGCGGAAACAGGCTGCGCTGAAAAATCCCAGGCTTTATCACCTGCCACCACAATAAAATCGGTTTGCGCCGGCGTTGCCACACCCGGCATGGTCGTAAAACGCAATTGATAGCCGTCGGCGATTTCCGTCACGTCCGGTTTGGCCGCCGATACAACATTGCCATCCACCGGATAGGCGGTCGGCACCTCCTGGGTTTTTGGTCCGCGTAATGTCATCACTAATTGCGCGGTATCTGCATGGAAGACCAGTGAATCCATTTGCCAGGGCGCCTCTTGCGGCGGTTGCGGCAAGCGCGCCTGGAATTGCGCGATAATCCCGGCATCCGCCGCTGACCATTGGTCTTGCTCCCCGGCGATAGGTCGCTCCAGTATCATAGTGGCAAAACCGGGGATGCAGTCTTCTTTACATACCAGCCATTCAAGATCGGCGGCCAGGGTTACATTATTGTTGGCGTTGGCAGTCAGCTGCGCAGGAAATAAATAAGCAACATTGCCTTCGTAACCGATGTTGGTGAGATGGGCGATAGGCAAGCGTTTGGGCAAGGGCCATTGTGCATCGCCCACCGCCAGTTGATCGCTGGTAAACGCAAAACGCGGCGCCGCACCGGAATCACCCGCATTTTGCCAATACACATGCCATTCCGGATCAACCTCAAAATAGAGCCCGATGGTTTTATCCTGAGGATTTTCCGCAAACTGTTCCGGCACCAGCCAACGAATGCGCACATGATCCGCTTCAATGAATTCATCTGCCCGCGTCGGGGTGGAAAAAAGTGAGAAAGCGACCACGACCGTGATCACCAATAGGATAAAGCGCCCAGCGAAATTATGTTGACTGCCCTGTTGCATTAAACCGGTTCTCATTATGCATTTTGGAATGTAAAGCAGGGAAACAAACAGCTGCGACTGCGCTACTCGATCTTAAGCGTTAGAGAAACAAACACAAGTTATGTAACACCGGTTTATGCAAAGAAGTGTTAAACCAGCGACTATTGCCGCGTGGTTAACGAGTTCAGCAGCTTCATACGGACTTTACGACGCATGTTCCGTTGCAAATTATGCAGCAACGACATGTACACATTTTTATGGCGATTCAATGACAGAAAAAATTCTGTTGCACCCTGGCGTACCGGGCGAATATTGCCCGCGCTGTCCTGCAATACTTTAGGCAAGTGGCGCTGGGCAGGATCAACAATCATCAACCGATGATTGTCATCACGTAACCAGTCGGCCAGCATCCTGTTGATCGCCGGAATTTCCAGGCGGCTGCCGATCACAATCAGTTCTTCCACCTCCGCCAATACCTGCTGCATCAACGAATATGGCGCGGGACTGGGTTGCGGTAGATTGTTTTGCAGATGTTGATAACCGGCCACCAGGCTGCGCTCCAGTGCGTGTAATTTTCCCTCGGCATCCTGATACAAACTGCGGTTGGTCACCAGGCCATCCTGCTTGACCGTAAGCGCCTGATTGACCTGATTGATAAATACCAGATCGGCAAGGTAATCATCCAGATGCTGTGGATCGGGCTTTACTTTTAAGCGCTGGCGCCCGTCGTCGGAAAAAAAACTGTCCAGCCCGCCGTGGAGTTTTACCAGATTAATCCCGTATTCACCGTCGGCAAAAAAATCCGGTGTGTGTTCTGGATGGTTGGGCTGGCTTTCAAAGGTTATTGTGCGCGTGGACGCGCCATCACCCATCGTGAGCGTTTGCGTATGTTGCAGGCCACTCTTCAACGGAATCTTCCATTGCGCTGCCAATAATTCCACCACCACATCCTGGTTGGTGGAAAAAATCCACAGCGGCCGATTGAGTTCCAATAAACTTTTTAGCCCTTCATAATCTTTTAATACCACCGAGGCAAAACGAAAATTTTTTGCCTGGCGCTCCAACAGAAAGGCATACACCGTTTGTGCAAAAAAAATGTACGCCTGCCGATAGTCGCGCTGCAAAAAATCGTAGTCGGCGGTTTGGCTTTTGTGAGCCAGGGCTTCGAGAATCTGCTCGTAATGGCGATCCTCATCGGCTATCCATTCATTCACCTGCGCAATCACAGCATCGTTCCAATGCGCGCCCTGCGCTTCCCAGCCAGCGTTATAGGCTGCCAGCCGTTCCGGTGTGAGCCAACGCCGGATTTCGGCGGTGAGTTCCCAGGTTAATGGTAAGCCACAATCGAATGACGCTCCCGCGCCGAGAAATAATGCCTGCATAGTTTTTATCGTCTGTCTGGTTGATGTGGCGGCATTATGCCATGACCTGCGCGAGATAATTCAGCAAGGCGGTCAAGCGATAGGGTTGATAACGTCGCTCTTTAAAGACCGCAAAGATATCGGCAGCCTGGCCGATATACCGCCCCTGCAACACCTCAACCAATTCACCGGATTGCAATTCGCGCAGCACATCCAGCCGCGATTTATAGATAATGCCCCGCCCCGCTACGCCCCAACGCTTCACCACATCGCCATCGTCGGCACTGCGGTCGCCGCTTACATCTACCTCAACCCACTTGTCATCCTGATGAAAACCCCATTTGGTATAAGGCCGGTCGTTGCGATAAAACACAATGCAATTGTGCTGCAACAAATCATCAAGTGAGGTGAGTGGTGGATGTTGTGCGAGGTAGGCGGGCGCAGCCACCAAGGTCCGGCGATTGCTGCACAATTTCCTGGCGACCAGGCCCGAATCTTTTAACTCGCCATAGCGGATCACCACATCCAGACCTTCGCGATACAAATCCTGCATAAAGTCAGAAAAATACAGCTTGATGGTGACGGCTGGGTGTTGCTGTTGAAATGCATCGAGCCAGGGCAACATCAGGTTGCGCCCGAAGTCGGAAGGTAAACCCATGCGGATTTCACCGGCAATCAGGGTCTGCATATTGCGCAGCTCCGCTTCCGCGCTATCAAGGGCGCCTAAGGCCTGTTGAACATGGGGCAGAAACGCCTGGCCCGCCGGGCTGAGCCGCACGCTACGCGTTGTTCGTTCAAACAGGCTGACATTCAGGCTGGCTTCCAGGCGTTTGATGGCCGCCGATACCGCCGCATTGGTGATGTTCAACTGGCGGGCAACTTCGCTCATGTTGCCGTTCTCCGCCACCCGCAGTACCAGGTCGAGATCCTGTAAGGAGTAATTTCCGGTCATGGACGCCTCACTATCAAAAATTATTTGATAGTGTTGCAACAAAAATGGCAATTATCAATTGTACGCCGTGGGTTTAGCATTAGCCCTATCCAAACCAATACGCTGAAAAAGGAAGCCACTATGAAAGCCGTCGCATTAACAGCCTATCTACCTATCGATAATCCTCAGTCACTGCTTGATGTTGAGCTTGAAAAACCGGGTCCCCAAGGGCGGGATTTACGAGTAGCCGTGCAAGCGGTGTCGGTCAATCCGGTGGATACCAAGGTCCGCGCACCCAAAGACAAAACCGAGAGCCAACCGCGCGTGCTGGGGTGGGACGCCGCCGGGGTGGTGGAAGCCGTAGGGCCCGAGGTGAGTTTATTCAAGCCCGGCGACCGGGTGTACTACGCTGGCGATATCACGCGGCCCGGCAGCAACAGCGAATATCAGTTAGTGGATGAGCGGATTGTCGGCCGTACACCCGTGAGCCTGTCCGATGCTGAAGCCGCCGCTTTGCCGCTGACCGCCATCACTGCCTGGGAGGGTCTGTTTGACCGCCTACGTATATCCCGTCATCGCGATACTGAAAAGACGCTGCTGATTATCGGTGGTGCGGGCGGCGTCGGTTCCATAGCGATTCAGCTTGCCAAACAACTGACCAGCACCAGCGTAATCGCCACCGCTTCGCGCACTGAAACCCGCGAGTGGTGTTTGTCGCTGGGTGCCGATCAGGTTGTGGATCACACTGACCTGGTTAACAGCGTGAGAGCTGCCGGGCATCAGCATGTGGATTACATTTTTTGTTTAAACAATACCGAACAACATTGGCCGAGCTTATGTGAATTGATTAAACCCCAGGGCACCATCTGTTCTATCGTTGAAACCAAACATCCGGTAAACCTCACGCAATTGCAGGGCAAGTCGGCCAGTTTTGTGTGGGAGTTTATGTTTACCCGTTCCATGTATCAAACCACAGACATGATTGAGCAACACCATCTACTTAACGAGCTGAGTGAATTGATTGACGCTGGAAAAATTAAAACCACAGTCACCAGCATTATCACGCCCATCAATGCGGACAATCTTCGCAAGGCGCATGCGCAGTTAGAGAGCGGCCGCACCATCGGCAAAGTGGTGCTTGAACATTGGCAGTAATATCCATCAACATCTTTTGAGGTTTTGCATAATGACATTATTTACACCTGTTTCTGTTGGCCGTCATCAACTCAATAACCGCGTGGTCATGGCGCCGATGACCCGTTGCCGCTCGGCCCAACCGGGCGATATTCCCACGGATTTAACGGCGACTTATTACGCACAGCGCGCTACAGCCGGATTGATCATCACCGAAGCTACGCAGATATCACCTCAAGGCAAAGGTTATTCGTTTACGCCGGGCATCTATTCGGACGCTCAGGTGAACGGCTGGAAGAAAGTTACCGCCGCTGTGCATAACGCGGGCGGAAAAATCTTTTCACAGTTGTGGCACGTTGGACGTATGTCTCATCCGTCGTTTCATCAGGGCGAGTTACCCGTAGCTCCCTCGGCCATTGCCTTTGATGGCCAGGTATGGATTTACGATGAACAGGAAAAACGCGGCAAAAAAGTCGCCTGCCCGGTACCCCGCGCACTTGAAACCGATGAGATAAAAAAGATTGTTGAAGATTATCGTCGGGCTGCTGCCAACGCGATACAAGCCGGCTTTGACGGCGTGGAAATTCATGGCGCCAATGGTTATTTGATCGACCAGTTTCTCCGCACCACATCCAACCAGCGCACAGACCAGTATGGTGGCAGCCAACAAAATCGCCTGCGCTTTTTAACTGAAGTCGTCACCGCCGTTACAACAGAAATTGGCGCTGACCGCACCGGTATTCGGCTCGCGCCCTTTATTACCGCACGCGGCATGGCCTGCCCTGAAATTCTCGACACCATACTGGCTGCTGCGGGTTTTTTAAACCAGCAACAACTCGCTTATATTCATCTGGCGGAAGCGGACTGGGACGATGCACCGACCGTGACTGAAGACTTTCGTCAGGCATTGCGCAAGCGTTTTAACGGAAAAATTATCGTTGCCGGGAAATTCGATAAACACCGCGCCGAAAAAATGCTGGCCGATGGCTACGCCGACCTGATTGCGTTTGGCCGTTTTTTTGTCGCCAATCCCGATCTGGTTGCGCGTCTTCAATACAATCTTCCGCTGGCGAATTTCGAGGGTGAATTGTTGTTTGGTGGGGACAGTCGGGGGTATACCGATTATCCGGTGCATGCTGATTAAACTCACGTGTCCAATATTCCGACACTTTCTGGAAGGCTGCGGAACTCGTATTGAAAACGTCAATAAACTGTGGGACATTACCGGTTTTCAAGTAAGGCCTGTGATAGATTTGCGCCGCAGCCGGGGCACGCAGCCATGCGAAGCGCATACTGATAGGTGCCCTGGCTGAATCAAGGTTTAAAAATCGCGAGCAAGATAAGCTCGCCCAGGAACCATACCCATGCCGACCAAGCGCGCCCTGATAGTTGATGACTCCACCACCGCACAGTATCGCCTGAAGAAGATGTTGCGGTCTTATGACCTGCAGATTGATGCTGTGGACTCCGGTGAAGCCGCCCTGCTCCATCTCGCCTCCCATGTTCCCGACGTTATATTTATGGATCACCTGATGCCGGGGATGGATGGCTTCCGCGCGCTCCAGATCATCAAGTCTCACCCTGAGACGGCGATGGTGCCGGTCATCATGTATACCTCCAAAAGCGGCGATGTGTATACCGGCCAGGCCCGTGCATTGGGCGCCCTTGATGTCATCAGCAAAGACACCATCAATGCGACCGACCTGTCGAAAGTAATGGAAGGCATTCATATCTACCCGCTCAAGAAGGTCCAGGAGGCAGCAGCGGCAGAACCTGAAGAGGTGGTGCTGCCGGATGACGGCATCAATCCCCAGCTGGATATCAGCGATTTGCCGCCGGTAGAAGCGGTAGCCGCGCCTGCACCACGGACCGAAGGCCCCGCCAGCGATAACTCCCGCCGCATTGAATTGCGTATCTCCCAACTTGAACACGCCATTGATGACAGCCGCCGGGTCATTACGGCGCGTCTGGTGCGGGAAATCCAGAAACTGCGTTACAACATCAGCCGCGAGTTAACCGAGCACGTGGTACCCGCAGAACCGGCCAGAAAGGCCGATACGCCAGCTGCCGAAGAGCTGCCACCAGCACCGCCCGCTCAACCGCCGCGCCAGGGTTGGTTCCTGCCCTTTGCCACACTGGCGGTGGTACTGATCGTCGGCGGCTTCTCAATTAATTACTTCAACAAATTGAATGAACGCTTGAGTGCGCTCAGCGAACAGCAGGCCGAGCAACGCAGCCACCTGAACGACATCACCAATAAACTCGTAGAGCTGCACACCTCGTTGGAGATGCAAAGCAACATGCAGACCCAACTCGGCGTTGTTAACAGTGGCCGCGTGGTAAAGAACAATATGCTGAACGATATGGTGTGGGCCTTTAACCAAAGCGGTGTAATGCCATTTAACCCGGACATCATGGACCCCGGCACCATCCAGCGCCTGAACGAATTTGTCCACCGTATCAGTCAACAGGGTTTTAAAGGCGCCGTGTGGGTCAACCTGAGTGCTGGTGATTTCTGTGTGGTAACAGACAGCGCCGGCCGCGCGCAATTACCCGGCAAAGACGTCCGTATGTCGGACTGCATGTTGCTGAGCGAGCTTTACACTATTGAAAATTTGATGGAAGAAGTTGTGGAAGAAATTGATTCCAATCTGGTTGCCATCAACAGTGTGAATCGCGGTGATATTAATGTCATCGTCAGCCGCATGGATGATCAACACCTCAACTACCCAGCCCGTCAACCGCAAACTCTGGCGAGCGAGTGGAATCGCGTGGCGCAAAATAATAATCGCTTGACGATCGAACTTAGTGATGTGGATAGTTTGCAGTAGCAGAGCGAGCTTCGTAATCCGTTTGTCATTAGGCCTGTTGTTTCGAAAACGCGGTAAATACTTCCCTGTAGCTCCCTCAATTCATCCCTGAATTGAGGGTTTCGAAACAACAGGCCTAACGCCAAACTCCCTTTGTGCAAATGTTAATTTTATTTTTGTTCTATCAGGGGTTAATATTCGGCTGATCCGAACCGGTGTAGCCATTCATATTCAAATCTCCGTTTCAAACTCCACGCCTATACTTTTTTAATTTCCGTTAATTACGGAGAACCTATATGCCAGCACTGACCGCCTGGTTAAATGCACTGATACCCTTGTGCGCTGTTTTAGGCGCCTATGGGTTGGCGATATATCAAGGTTACGAGGTTATCTGCAATCCGTTCTGGAGCGGTTGCACGTCGATCAGCCGTGCCGCCCGGCATGGCGATGCGTTATTTTTATTTCGCGGGTTGATGCTGCCGTTAAGCAGTCTGTTGGTTATTTACTGGATTTTTCATTATCGCTGGTTAAACGCCTGGATCGGGCACCGCCGTCAGCACACGTTTATTTTGTTGATCGGGATTGTCTCTGCTATCGCGCTGACGCTTTACGCCAACTTCTTGGGTAGCGATGGCCAAATCTATCGTTTTATGCGCCGCACCGGTGTCACTTTTTATTTTGGTCTGGCGATGCTGGCGCAACTGCTGAGCGTTTACTCAGTCATTAAATACCGCGAGCAACAGCCGACAGGATTAGTGCAATTGCTGCACTGGCAACTGTTCGTGATTGTGATTCAATGGATAATTGGCTTGTTGTCATTAGCGGTCACTATTTTCCAGCCGGATTTCAAGGATCAGGCGAATAATGTGCTCGAATGGAATTTTGCCCTGGCAATGACCGCCTTTTATGCGCTGAGCGGCATTATCTGGAAAAGATTCTGGCGTGATGAGAGGAGAGCCGGAAGGCCATCAGATGATGGTTAGTTAACCTTGCTCATGGCCTGCTGAATCGCACCGGGGTTATAACCGCGAATTACTTCGCCATTAACGACCAATAAGGGCACGCCCTTACCGTTTAATTGATCGTATTGTTCGCGACCTTCGCGCGATTTTTCAATATCATATTCAGTGAAAGGAATATTATTGTCAGTAAAATATTTACGCGTCTTCGCGCAATACCCACACCAGTCGGTTGCATATAGCACCACTTGTTGAGCGTGGGCAGCGCTGATTTGTGCCGGGACCTGCGCATCTGCTGTAAATTTTTTCCAGTTAAATGCGACGGCCAACAGCATCAGGAAGCCGATCAATAGTTTGTTCATGGTCGGCGCTCCTGTGATAAGTAGATGCGTGCCGCCGCTGAGTATGCATCTACTGATTATTTATTGTGATCTGACGGTTTCAAAAATCGGGCAACGTACCAGCAACTGGCCTGGATGCCAAAGCCCTCTGCCCTTGCCCAGGCTAAACCTTCGCGCACCAATTTTTCTGCTACGCCCTTGCCGCGAAATTCCGGTGGAACCCAGGTGTGGGTAAAGTCGATCATCGGCTGGGTATTGCGTTCAAAGAGGCGGTATTGCAGTACGGCCTCGCTGTCGCCAGTGGTTAAACTGAAGCGATTCTGCTCCGGTTGATGCTGCACTGTCAAATTCGCTGGTTCGTTCATAGGACCTCCTGCCGGTCGGTGATTTCTCTCTGAGACAACAGAACCGGCTTATTGCACCGTCTCGGATAAATCGAACACCACCGTCCGGCTGGTGCAGGCTTTCTCGCGGCTGCAATTGATCTCGGCATTCACCAGTACCCGATCATTGCTGACTTTCAGGTGCTCAACCAGAAACTGCTTGACGGTGACGCTACGCTCCACCGCCAGGCGACGCAGGTCTTCGCCGGTTACCGGAAAGGTATTTAGCCAGGCGGCGTATTGTTCGTCCACTGACAAACTCTTGTCGTGAGGTATATCCAGCCGGCGGTATTGCGCAGTTATTTGTTTTTGCCACGCCGGCGTTTTCTTTTTGAGATCGTCATTGGTCAAACCTTCCGCCAGGAGTATTGCCTTGGCCCGGGCGGCGCGCAAACCGCGCGTATCGGTCACCACATCATATTGCCCGCGCGCTTCCAGGCGCAACTGCGGACGCTTGCTCAAGGCGTCTTCCAACAGGGTTAATTTGCGTGTGGCGTTGGATAATAATTGCGTTGAACCGGAATTGAATTTGATCTCTCCCAGGTCTTCGTCTGCACCGACAAGATTGGCCAGCAGATTAAACGGCGCGGTGACAATCTTCATCAAGGTGTTACGCACGGCAGCCCAAATGACTTTACTGATATCAAAGCTGGGATCGTCCGGCCGCCCGCTGATGCCGACATCCAAGGTAGCTACGCCGTTTTCATCGGTCAGGAGCGCAAGCGCAAGGCGCAATGGAATATCCATTGCGCTGGCGCTGCGCACCCGTTCGCCCAATTGCAATTGATCCATCACAATATGGTTGTCACCGACAATGCGACCGTCAGCCAAACGGTAATGCAGATTAGCGGTCAACAACCCACGATCAATTCGCCACCCGGCGTAGGTACTTGAATAGGTACTGAATCCACCGAGATCCATATTTTCAAAATTCAGCGTCGCATCCAGTTTGGGTTGCGCAAGAAAAGGTTGGGTTTTGCCGTGGAGGGTAACCGGCGCGTAGCCATCCACATCACCTTTGAAGTGAAACGCGGCCAGCTTTTGGGTATCGGATGTCAAGCCGGTTAACTCCCCCGTGAAATGTTGCACGGCTGCGGTAAAATCCGGCGTAAGGGATTCATCATGAAAACGAAAGGATGCATTGTTCAGTGCAAATTTTTGCAGGGTAAATTCCCAGGGTGTTGCTGGTTCACCTGCGTTAACGGCGGCTGGTTCGGCTGGCGCTTTTTCGGTCTCTTTTTCGATATCAGGAAACAAGGTTTGCAGATTGGTTGTGCCTTCTTTGGTGATAACAAAACGACTGTCAAATCCATTCAGGGTGACCAGCGGTAATTCAATGTGCTGATGATCAAGGTCAACGCGCGTATCTTGCCAGGCAAGCTCTTCCCAGCGTATCAATTCATCCGGCGATGCCAGGGGGCGCAATCCAAACCCGGCAACTGTGCCGGCGGAGATCAAGCCTACCGGTGCAGCATCGCGCAGGGTTAATTGTGTTTGCACACTTAAATCGCCCGCAAGAATTTCAGCATTGAGGTATGGCTGCAATAACGGGTTTACCCATGTGAGTGGCAGGTTGCGCAAGTCTGTGGCCATGCTGCCATTGAGAGTCAAGGGATTAATATCACCTTCAATCGTTACGGTTGTTTGCGCATCAATCGTGGCAGCCAGACGGAATGGCGCCGCTATTTCACCGTTCGTGCGAAGGTCCGTGAGGTGCAATTCGAGCGGCGCGATGGTGAAGCTATGCTGGTTTAACTCTGCCAACTGCCACTCCACAGCACCGGTTATCTGAATGGCTTTGATATAAGCGTTCCATGCGGCGCTGTCATCACTTTTTACTGCCCTCGCTGAGGCATTCTCCGGCAGGGTCGGCGTCAACATCTGCACCAGACCGATTCGATCAGCTTCACTCCAGCTCGCAATGGACAGCCCATCAAGCGATACCTGTTCTATTTCTAATAATTGTGTGGGACTCGCCACGCGGAGGTTGTCGAGCGACAACCGTGAAAATCCCAAGCGACTGGTTTTTTCACTGGAGCGACTGCGCAGATCCAACTGCTTAAACACCAAACGACTATCGGTTATTGACCAGGATAGTGCCGATTGCCAATCCACCGCATAGGTGCCAGTGAAATCCAACGCGCCCTCGCGCAAGGTAAACGGTAAATAGGGTTTGAAATACTGCCAGGCGGGTTGCAGGGAAATATTTTTTAAACTCAACTGGCCATCACTGCTACCGCGCTTCACCGACACATTGCCTTGCCACACCAACTCGCCGCCGCTACTGCGGGCGCGCAAATAGTAGGGCTGCCCTGCGTCCTTAACGGTTGAAAAATCCTGCAAGACAAATTCAAGCTCATCCACACTGGTGCGGAAGACGTCTTCACGACTCGCGTCGGAAAACTCCAGCGACTGAATACCGAGTGTAATGCGATGAATAACCAAAGGCGGAATATTGGCCGGCGCCGTTGTTTCCGTTTCCTGTTGTAGCTGCCTGGCCTGATGCTCAAGGATATCGGCAAAATTCCATTGATTCGCTGATGATTTACTGACAGCCACCTTCACCTGAGTGAGTTCGACAGCATCCAGCGTCGGCGTAAAACGCAACAGGGTTTGCAGTAATGAAGGATTCACCTGAATTTTTTGCGCCGCCCAAAACCTGCTGTTATCCGGGTTGCGATCTTTGGGGTGATGCAGTGTTATGGCAAGCGTGAAAGGATTAAAACTGATGAGGTTGTAAGACAGGACGCGTCCGGTTTGCTGTTGATATATCGCAGCCCCGGCCCAATTCAATAGCGGCGTCACAATAAGAATACTGACCGCCAGATAGATAACATACGCCTGCCACAACAGGCGCGTTATCTTATGCCCGAAAATCTTTACCAGCCGCTGATGGACGGACACGTCGTGTTTCTCCTTGTAGACCAGGTTTGTATGTCCCGCTAACCGGAAACTTTACTGCCCCACAAATCATATTCGTCGGAATGCTCGACCAGCACATTAACCAGGTCACCGGCTTTCACACCGGTTTCACCATTCAGGTAAACACTGCCGTCGATCTCCGGCGCATCCGCAAAGCTGCGGCCGATGGCCCCTTCTTCGTCTACTTCGTCGATCAACACTTGCAAGGTTTGGCCGACTTTTTGTTGCAAACGGGCAGTGGAAATTTTTTGTTGCAATTGCATAAAACGGTCGTAGCGTTCCTGTTTTATTTCATCCGCAACCGGGTCCGGTAAATCGTTGGCCTTGGCACCTTCCACAGGCGAGTACTGGAAGCAGCCCACGCGATCCAGTTGCGCTTCTTGCAGGAAATCCAGCAGTTGCTGGAAATCATCCTCGGTTTCACCGGGGAAGCCCACAATAAACGTGGAGCGCAACGTCAGGTTGGGCACCTCTTTACGCCAGTTGTGGATGCGCTCCAGGGTCTTTTCCACCTGCCCCGGACGGCGCATCTTGCGCAACAGGGTCGGGCTGGCGTGCTGGAACGGAATATCCAGGTAGGGCAACACTTTGCCCTCCGCCATCAATGAAATAATGTTGTCTACGTGAGGATAAGGATAGACGTAATGCAACCGCACCCACACACCCAGCTCACCCAATGCGCGTGATAATTGATACATATCCGTCTTGAGCGGACGACCATCCCAAAAATCCGTACGGTGTTTGATATCGACCCCATAAGCCGAGGTGTCCTGGGAAATCACCAGCAGCTCTTTCACGCCGGCTTTTACCAGGCGCTCCGCCTCACCCATCACCTGCCCGATCGGCCGGCTCACCAGCTTGCCGCGCATATCGGGGATGATGCAGAAACTACAACTGTGGTTACAGCCTTCAGAAATCTTCAGGTAAGCGTAATGGCGCGGCGTCAGCTTCACGCCTTGGGGCGGCACCAGATCGGTAAACGGATTATGTACGGCACTTGGCGGCAGATGCTGATGGACCTGCCCCAGCACCGCCTCGTAAGCATGGGGCCCGGTGATACCCAACACATTGGGATGTACCTGGCGAATATCATCTTCCTTCGCACCCAAACACCCGGTTACCAGTACCTTGCCATTTTCGTTCAAGGCTTCACCGATGGCGCCCAGGGACTCCTGCACGGCACTGTCGATAAACCCGCAGGTATTCACAATCACCATGTCGGCATCGTTATAGGTGGGCACAATGTTGTAACCCTCCATGCGCAACTGGGTGAGGATACGTTCGGAATCGACCAGGTTTTTAGGGCAACCGAGGCTGACAAAGCCAATGGTGGGGGTGGTTTTCATAGAAAGACTGCCAGGGTGTTCAAAGAAGGGGCGCTATTGTAGGGGTTTGCGGGGGAATTTGCATGTGGAAAATAGGTTGTTTTTTGACCTTCCAAACTGTGTCCCAGATCAAGTAACACTACTTTTGATCAACGCCATGCTTTCTGATGCCGGACATCTTCTTGTAGACTTCCCTCCTCGCTCACGGGCTCTCTTGCCCCGCTCGTGATCAGCTCAACTGCGATACTGATGCGATAACGAAAGGATACGCCATGAATGCCAAAACCAACTCTCCCAGCCCTCATCTCTAGGCTATAACCACCCAACTAAAAAATGTGCTTAATTTTTTGTCCGGCTTTTGTTGACCAGCACTGTATCTTACGTCAGCAGCAACAGCGGCCACTATAGCCAGCGGAGTCGGAGCCGCCCATGTACTGTGGACTTCAAGTAGAAATTTATTTGAAAAACCGAAACGTTAATCAATGAGGCGCGTTTTCATGTTGGACTGGTTAAGATATTTTCCACTGGCATTACCGCCAATGCATTCGTTACGTTATGTAAGACCCAAAGGGCCGTACTTCCCTAAATTACGTCCACAGCAATGGAATCTGAACGGCAGCAAATTCGGCTTTAAAGCGCCATGGTCAAATTCAGTTTATGCAGTAAATGAGGGGCGTTGGGTAGCCGAATCCGTTTCCCCTGGAAATACTAATGTACTCGCAACTAATTTGAATTTTTATCCCTCAAGCTGGATGCCGAATGAACATTGGCAGTATCATTTATTCTATTCGCGCAAATGGTATTTTGTCGGCCCCTGGTTTTCAGGCATGAGAAGCTGGCTATCCATGACGGCCTGCGTTATTGGTCAGGACCATATCCGCGATTTTGCTAATGCAAGTTTCTTTCACCCGAAAGTATTTGAATCCGCCGTTGCTGATTTTTTAGACTCCAGCTATGGATGCCAAAAGGCTGGACGTAAACCTCTCTACTGTGGACCTGTGAATTGGAAAATTATCCCTATTTCCAGCAGGGTAAATGCCGCTCTTTTTGACATTCACGATATTCAATCAAACATAGATAATCCGGGTTTGACACGGATGGTTATTTTTCCGGTTACAAACAAGCGTCTTATTAAAATAGAGTTCAACTATGGCGGAACACGTATTAACGAAGAAAACTATGATGCTACGCCAATTTTTGACCTTAGTGATGCAATAATCGAGACATTTCATTTAGAAACGGGAATCGAAATGGAAAGTCAATGGACTGAAGTAACAGCCTACTGCGCCGATATGTCACTCACCCAGGAATTTGCGCCGCTTAGATGGCCGATCAAGCCGGAGGATGTCGGCAAAGCCGAGGAGAGGCCGCCACAAGCAAATAGGTCCGGACACATAGAAACAGGCAAGGTAAAAGCTATTAAATAAAACCCGATAATAAACGTTCATAAACTTCAGATATGGACGTTTCTATTCACATCACTTAAGCCACATCAAACACGCCACATCACACCCGATAAGCCGCCAACTGCCGCTGAATCTCCTCCGACAATTTCGATAGCCCTTCCGATGCCCGCAAGGTCTCAGCCGCACGCTCCTGGCTTTGATCGCCAGTATTATTGATACGGGTAATATTTCTATTGATATCTTCCGCCACCTGGCTTTGCTGATCCACTGAGTGGGAAATTTCCGTGTTGAGGTTGTTCAGTTCAGAGACGGTAAGCAATACGGTTTTAATAGAATTACCGGATTCCTGGGCCGTGGTTACGTTCGCGCGCACGGTTTCCTCCGCCAGGCGCATCTGTTCAAAGGCTTTGAGCGAGTTATCCTGGAAGCGCTTGACCATCCGGTCGACTTCCTCAGTGGAATCCTGGGTTCTGCTGGCGAGGGACCGCACTTCATCAGCCACTACCGCAAAACCCCGGCCCTGTTCACCGGCACGTGCAGCTTCAATGGCCGCGTTCAACGCCAGCAGATTGGTCTGTTCGGCAATCGAACGGATCACATTCAACACAGCGCCGATTTCATTACTCGCATCCGCAAGCGCTGAGATGACCCTGGATGCCGTTTCTATCTTGCCCGCGAGGGCTTCTGTTGCCTGGATGGTGCTGTTGAGAATTTTATGGCCTTGTTGCGCTTCGCTATCCGCTTTGGCGGTGGCCATGGCGACGCTGGCAGCGTTGCGCGCGACTTCGTGAGCCGTCGCTGACATTTCGTGAATCGCGGCAGCAATAGCATCGATATCGCGGGTCTGATGGGTAATAGTGTCGCTGGTATGCAAGGCAATACTTTTTAATTGGGCGGCCGATGAGGTGAGTTGTTGTGTCGACTGGGCCACTGAACGAATTGTACCTTGCAGGCGGTCCATCAATAAATCAAAACCATTGGCTAATTGACCCAACTCATCTTGGCTGCGTGAGTGAAAACGCAGGGTCAAATCCCCTTCTCCACTGACAATATCCTGCAAACGTGCAGTCGTTTGTTTGAGCGGACGAATCACCACGGATTGAATCAATACATACACGATCACCAGCGCAACAACGCCTACAATAACAATCAGCAAGCCCAACATTAACGACACTTGCCGAACCATCGTACTGATTTCATTGTTTGAATAGGCGGTAATAATTTCATAACCCCAGGGGGTGAACACTTCGCTGTTCAGCGTCCAGTTATCGCCGGGGTTCGCGAGGATATTGTCAACAGCTTCCAATGAGAGATTATCGGAATGGATGCGGGTTTTGCCGGTATTATCGCGCAGTACAACAAAACCCTCTTCCAGCACCCGGCCTGCGGCGATCGCGGTAGATAATTCCGTAAGGTCCGCTTTGTAACCCACATACCAGATACCGATCACGTCGCCGGCACTGTCAAGAATGGGTTCATAGCCGGTTACATAAGGATTCCCCAGGATATCAACCACACCATAAAAACGCACGACCCTGCTGGATCTGTTTGATGGCGGCCCCCTGAGGTGCGAGGATGGTGCCGATAGCACGCCCGGTGGGCGTCATCACATTTGTGGAGATACGCACAAATTCATCGCCCGTGCGCGCAAAGATGGTCGCCGTCCCGCCCATGATCCGGGTGAGCTGATCCACCAGATTAAAATCATTAGCAATAGCGGTTTCACCCAGCCATAAATTGGCAGCCTCTCGGTCATTCACCCTGACCGGTTCACCCAGCCGCGGCTCGCCCAATTCTGCCCCGTACTCTTTAAGCAAGGCCATGCTGCTTTTCACCCGCTCCGCCATGATGGCGTCCGTAACTGTGAGTAACCTAACCGCCTCTTGGCTGATGCGCGTGCTCGCATTCATAGCCTGTTCGCTCACCAGGTTCCGCTGGTGTTGGTAAACAGCAAGGATGGCCACCAAAATCCCCACCACGAAGATCAACCCCAGAACCAGCATAAATTTTTTGGCAATAGTCATTCAGATACCTCTTCCTTTGAACGCCGATCAACGGCTGTCGCTTAAATATGCAACGAGTAGACCAAATGTATATATCAGTCTAGTCAATGCTGCTTAGGATGCCCGCCGGCTGATCAACTTGACTTGTATCAAGGCTCATGGATTTAACTGTTTTATGCTGGAGCAGACTGAAATTACCCGCCTGAACAATGGAAATTACCATGACCGTTACCGGCCAGTTGCGCGCCTTTGAAATGGGGATTGATACACACGAGGAACTTGTTGTGTACATGCGCAGGGATTGCGATATTTGCAAAGCGGAGGGGTTTGCGGCGAACGCCCGGCTACAGATACAGGTTGGCGATAAAACCGTTATCGCGACACTTAATATCGTCACTTTATCGGCCTTGCCAGAAGGCACAATCGGTTTTTCCGTCAGCGCGTGGCATCACCTGAAGCTCACGGCTGACCAGCCGGTCACGGTGCGCCACGCACCGGTGGTGAGGTCGCTGAGTGCGCTGCGCAAAAAAATATATGGCAACAGTCTTGCGCCTTCAGAGATTGCCGACATCATCAACGATATCGGTCAAGGCCATTATTCCGATATTCATATTGCGAGCTTTGTCACCAGTTGTGCCGGTGGCAACCTTAACGTGGATGAAACCGTCGCGCTGACCAAGGCAATGATCAATGTCGGCAGCCGATTGACCTGGCCGGGTTATCCACGGATCTATGACAAACATTGCGTCGGCGGGCTTCCCGGTAACCGCACAACACCCATTGTGATCGCAATTGCGAGTGCGGCGGGCTTGATCATTCCCAAAACATCCTCACGCGCGATTACCTCGCCTGCCGGCACCGCTGACACGATGGAAGTACTGACCAATGTGGATTTGAGTCTCGCGCAAATACAAAACGTCGTGCAACAAACCGGTGCCTGTCTGGCGTGGGGCGGACGGATAAAACTCAGCCCTACCGACGATGTATTGATTCGTATTGAACGCGCGCTGGATCTGGACGGCGAAGGCCAACTGGTTGCGTCGGTGCTGTCAAAGAAAATTGCGGCGGGCTCTACCCATATCCTTATTGATATTCCTGTGGGGCCAACGGCCAAAGTTCGCGACAATGCCCAGGCCGAGCGCTTGTCGCATTTATTTTATGCCGTAGCACGCAGCTTCGATGTGCATCTGCGGTGTGTTGTAACCGACGGTAGCCAGGCAATCGGCAACGGCATCGGGCCGGGAGAAGAAGCGCGCGACGTAATCGCGGTGCTGAACAATCAGCTTGATGCCCCGGCAGATTTAACCCAGCGTTCGTTATTACTCGCCGCTAACCTGTTATCCATGGCGTCCGGCGAGGAGCTTGATGTAACCATTGAGCGAGCAAAATATATTCTTTCTTCAGGTCAAGCCTGGGCACAATTTCAACGTATCTGCAACGCCCAGGGTGGGCTTAAAGCCATTCCGGAACCGGCCTACCACGCCAGCCTGAACGCTGATCTGAACGGGCAGCTGCTCACGATGGATAACCGTCGTTTGGCCCAACTCGCCAAATTAGCCGGCGCCCCTTCCTCAACAATTGCCGGGGTACGTTTGCGTATAAAAATGGGACAGCCCGTCAGCAAAGGGCAATCTTTGGCCACACTCTTTGCGGCCACACCGGGAGAGCTGGCCTACGCGCTGGATTACTACCGCCATAATCGCGATTTGTTTCGAATTGAAAACCTTACATAAAAATTACTTCACACCACGTTTCCATGTCGCAGGAGCGCATTCGTATGAAAATTATTTTTCTTGGGGCTACAGAAACCGTCACCGGTTCCAAATTTCTGGTGGAAACAGCCAACACTCGCATTCTGGTCGATTGCGGATTATTCCAGGGCTACAAGTGGCTGAGAGAACGTAATTGGCAACCGTTGCCGCTAGATATTGATGAACTGGATGCGGTGGTCCTGACTCATGCGCATCTTGATCATTCAGGGTATGTGCCTCGGCTGTACAGTGCAGGTTATCGCGGCCCGGTTTTTTGTCATGAAGCCACGCGTGCGCTGTGCGGTATCCTGTTGCCGGACAGCGGCCGCATTCAGGAGGAAGACGCGAGTTTTTTCGAGCGGCATAAACTGTCCCGGCACGCTCATCCGGAACCGTTATACGATGGTGAAACCGCCGAACAATCGCTCGCGCTATTTGAAACGATTCCGTTTAACAAGGTGTTCAGCATCGGCAATATAAAACTGCACCTTCAGCCTGCCGGTCACATTCTTGGCGCTGGCAGTGTCATCCTGGAAGCCGAAGGTAAACGTATCGGTTTCTCCGGTGATGTGGGTAGGCCGGACGACATTCTGATGTACCCGCCAGCGCCACTACCTGAACTGGATTTTCTACTCCTTGAATCGACCTATGGCAACCGTCGCCATGTTCCGGTAGATGTCTGGCAACAACTGACTGATATTGTCAACGAAACCGTGGCCATGGGCGGTGTATTGTTAATTCCCAGTTTTGCCGTGGGCCGCGCCCAGGCGTTACAACATTTACTCGCCACATTGATCGAAAAACGCCGTATACCTGATTTGCCTATTTTTCTCGACAGCCCTATGGCGATTGATGTATCGGATATTTATCACCGCTACGCCGATCAACACCGCTTAACCGACGTCGATTGCCAGCGTATCGCCCGCACCATCAAGTATGTTCATACCGTTGATGAGTCCAAAGCACTTGCCGGATTGAATTATCCGCACATCATCATCGCCGGGAGTGGAATGGCTACCGGAGGAAGAATTCTCCACCATATGAAACGTCTGCTTGGCAATTACCGAACTACCGTTTTATTTACCGGTTATCAATCGGGGGGAACGCGCGGCGCGCATATGCTGGCCGGTGCCGAGTCCATTAAAATTCATGGCGAATACGTGCCCTGCAAAGCGCGAATTGCCATGCTGGACGGGCTCTCCGGTCACGGTGATTTTATGGACTTAACCAGTTGGTTGCAGCACTCTGCCTTAAAGCCAGGCACACGAATTCAATTGGTTCACGGTGAACCCGACGCAGCGGATTCCATGCGACTCTATTTGCAGGACCATACCCCATTTCATCCGACGGTTGCGGAATACCGGAGCGTTTTACACGTGTGACAGTGCATAGATCAATCCTGACACAATACCTGTCAACACAAGGCCGAAGCCGATCATGACGGGAATAAAAAGTTGTCGGTCACCAAAGACTAAAACAATGGCCAGCTTCACAACCAAATTAGCAACACATGCAATAACAATCGCTTTGGCTGTGACCGATATGTTGATGGTATCCAGTGCGTATAACTTCAAATTGGCAATGGTTATCGCATCCACATCGGTTAAACCTGAAAAAAACGCCACGATATAAGTACCCGTGTGGTTAAAAATATCGTTCATCCAGGCTGACAACAGCAAAATTGTTGAAAAACCCAAGGCGAAACCCAGTGCCGTTTTTAATTCCGTGGGATTCGATACCTGCAACTCAGGAAACTGCTGCACACCCATTTTATTATTCCATTGCAGTAGCATAAAAAGGCATATCAGCCCCGCCCCCAAGCCACCAATGATCCATGGCAACATAACCGGCAGCACAGAGGCTTCTACCACCGCGACGACTAAGGCAATCCGCACAAACAACACCAGGTGCGACAGCAAGATAATGGTTGCCGCGCCGTTTGCAAAATGGCTGATTTTTTTACTGTGCCGGGCATATACCAGGGTTGTAGCCGTGGTTGATACCACACCCCCCAATAATCCCACCGCCACCAAACCCGGCTTACCGCCGAGCATACGCAAGGCCACGTAGCCCGCCAGGCTGATACCGCTGATTAGCATCACCAGCCAGCCGACCTGGTAAGGATTGAAGACGTCGTAGGGCCCGAAGGTTTGATTGGGCAGGATCGGCAATAAAATAAATGCAATCGCCGCAAACTGGAAAAACGACAGAATATCCTGACGAGTCAGCTTGCGCGGCAAGCCGCGCAGCTCTTCACGAAAATACAACACAGCCGTTACAGAAATTGCCAGGGCGGCGGGCAACAGGGAATGCGCAAACCACAACATGTAGCCGAGCACATAGGTAATTAAAGCCGCCATGACCGTCGTGGTATCAGGCTCGGTTGCGGTGGAGCGGTATTGCGCCAGCACCAGGCTGGCCGCGATGGGTATCAACAGTATCCAGGGCACATAAGACATGTCCAACTGGGTGCCGATAAATCCACCCAGGGCGCCTAACAGCGCGATCAGGGTAAATGTCCTGACGCCGGCAATCTTGCCCTCGTGGCGCTCGCGCTCCAAGCCGATCAAAAATCCTATCCCCACACCTTGGGCAAATAGCATCGAGTGGTTCAGTCCAATTTCGTATTCATTCATGGCGGCAGGTTTCGTCCGGGGGGTTATCGATAAAGTAAACAGTCACGTTTCGGCTGCAGGCCCAACCTGTCGCCAACATGAAAACGGTTACAAAATATTTATAAAGCTCTTCCTAATGGCGTTATAAGTCGGTTAGACTCACTGGTAACCGATTACATAGGGATCGGTATAACTGCATACATAGCCAATAATAAACATAACCCGGAGCGCTTATGATTCCCTTGACGCACCTCAAGACCTGTCTCTATGGCCTTGGCTTTACCTTAATTCTTTCGGCCTGTGGCGGCGGCGGAAGCTCAGATTCCGGCACGCCATCCAGCACCGCAGCCAGCTCATCCAGTTCAACGGCGTCCAGCTTTGACGCATCGAGCAGTGTGATATCCAGCAGCACAGCCTCCTCCATCAGCTCGTCCCTCCCCTCTCATGCCTCCAACGGCACGATCTACTGTACCGCTGCCGGGGAAGATTCGGATGGCGACGGCTGGGGGTGGGAAAACTCGGCCAGTTGCATCGTGCGCAATTCCGCCGCCGATCCGGACAGAGGCGATTTCGAGGGCTGCATCATCGGCACCCTGAGCTGGCAATATTGCACCGTCGATAACACCAGTTGGGGCTATGAAGAAGGTGCCGTATGCGTGTCCCACAGCTTCTGCCCGGCCAATCGCAGCGCGGCACAAACAGCCATGGCAGAAGACCTGCAGACCCCCAATGCGTCGGAAAAAGCCGAAGCAGTTTACGATTATCTGCGTTCAGTCTGGGGCTCCAAAACCCTGTCGGGCCAGCAGGATTTAACCTGGCGGGACAGCATCGATATGTATCAACGGGTGTTGGACGATACCGGCAAAGCACCGGCTATCATGGGCTATGACTTTATGAACTACGCCTTCACCAGTGGCGAGGGTTTGCAACAGACCGAAGAAGCCATTGCCCATTGGGATCGCGGCGGACTGGTGTCCTTTGCCTGGCACTGGCGCGACCCCAGCGATAGCACCAGCGCCTTTTACTCAAAGGATACAAACTTCCAGATTCCCATCGCCGACGGCCAATTGGATACCCAGCACCCGGTGTTCACCAAGATGCAGGCCGATATCGACAGCATTGCTGCTGAATTACAAACGCTCCAGGACGCTGGCGTGGTCGTGTTGTGGCGCCCGCTGCACGAGGCCTCCGGCGGCTGGTTCTGGTGGGGCCGCTCACGCACCGATGGCATCTCCCCGGCTTATGCCCAGGTAGTACTGTGGCGCCATATCTATGAGCGGATGGTGAACCACCATGGTTTAACCAATTTGATCTGGGTATGGAATGGTCAGAGCGCCGGCTGGTATCCGGGCGATGCGTATGTCGATATCGTCAGCCAGGATATTTACGACGGGGTACAAAATTACGAGTCGCAGATCGATACTTACCAAGCGGTAAAAGCCTACCCCTTGCAGAGCAAACCGGTCGCGCTGAGCGAAAACAGTAACATCCCTGACCCGGATACGATGGCGGCAGACGGCGCCTGGTGGTTGTGGTTTATGGTGTGGAATGACAGCGACACAGATGCGGGGGTAACCAGTCCTGATAATTTCTGGACCGGAGAGTATTACAACACCAATGAACACAAAATGAAGGTGTACAACCACGACAATGTAATTACCTTGGACGAGCTGCCAGACTTTTGAAAGCACCGGTTGCAGAAGGATCTGCAACTTGCCAAGTTCAAGGGCCGGGTGTATGGTTGGCCCATGAATAACTGCCCCTATTTTCTAACATCTTTAGGTCTCGAGCAGGGTCGCAACCCTCTTCGCACCTTCCTCTTTTTCGGCGATTAAGCACGCTTACGCTTAATCGCCGTAACGCTTCTTCTCGTTCTTTACTCTTTCCTTAATGCACTCTCTGTCACGGGGGTGTTTTTGTATGTCGTCAGGTCTATTGAGGTGGAACCATGCCTGTTAACCACAACAGTTCGATTGTTATTTCCGAATATGATTATCAACATTTACTTTCTCTGTGCGAAAAAGTGAACAACGCCGCGGCCGAAGCGCTGGAAGAAGAATTGGGGCGCGCTGATATTCTCAGCGAGGTCAGCGATGACGTGGTCACCATGAATTCGTCCGTGACGTTTATCGACCTGGATTCCGGTGAGGAAACCCACATCAGTCTGGTGTATCCGCAGGATGCGAAAGTGGAAGACATGAAGATCTCCATCCTCACGCCGGTGGGTACAGCATTGATTGGCTTGCGCGTGGGTGGCCGGATTGATTGGCCTACACCGGGTGGCAAAGTGCGTCGCCTGGAAGTCAAGACCGTGTCGCCCGCACTCATTGACGAGAAGGTGTCATAACCACACCGTTGATAATCTCGCCCGATAAACAAGGGGCTTGACCTTCCACTAACGGGAAGGGAAATACTGCCTTCATGAACCATCGCCTACTTGTCAGGAGGTCATGATGAAAAGCCCCATTGAGGCTCAAACCCAACCGCATTCGCTCAATTTATCCATTCAGGGGATGAGCTGCGCGTCGTGCGTCGGACGTGTGGAAAAAGCGCTGCAAAATACCCACGGCGTCGTCAGTGCATCGGTCAACCTGGCGACGGAAAATGCCCATATTGATTTTATGGAGGAGGCTGTCACCGCCGAGGAATTGATTCAGGCGGTCGCCGCTGCCGGTTATCACGCATCCCTGCCAGCGCCCTCCCCGGCCGCACAAGACGCCGTTAAACAGCAGCAAACGGACCGCGAGGCACGCGCGGTGATTATTGCGGCGATATTATCCTTGCCCCTGGTGGCACCCATGTTGCTGACGCCCTTCGGTATTCATTGGATGTTACCCGGCTGGATTCAATTCGCTCTCGCCACGCCGGTGCAATTCTGGCTCGGTGCGCGTTTTTATCGCGCCGGCTGGAGCGCCTTGAAAGCCAGAACTGGCAACATGGATCTGTTGGTTGCGCTCGGCACCAGCGCTGGTTATGGCTTAAGTGTGTATGCATTATTTTTTCACGCCGGCCATGCTGATGCGCATTATTATTTTGAAGCCTCTGCGGTCGTTATCACGTTAGTGCTATTGGGAAAATGGCTCGAAGGTCGCGCCAAACGGCAGACAACCGCAGCGATTCAGGCACTGCAGGCTTTGCGTCCGGCAACGGCGCGAGTTCGCCGTCATCAGCGTGATATTGAGATTGCCATCGAGCAGGTAAAGGTGAATGACCTGGTAATTGTAAAACCCGGCGAACGTATCCCGGTCGATGGAGTCATTGCGGACGGCACCAGCCATGTGGATGAATCCATGGTGACCGGAGAAAGTTTACCCTTATCAAAAAAAATCAACGATAAAGTCACCGGCGGTTCAATTAACGCTGACGGATTGTTGATTGTAAAAACACTCGCCGTCGGTACAGAAACCACACTCGCGCGAATCATTCGTCTGGTTGAAGATGCACAAGCAGCCAAAGCGCCTATCCAGCGTCTGGTGGACAAAGTGAGCGCAGTGTTTGTGCCGGTGGTCTTGATGATCGCACTAATGACGTTTGCAGGTTGGTGGTGGTTCAACGGTGACGTGCAACAAGCCATCATCAATGCCGTTGCTGTACTGGTTATCGCCTGCCCTTGTGCATTGGGTTTGGCAACACCGACCGCCATCATGGCGGGCACGGGTGTGGCGGCACAGCAAGGGATTTTAATTAAAGATGCCGAAGCACTGGAAGTTGCTCACCGCATTCATACCGTGATCTTCGATAAAACCGGCACGCTCACGCAAGGCAAACCCGTGGTAGTTGAATACCTTGCTGTGGATCAGCAACAAAATCAGAGTCACCAGGAATTACTGCGAATTGCCGCTGCCGTGCAGGCCGGTAGTGAGCATCCCTTGGCACGCGCGGTCATTGCCATGGCCGAGCAACAACATCTGACGATTCCGGCCGGTGAAAACTCTACCGCCTTACCAGGACGCGGGACCGTGGCAACCGTAGAGGGCGTGCAATTTCATGTCGGCAATACGCGGTTGATGCAGGAATTGCACATCGATTTATCACCGCTGGCCGAGCAGGCACAGGCACTGGAAAATCAGGGAAATACCATCTCCTGGCTGGCACGCACCAGCCCTGTTGCGCAGGGGCAGGAAAAACAACTGCTTGGTTTGTTTGCCTTTGGCGACCAGATTAAACCGACGGCGCAAGCGGCTATTGAACGCTTGCAACAACGCGGCATCAAGACCGTCATGATCAGCGGTGACAATCAAGGCAGCGCACAGCGCGTTGCGAAGGCTCTGGGCATTCAGCAAGTGTTGGCAAATGTCTTGCCTGCCGATAAAGCGGCCGCTGTCGCGGAACTTAAACAACAACACCAGTCCGTTGCCATGGTGGGCGATGGTATCAATGATGCGCCCGCGCTGGCGGCCGCCGATGTCGGTATCGCCATGGCAACCGGAACCGATGTCGCCATGCATACAGCTGGCATTACCTTGATGCACGGTGATCCTGCCCTGGTGAGCGATGCCATTGATATTTCACAGCGAACTTACGCAAAGATTCGCCAGAATTTATTTTGGGCGTTTATTTATAACCTGGTCGGGATTCCGCTCGCCGCGATGGGTTTGCTAAGCCCCATCATCGCCGGCGCCGCCATGGCGTTCAGTAGTGTGAGCGTCGTGAGCAATGCATTGCTGCTTAAACGCTGGCGCCCCCACACATCCGGTCATCCCGAAAAAAATAACTGATAGTAAAACGGCGCGCGCAGATGATAGATATCGCGCGCGCTTTTTTACGCCGTTAATTTAGCGGCTTGTACCAAAACCTACGGTCCAATAAATTCGGTAGGCCGAGGTGGCAGAATCCACTCGCGCCGCGCCCATATCCTGGAAATTTGGATTCATGATATTGGAGCAATGCCCTGCACTGTTTAGCCAGCCATTGACTGCAGCATCAACCGTGCGATAACCCGCACCGATATTCTCGCCGGCGGTGCTGAATTGATATCCCTCGCGGCGCATGCGGTCGAAGGGTGAAGAACCGTCGGAGCCCGTGTGACTGAAAAAATTATTGCTTGCCATATCGGCGGAATGAACATAACTGGCCTGTCCTAACCGGCAATCCCACCGCAAAGCCGGCGCCGGGTTATACCAGGTCGTACCGCAACGGCGCCCCAGGGCACGAGCCTCGTTGTGAGCATTTATCAATGCCAATTCTGTTTCACTGAGCGAACAATTACCTACGACTTCTGGGCCGGCAGGGTCATCCGGTGTAATCAGGCGCAAGTTGCGATAATGACTGTTATTGGTTTTTCCGGGCGTGTCTTTATCGCTCACAAACACCATCCGCAAGTTTTCGCCGGTATAATACTGACCCACAGGAATTTGAAAACGTTGATATTGCCCAAGCGAGGTATAAGTGCCTTGGCTGGTCATTCCGTAAGACTGTGTACCGTAAAGTTGAAAAAGATTATCCGGGCTGTAGGCCAAGGTTTCCTGTAAACCGATCGCATGGATTTCTCCCTCTTCTGTGCTCATAAAATCAAACGCCAGTATGGTGTCGGGCGTGATGGTGTAGGTGGTGCTGGTCGCTCGCCAGCGGTTGCCCGTGATGACCAGGTTCGCACCATCCTCCACGACCGTTCCATTACGCGAATCCTGCCCCGGCATCCCCACCGTATTGCTGACATCAACTGCGACGGTTGCAGCACCCGCCGAAAGCGACAATCCCATTGAGACAGACGCACCCACCGAAAGCGACAAGCCCAGCCCGCCGACCCACCTGATCCACCGACGCAATGCAATATTCATAAACAGCCCCTGTACGAGTTGATAGACGGCTGAGTGTATAAAGCAAATGAGAAATGCCGGTGTGATGCTGTTCTGGTTTGCTGAGTTTCGACACAAAAATCAGCAACGGAAAATGCCGAAAAGGATTTACAAGCCAGACTTTCGCGCTCCGTTTGTTTTTTATTTCTCGACAGTTTTAGCTGGAAAGGTGAACTGGCGTTATTTTCAGTACCTGACGGCGTGTTTTAAAAAAGAACTAGAATCTCACAGCCTAGGCATAGGTTTTCCGGCTTTTGCTGTTTAGCGGGTGTGAGTAAAACCCACAAAGGTTAACTTTCTCCACACCCATTCAAGCGGCCCATAACGGAAGTGCCGTAACCAGAACCACGCCAGCGCCATTTGAATGATCCAGCACACAATACCCAGCAACAAGCTGGGAACTTGCCCGATGAAACTGTAGGCAGCCAATCCAAAACCGTAGAAAACCGGCACAAATACCAGGCTTTGTGCGATATAAAACGTTAAGGTTAAACGACCGGCAGGTGCAAAGCACAACAATACTTTGCGAGAAAATTCAGCGTTGAACAGCAGCATAAAAATAACAACACCGGCCGCAATCAGCGCAAGGTTTTCGTAATAAGTGAAAACTTGCCCGGTGGACCAACGCGGCATACCGGCGGGAACGGCGTTGATTAAACTGTCCTTAAGAAAAAATACCGCCAGATAAGCGATAAGCGCTGCGAATAAGTACTTCATCAACCGCGTTATCGATACATCTGCCCGCTCAAAAAAACCGGTTCTACCCAACACGGCACCGACAAACATCAAACCAATAATATTCCACAGGCGTCCGGTTTCGATAAAAAACGCCCACTTACCCAATTGCCCGTCAAACAGATTGTGGTGCAGGAGTCCAGGCAAGTCCGCGTGGGCAAACGCCTCGAAGTTAGCCGTCATCAGGCTGGGAAATATCGGCCCTGGATAGGACCAGTCGGGTACCAGGCTGTACACAATAATCAAGAGAATTTGTGGAACCTGGACCAGGAAAAATGCGGCAAACCCGATCAGCCAGCGGGTGGAAAGCTGGTGACTCATTACCAGTAAAAACCCGCACAACGCCAACAACTGCAAAATATCCCCGGCGTACAACAAACTGTGCAAGTACCCGAACGCCAGCAACAAGCTGAGGCGCCAGCAAAAGCGCAAGCGAAAATCCTGCCCGCGACGTTGGTAGTTATCCAGGATAATAAAAAACGATAAACCGAATAGCAGCGCAAACAAGCCATAGGCTTTACCGCCGAACAGGAAAAAGATCAGATTATGCACCCAACCGGGTTCCGGCTTGTACCAATAGAGCTCAAAGTATTCCACCATGTGCACGATATAGAGCCCCATCAGGGCAAAACCGCGCAGGGAATCCGCCAGCATAATACGGGGGCGTACAGGGGATTGGGTCATCTATTTATTTCCGCATCGGGTTATTTTTATCGTTGAAGATATTGGCCCGCACAAGGTTAGCCAACCATCAGGAGCCGGGAAATTATAGATCAGTTTTTGCGACTCACCAGCCCATCCCTACCCACCTGCTTCTCAACCAGATACTTCCAATATCGCCTCGGCACATGGCGCAAGTGCAATTTGATATTGCGCCGTTCCTGGATCGTAACCGATTGAAAATATTGCTTCCATAGCTGTTGATATTGATCCTCCAAACCGTCGAGGGAAGCGTTAGAGGAGGCATCGGTAGCACCGGACAGGATGTCCGATTCCACATCAATAAACGACATGTGTGTTAAATCATAATACAGACCGTAGTGTCGGCGCGTATCGAAGATAACCCACCGTTGGTCGGCGTAGCGCCGTTGAAAATGATCGCCAATCAATGGAATCACATTAAAGTCAGGGCTGATGACGGCGTAGTAAATATTGTTGACGGCTTTTTGAAAACGTACGAAGGCGTGCATGCGGTGTACTTCCCGGCCGATCATCTTGTTGACCTGCGCACTGTAAAGCACATCCGGATTGGCATAGTTTTCGAGAATATTTGGATCGTTCTGGCGTACCAGTAATTCCACCAGGCGATAAATACGCAGCTCTATTCCCGCCAGTTCGGACAGAAATAACTGATACACCAGCTCCCCGCCCCTGCCATCGGAACGCGCGTCTATCCCTTTGATGACCCGCTCGGCTTTGGCAATATCCGTCTGTATCGGACGCAAATCTTCGAGCAGCGAGGCTTGATAAGTGTCCTGGTTAAGGATATCGGTTGGTTGGCGGCGGTCAGCAAAACATTCAAAGATGGCCGTCAGTAAACCATCGAAACTGCCATCATAAAGATAGAGGCTCACAACTCACCCGAACAGGCTCAACTGCGGTGACTGCCGCGCGGCAGACTCGCTCGACAAAATCATCTGGCGTAACCGACTGGCTTCGTAATCCTTATGCTGATGCTGGCTACCCGGGCAGGTAATAAAAAAGCGCGCGCGTTTAAGGGCGACCCCCATGCGCTGCAAATGATCCAGATTGAGCCGTTGGTGCACACGGGATTTCACAATCTTCATGGCGGATTTCACACCGATCCCTGGCACACGCAGGATCATTTCGTAATCTGCTTTATTGATATCCACCGGGAATTTTTCCGGATTACGCAACGCATAACTCACCTTGGGGTCCACCTCCAAATCAAGATTAGGGTGCGCCTCACTGACAATCTCGTCGACGGAAAACCGATAAAAACGCAACAACCAGTCCGCCTGATATACCCGATTTTCCCGCACCAGCGGTGGCGCCTTTAAAAGCGGCACACGGTTATCTGTCGCGATGGGCACGTAACCGGAATAGTACACACGCTTGAGACGTTGTTGTTTGTAGAGTCCATCCGCAAGATGAAGAATCTGTAAATCGCTTTCGGGCGAAGCTCCCACAATTAATTGCGTGCTCTGCCCCGCTGGCAAAAACAGCGGCGTTTTCCTGATATGTTTTTTGTCATCCTGATAGCGGTCTTTCTCGTCACTCAGGTAATTCATCGGCGTGATGATGTCCGGATAATTTTTCTCCGGTGCGACTTTTTTCAAACTGGTTTCCGAGGGAATCTCAATGTTCACACTGAGCCGATCTGAATACAGCCCCGCCTCATGCAGTAGTTCAGGACTCGCACCGGGAATCGCTTTCAAATGAATATAACCGTTAAAGCTATGCTGTTGACGCAAGGTTTTCGCTACTCGCACCAGGCGCTCCATGGTGTAATCCGCGCTTTTAAAAATCCCGGAGCTGAGAAACAGCCCTTCAATATAATTCCGCCGATAAAAATTAATGGTGAGATCCACCACCTCTTCCACCGTAAAGGCCGCGCGGCGCACATCATTACTGCGGCGGCTTACGCAATAGGCACAGTCATAAATACAGTGATTGGTAAACAGGATCTTCAACAAGGAAACGCAGCGGCCGTCTTCGGTATAACTGTGGCAAATACCCATGCCATCCGAATTGCCCAACCCCTTATTGTGGTTGGCCCGCTTGCTGCCGCTGGACGAGCAGGAAGCATCGTATTTTGCGGCGTCGGATAATATCGTTAACTTTTCGAGAGTGCGGTTCATGGCAAACTACCGGGCATGAATATACTGTATGCAAATACAGTATATTCAATAGCCCATGGAGTCAAGCCGGTAAAGGATTAACCTCAATCACAAATATAAGACGGCTCCTGCCCGTTCACCACTTCCCATATGGCTTTAAGTAAGGAGGTTTCGTCCCGGGTATCTTGCGAGAGTTCCCACATCATCATGCCGCACACGCGGTTGTTGGCGAGTTCGGATTTGATGCGGATAGTGGGAATGCCGTTGTAATAGTTATCACCGACGGAATCGGTGCAGGCGTTGGCGGGATTGGCAGCAACGTAGCTGCTATAAGTTGCCCAACTGGGGCGTGCATAAAAGGGAACGCCAAGTACGGTTTTTTCGCGGGACAAGCCACGGTTTTCCCAATAATCAACGCTGGTAGTCGCATAAGCCACTGTGGAGTGATTGACTGCGTTCCACTCGTCGTAGGCCATGATGTTGAGGAAGTCGACTTGATCAAACACGGCGCTCTGGATGTACTGGCCGTTCCAGTCACCTTGGGCGATTACTGCAGCGGTTAGAAATTTTTCGCCGCTCAATTCGTCCAAGGCCGCACGCAGCTCGGTCATCAAGGCGGTGTAGTTATTCGCTTCCGCGTTGGTGCTTGGGTATTCCCAATCCATGTCGACACCGTCGAGGTTATGTTGCACCACAAAGTCGGTGATGTTGTTAACGAAGGCGGTGCGGGTTGTGCTGTTGGCCGCGAGCTCAACAAACGCGCTGTCATCGCCATCATTCCAGCCACCCAGCGCGATGCCAACTTTCACACCCTGCCCGTGGGCCAGCAACACCAGATCACCCAGCTCGGCGATGCTTTCCTCATCCAGCGGCTGCAAGCTGCCGTCGTCGTTGGGCAACACGAAGGAATACATAATGTGGGTGAGATATTGGTATTGGATGTCCTGCACATCGCCTTGCCAGGAAGGGAAGTAACCGACGATATGTTTGCCCTGCGGGCACTCGGGGTCAAAACTGCTGGAACTGCTGGAAGATGAACTGACCTGGTTGCTGGAACTGGAGCTATTGGACGAGCTGCCGCCATCACCACTGCCGCCGCAGGCGGTTAATCCCAGGATGACGCAGGAAAGGAATAAGTATTTCATTGCCGACCTCTGTTTTTTGTTTTACCGGGATCTACTTCGCCACCCGCCGACCCTGGCGCGACCGATCATGACAAAGCGATTACAGAGGGTGAATATAGGTGATATTAACTATCACTGACAATAGCGATTTAGAGATAATAAGTATCATAATCGCGCAGCGGCTATGAACAGCGCTAACACAGGCTAACTGACCATGGCAGCAACAGCCCTTTCGATGGACTGTAGCGCGGCCTGCAATCTTGCCCGCGTGGTGCCGATATTCATGCGCATAAAGCCCCGGCCCTCTTGTCCAAACACGACGCCGGGATTCATCCCCACCTTGCACTCCCGGATAAAAAAGTCACGCAGCGCAGAATCAGATAACTGCAAAGCGGAGCAATCGAGCCACAAGAGGTAAGTCCCTTCTATGTCGGCGCAGCGAATCTGCGGTACATGCTCAGCAATAAAATCCCGAGCCATGGTTTTATTTTGCTCAAGGTAGATCATCAAACTATCAAGCCATTGATCACCTTCATTGTAAGCTGCTTCAAATGCAGCAATGCTGAAGGGATTGTTGTTGCTGACATGCAAGAGGTCAAAAACCTTGTGCAAGGCTTTGCGGTGTTCCGGGTTCGGCACAATCAAGCTGGATAAACCCAAACCGGGAATATTAAACGTCTTGCTCGGCGCAACAGCGGTGATGACATTCGTGCGAATAAATTCTCCGAACTCGGCCTCCAGAGTGCCAATCATCGTATGGGTCGCACCGGGGTAAACCAGATCTGCATGGATATCATCAGACAGGATAATCAGGTTATGTTCTTTGGCGATGCGCAGCACACCCAGTAATTCCGCCTTGCTCCACACGCGCCCGACCGGATTGTGCGGTGTGCAAAGCATCAGGAGTTTCGCGTGTTTTGCCTGGGCTTCCAGCTCCGCGAAATTGATTTCATAGCGGCCATCAATGCAGCGCAGTGGATTCAATATAAGTTGACGCTGCGTGTTGGTCACGGCAGAGAAAAAAGGGAAATACACAGGTGGCTGCACAATAACGCCCTCGCCTGCCTCGGCAAACGCAAGGCAACAGGCATGCAGTGAAGGAACCACGCCGGGAGCCATTACAATCCAGTCCCGCTCAATGTGCCAATGATGGCGCCGCTGGAACCAACCGATCAACGATTGATACACACTCTCGGGATACAAGGTATAACCGAAGACCGGGTGCGCCGCACGCGCCAGCAGCGCGCGCGTCACACAGGGCGGCACAGCAAAATCCATATCGGCTACCCACATCGGCGTAACATCGCTCGTGCCAAAGTATTGCTGGCGCCCGTCAAATTTTACCGAGTGGCTACCCTCGCGCTGGACGGGAATATCAAAATCAATTTCCATGAGGACTCCTTTTTTGTTGGCTTTTTTTCCTGGCTTTATTTCACCCGCTCCCACAAGGTCACTTCCGACAGGGTATGCTGAAACTTGCGCTTGGTCTCACGTATCACAAACGGCACCTCTTGCGGATCTGTTATCAAGGTAAAATGTTCGCCGAGTAAATGCGTCAGGCCTTCCAGCGTTGTAAAACTTTCGCCGTCTTTTTTGAAACCACCGACCCAATCCGCACGCGGCGTATGTTCTTCCAGCCATGTGTAGGGAGAAGCCAGCATCAGCACACCACCGAGTTGCAAGCGCTCATGGACGCTGCGCAGGAATTTCGCCGGGTTGTATAAGCGATCAATTAAATTGGCAGCGAGAATAAAATCATAACCGGTAAATTGTGGTTTCAGGTTACAGGCATCGCCCTGGAAAAATTCCACTTTAGGGGCAACATCCTGCAAGTCCAATTCCGCCAGACTGCGCGACTTATAGGACACCAGTTCCCCTTCATCGGTCAGGGTGTAACGCAGAACGCCTTCGTTAACCAATTGCACGCCTTGACCAATAAAACGCGCCGAAAAATCCACGCCGGTCACTGCTTCAAAATAACGAGCCAATTCAAAGGTCGCGCGACCGGACGCGCAACCGAGATCCAGCGCTTTCCGACGCGGCTTGTCGATCATGGCGGCCATACCCAGGTCAACCAGCGCCTTGGAAAAATTCGGCACCGAAAAATATTCATCGCCGTAGTGAAATTCGGCGTATTCGGATAACAGTTTATCCGTTTCATAATGGGAACCAGGCACTGTGCCAATCTCCTCGCCAACGACATACCGAAAACCAGCGTGCTGGAAAAAATGACGACGAAACGCATAGCGCGAGCTGCGCAGGCTTTCATTGCCGCAGGAAATCCAGGAGCCGCCTTTAATCAGGTTGTGGCGTTCATCAAATGTGGGTGTGGTGAAGTCGTCGTAGATGGGATGGACATCGAAACCTTCCAACGGATAGATCGGCGTTTCGGTCCATTGCCAGACATTGCCGATCACATCAAAAAAATTGCCGTGAGCAAATTGATTCACCGGACAGGACGAGGCGAAGTGATCCAGATGTAAATTGGCAAATACCGGCTCAGCGCCAACGGCTTTTACACCGCTGACATCATAAAGCCGATACCACTCGTCTTCCGTCGGCAAACGTACGGCTGCGCCGGTAGTTTTTTTCTTCCAGTTACAAAACGCTTTGGCTTCGTGATAATTCACTTCCACCGGCCAATCCCACGGCATGGAAATTTCTTCGGTCATTACCCGCAAATACCAACCCTGTTCGCGTTGCAGCCAAAAGGTCGGATGCGTCGCCTGGCTGAATTCCCGCCACGCTAGACCCTCCTCTTCCCAGTACTCTGCCGTGCGATAACCCTCTGCCTCTACAAACGCCAGAAACTCCTGATTGCTGACCAAAAAGCGGCTGGCCTGGAAGGCGGCCACATCAGCCCGATGCACGCCGTACTCATTATCCCACCCGTAATACGGGTCGCTTTTATCTTTGTTCAGCAACACCTCGCCCGCAGGCACGTCAACCAGCTTGTTATGCGGTGCGCTTCCGGATGTTGTGCAGACCGGCCATAAGGGATGGGATTTAACGCAGGACAACTTGTGCTGACGAATCAGCACGGAAGAGGTTTCCAGGTGAATCCGCTCATGTTCAATCCCCATGATGATGGCCCACCAGGGATTGTGCCAATCAACCGGTAATGTCAACGGCGCATTGTCGATCAAATCCACCACCAGCGCGCGCACGCGATCCCGATAGGCTTTCACCTCGGCAACGCTCGGCCACTCATAGTGCGCCCCGTCCAGATCATCCCAACTCATCTCATCGACGCCAACGGCGAAGATAGATTCGAGCCGGGCGTCAAGACGCTCATCGATCAAACGTGTGAGCAACAGCTTGTTAACAAAAAACGTTGCGGTGTGACCGTAGTAAAAAATTAACGGGTGACGCAGGCTAATCGCTTTAGTGTAGAAAGCCTCATCAGAGGCCAGCGTCTCAAATAAGGATTCGTAACGCTCAAACGTCGTTATGAAATAATCGCGCAGTTGCGCGCGCAGGGTTTGCTCATCCGTAAGATGTAAATTCGGTGTCCGTGAAAAAAGTAATTCTGTCACTCGGTTATCCTGCTACTGGTTGATCGCTATTGATTAAACTGTCGCCCTACATAATCTTTTGCAAACTGCCAGGCGACGCGGCCACTGCGAGCACTGCGCGTCATGTACCAGCGCAAGGCTTCCGGTTCGGTAGCGTCGGTCCATTGCCCGCCCAGATACGCCACCCAATAACGCGCTGTTACCAGGTATTCGTCCTGCGAGAAAGGATAGAAACTGAGCCACAAACCGAAGCGCTCTGACAAGGATACTTTTTCTTCGGTGCTGTCATTGGGCCGGACCTCGCCATCTTCATAGCTCACATCCAGATTCTCGCGCATCTTCTGCGGCAACAAATGACGGCGATTGGACGTGGCATAGAACAGGATATTCGGCGTGGGCGCGGAAATAGATCCATCCAATACAGATTTTAATGCTTTATAGGTGATCTCCCCCTCTTCAAAGGAAAGGTCATCACAAAAAATAATAAAACGTTCCGGGCGCTCGCCAATCAGATCGACAATATCGGGCAAATGCAGCAAGTCGATTTTATCGACCTCTATAAGCTTGAGCCCCTGTTCAGCAAAGTGATTCCAACAGGCCTTGATCAAGGTGGACTTGCCTGTACCCCGCGCGCCCGTGAGCAACACATTGTTCGCTTCATGGCCGGCAACAAACTGGGCCGTATTGCGCAGGATCGCCTCTTTCTGCCGATCTACATTTTGCAGCGACGCCAAGGCAACCCGATGCGGATTTTTAACGGCCTGCAGATAGCCTGCACCACTGGCCGGCTGACGCCAGCGAAACGCACTCGCGCTCCAGTCGGGCTGAGGCGGCGCGGCGGGCAGCACAGTCTCCACGCGATCAATCAATTGTTCGAGGCGGGCGATAAGATGATCAAACTGGGTCACAACAACTCCTGGAATCGTCAGAATAATGCGGGTGTCACCCTGCCAAACACGGCAGAGTGGTCTATATTGGACTAAAAATTGGCGCGCAGACAAGGTGCAGTATGTTTACCAAAACCGAGTTACAGGTTGTGATAAAAACCCTCAGCCACCGCCGGGATTGGCTGGAAAAAAATCTGAATAATCCGGAATTCGCCAGCAGCAAGGCGCACAACCAGGAGACCCTGGCGCAGCTCGACAGCGCGTTACGCAAGCTGACACCACCGGAGAAAGCCGGCGAGGCGGGCGATGCAGCCAAGCTCAGCGTTCCGCAGCGCCGCCAGGTATTGCCGCCCGAAAAAATTCGCGTATTACTCGCCGAAGATGACGCAGCCAGCAGCGAATTGATCATTACCCTGCTGCACGGCATGGGCATCAAACATGTCGACCTTGCCAAAGATGGCTTGAAAGCTGTCAGCATGTTGTTTGGCGCCAATCCTATCTATGACCTGGTGCTTTGTGACTGGCACATGCCTCTGAAAAATGGCCTGGATGTTCACAACGCGATGCGCGCCGCCGAGCGTTATCAGGACACCTGCTTTATGCTGGTCACCGCCATCACCGAAGCCAAACAAATCCGCGCCGCCATTGAGGAAGGCGTGGATGATTATATTGCCAAGCCCATTGACCAGGCCACTTTACAGCGTAAATTGACCCGAGTATTTCCACGCATCAGCCCTGGCACGCCAACATCCGCCGAGTGATCCACTCCTGATCAATAAAACGGCCCGTTTCGATTAAGGCGGGCAAGAGCCATTGGTCGGTGTATTCGCAGCCGGTGGCTTCAGGCAGCAATTGAGCGGTCTTGCCCGCCTGTTCCGGTGTGTGACCTGCGCCTTCGCGCAAGGCCGCGAGCATGGGCTGATATCCCGGCTTCCATGCCGTTAAGCCTGGAAACACCTGCCTCAAGGATTTGATGATAGACATACCGGCATAATCAAGATCGCCCCAGAAAAATATCGGCAGTTCCAGCTCGGTATCTTGTAGCCATTGCGCGTGAAATGCTTGCGCGTTCGCTGCACTTCCCTGATACATAAATTGCACTGCCCTCGCGTCGCGACTGCGCTGCGCACTACCCATAAAACCCTGGCTATAGACCAGATGTAAATGACGTAATGCGTCAACCTCCTTACTGAGTTTCATCAACCAACAAAAAGTATCCTGGTTTTCGATCAGTAAGATTGCCTGGGGCGCGTCTACTAAAAATACGTTGAGCAATAAGGTCCGGCTTTCAATGTGTGTTTGAAGTTGTGGACACACATTCAATAACCATTGTTGCCGCGTAATGGAATCCAGGTATTTTGAATCGCCCCAAAAACAATGAGCACTCAGGCGGCGCCAGGTGATTTTTTCGTTATCGTTTTGCTGCACCAGCGCAACAAGTCGCGTAAGCGCAGTCAGTAAATCATTCGGCGGATAAATGCCGGGATAACTGGATGAGCGTAAGGCGTCGCTATCCAGTTCCGCTGGCGTCGGCCATGTTTCAAGTGCCGCTAACCATGCTTGCTGCGCCGGATCAACGCGCGGCATGCTCAGCCATTCACGCAGGATCGGCTCGGCAGCGTAATGGAACGTTAAGGTTATTTCGCCATCAGACCCACGTGCTGGCGACAGCGTCCAGATGCTGTAAGGCGATTCGGCAAGTTCCTGAAGTGTTTCCTTAAGAAAATTAATGTCGTCCGCGCGGCCGAAATCAAATAATGCGGGTAAGGTTCTGGCAGTTAATTTCCGCGTTAACGGACGGCGGCGCTGTTCCGGTTCGATGTTATTCAGTTGCACAATAAACCAGCGCAGCACCTCCACGATTGGTTTGGCCGCACTATCCTGAAACCAAACCGGTGGGTGCATCAATCAGCCTCCACTTCTTGCATAAAATCCAGCGCCGCTTGTTGGCGAATAGTACGGCGGTGGTTCTCCATCAGCTTTTTAATTTTCTCCGGCGCACATTGTTGGCGATCCAGCACCACGCGGCTTTTTAATTCGCCTACGCTTTCAGCCGTTGGGCATTTGCTGAATACAAATTGGTTGGAGATTAAATCCATAAACGGACCGGATTTACTGCTGGGCATGATAAATAACAACTGCAGCCCGAGGCTTTCTGTGAGGTAGTTTATAACTTCGCGGGAACGGTGCTCGTCCATCTTGGAGAAGGCTTCGTCCACCAACACCATGCGCAGGTGACTGTTACCTTCATTGAAACGGAACGCGGAAGTAATTGCCGCGCTGCGAATAATATAGGCCGGTGTTTCCAGCTGGCCGCCGGAACCGGTGCCGTATTGGCTTAACGCAATGGGTTGTTTACCTTCCGGTTCCTTATAGATTTCATAGCGACGATAATTGCGGTAATCCGCAATGCGCGTCAGCTCGCGCAGGGCTTTTTGTTCGTCTTCATCGAGCAACATCGTCATCAAACGCTCGCGCACTTGTTGATGTTTTGGCTCAAGCTTCATCTCGAACAAGGTCTCGCCATCCCCCAGACTGGGATTGTCGATCACTGCTTTAAAGAACTGCCAATATTCCTTGAATTCCGGCACCCAATCGTAATCAAAACGGAAACGTTCGCGATCCGCACCAAAGCGGTGGTGCTCCAGTTCCTTATTCAAATCATCAAGGATTTTTTTGCCGTCGTTGATTGCCTGATAAATCGAATGGCACAGGTTGGTGACAAAGGCATTGTTGAAGCTGTGGCGTAACGACTCCAGTTCCGCATGACGCTGGGCGAGGATATGGTTTTTATCGCGATTATAGAGTTTGTCGAAATGCCGGCGGATCTCGCAGACTTCGCGGAAATTTTTCTGCCCCAGATCATCGCTGAAATCCAGGTTAAACATCAGGCTGTCAGCGGTTTTACAAAACTGGTTGTGCTGCAAGACAGCCTGCTGCAAACGGTGCAGATGGCTTTTCAATTCCGCTGTTGTCGTTTGCAATTGCTGCTCAAAATAAGCCACTTCATGCTGCGCGCAATCCTGGTCTGCCAAGCTTAGCCGTTGTTCCGGATCGAAGTCTGGCCAGAGCGCCGCCACACTGCGCAGATTCTCTTCAGCGCGATCCACAATATCCAGCGTTTTGTCTTGCTCGGCATCCAACGCGCGGCAGCGGTCATCCACATTATGAAGTTTTGCCTTGCAGTCGACGCGCGCTTCAGTGAGTTGCTTGAGATCCTGCGCAAGGGCTTTATCCGATTCGCGCAGTTTTGCCAGTTCCTCATCCAGGGCAGCAAAATCGCTGAGGTCCAGCTGTTGCAATTTCTCATCAATAGCCTGCACCCGTCTCTGCGCCACTAACATGGTTTGCAGCACATCGGCATAGCTCACAGGTTTCAGCTTATCTACGGCGCGCAGGAGTTGTTGAATTTCATTCGCATGGTCAGTAGCTTCCTGCCACTCGCGGGTTAACTGCTCCAGTTCACGGCGTTTTTCTTCCAGGGCACGCTCACGGGCGTCCTGACCAAAAACCAGTTCACTGTCGGGGATATCGCAGCGGAACATCGCGTAATTGCCCGACCCCATGGCATCTTTCGTCAAACCCCGGCGCGTGTTGCGCAGTGCCTGGGCATCGGCGACACGTTCGACATTGCCGTAACTTGCTTTTAAATAATATTCCGCAGTAGCGTGGGTAAAACTCATTACCTGCACGATGGAATTGCTCGGTAAACTGGATAATTTCTCCATATCGCGCCGCGCTTTATCACCCTGGATAACCCGCGCGCTTTTCCCCTGCCCCGGCATATTGCGCACCAGCCTGATCGCTTCGGCTTCACACTCCGGCGTAACAATAATGCCGAACCGCGCGGCGCCGATATAACCTTCAATAGCGGATTGCCATTCGCGGTCCATGACTTCCACGTAATCGCATAACACCCGGGCATCCGCCTCGGGACACTGGTGATGCAAAAGCTCCAGGGCCGCACGCACAAAGTTTGGGTAAGTCACCTGGTTGGATTCCAGGCTATGAATATCACGCTGTTTGGCATCTACCTGTTTCTGCAAACGCTCCGCCAGTTGCTGACGTTTGTCGCGCTCTTGCGCCAGTTGATCACGCAGATTATCGCGCTGTGCATCTGCCTCACCAAACCAGTGCGACACCAACTGGTTGTGCAGCAATTGCTGTTGCAATGCGGCGTCCAGCTTATCTTCCAGCGGGGTGATATCAATCCAGTCGCGGTTTAACAACTGGTGGAAGTCAATATGCAATTCGTCATCGCTTAATTGTTTGGTGAGCTTTTGTAGCGGCTTGTCAGCCAATGCAGGGATAACCAGGCTGATGGACGTTTGCCGCAGGGCATGGATAATCTGTTGCGCCGCCTGATGATTAAATTGCAGTTGTTGATCCTGCTTGAGCAGTTCAGGCACACCCTGATGAATCTGCTGCTCCAGTTGTTTCTTATCCGCTGTTAATTGGTCTTTATCGCGTAGCGCCGGCACACCCAACCGGCGCGCGTTGACATCAAGAATCTGTTGGTTCAGCTCCTCGCGACGCTGTTCGCACAACAACAGCGCCTGCTCATTGCCAGCCAACTGCTCACGCAAACCTTGCTGTTGCTGTTTCTCTTTCAGATAACGCGCCTGGCTGTCGTTATAACGCCGCCGCGCAAGGCTGTAATGCACAACCTGCTGCTCCAGCCAATTCGCAATAAAACTGTCTGCGGTATCGCGACCATTCGCCATCCGTGTAATCGCCTCACGCAACTGACGCGCGTCGGATTCCATGGTATGAATCCGCTTGAGCATCGCCGACACATTGCGAATCGCTTCACCCAGATCGCGATACTCCAGCACCTCGGTCGCCACAAATTCATCAATACCCTTGATCGGCTTATACGCCATGAACCGCGAAAACGCCCGCGCTGCATTCATCGCCTCCCGCTCGGACACCGCATCCTTTTTACTGCCGCGCAAGATGCCATACAACCGACACAGATAGGCTTTCTTCTTATCGTACTTTTCAACCTGATCACTACCAAACTGCCGACGCAAGCCGGCATATACACGATCCAGCGGCACCACATAACGCCCGCTTTTGTCTTCTTTGAGCAAATCGGCCAGATTCAGGATCACATCCGGCAAGACAAAAAACTGCGTTTCCTCAAGCCGCGCCACCCGCTGCTGACCCGCGCCCTCAATCACCGCGCGCATCCCCATCAGCGCCGTAAACGGCTCGCTCGCCTCCCCCTGGGTCGGATAAAACACAGCGGCCAGATAACCGTCACACCCATAAGGGCGCGCATAAGCACCATCATCACAACCCAATACATAAGACGCCAGCGTCCGCACCTGCTTACCGCCCCGCCCTCGCTGACTGGATTCGTCTTGCCCCGGATTAAAATGAAATAGATTATCGTGCGCAGCCGTCATGATCGTCTGCACCGCATCTGCCGCGGTGGTCTTGCCCGATCCGTTACCGCCGGAAAATAAATTAATCGGCCCGAATTCAAATTCGGTGTTCGGCACATTGCCCCAATTGACGTAGATAAATTTTTTCAGATACATAAATGACTTCCGCCAATTGATGATAAGAATATATTGCGGGTTTTGTGCTTCGTAGTACGTTTGGTATCAGGGTACTAAGTTCGAAAACGCATGAATACATCCATGTAGCTCCCTCAAGTCATCCATGACTTGAGGGTTTCGAACTTAGTACCCTGATACCAAACTCATATTGTGCCAACGTCAGCATTTAAAGAGTTAGCTCTTCTGTTTTTAAAAAGTTAGATAGAAAGAAAAACTCTCAATAGGGGATCGGGTGAAGGTGTGGCAGACCATCAGCGGCAGGACGCCGCTGTTGAGCCCCCATGGATGGGTTCACGGCGTGTCTGACACACCTTCACCCGATCCCCCACCACGCACTCAATTAAAATATAGAATGCTTTTCGCTTTTAATTTCCCCAACAATCTCTACCTCTTTACCATCATCATCCTGCGGCACCAACCCACCAACATCCCGCCGAACCTTCTCCAACCACTCATTCGTTACCAGATTCACCACCAACGGCCGCACCTTAATCCAACTCTCCGACTGATCCAGATCCGCCTCCTGCACATAATGAATCAACCGCAACTGCCGCAACCGCTTAAACACCTGCCGCCGCTCACCCACATTCTCCGGCAGCGCCCGGCGCAACAAATTTTTCATCGCCAGGGCCACCGCTTCTAACGACAAGGCCGCGCACCCCTGCTCATCAATCAAACCTTCGCGCAAGACTTTATCATACTCAGCACGTAACACCAGAATGAGCGCGATCTCGTGTTGGCTCAAGCGTTGGCGAAAACCGCCGCCGGAAGGTTCATCACTTTCGTCTTCCAGGCCCGGCACTCGCGCACCGGGAGGGATTAAACGCACGAATCGAAAATGTGGATCGTGTTGAAAACGTATGCCTATCAGCGATAAATATTGATCAACCAGTTCCTGCACGCGCACGAACTGATCGTAAAAATCCGCTTCAACCTGGCTGTCGTCACGGCACAGCACGCCGTAATCCAGCAGTCGCTGCAAAAGCGCGCGCCAGTCGTCGAGATTCAGATTGTGCGTCGCGAGTTGCTGCTCAAGGGTTTCAATCAAACTTGCCATGGTTATTCTCAATAAGCGCGATGACAAATTCATCGCGCCGGACAAAATAATCATCCTGTTCAATGCGTGGCGTGCTCACCAGCCAATCCGCTGATTGGGTGACTTCAAAGCGCAGTTCGGATGATAAATTATTGATGGCACCCACTTCGATGGCATGGGCCAGGTTCAACAGTTCCGGCATGCTCGATGCGGATAATTGGCGACTGTTCACACGGCCGGTTTGTGCCAGGGCGCTGTGAATATAATCACGCACGGCACTGCCCTGCACGATAAATGCGCGGTCTAATGCCTGCTGGATAAATATTTCTTTTTGCGCGACCGGGTCCAGGGCTTTGTCCTGATCTACGCTGCTGCGTACTACCGTTTTTTGCCAGGGCGTACGTAACTGAATTTGGCCGGGGTCGATAAAGGCCAGTTGCATGCCGTTCAGGTCGGCATGGTATTGTTCAAATATGGCGTTCTGTTGTTCTTCAGTGAGCTGCGACAATTGCCGGCACACATCGACAATATTGTCGCTGCCTTGGGCGTGAATATAACTCAGTTGACGAATAATAATATCCGCGCGTTGGGTAAATGTATTTAACGCACGCCGCAAGGCTGGCAACATCACTTCGCAGGCGTTGCGCAATCGCGATTCGATGGTTTGTAGTAACGTATCCAACAGCGACACATGGGGCACTGCCCGTTGCGGCAATAATTTCCGCAAGCGGATTTCCATAACGGCGCGCCAATCTTTTGCCGCCATTTCCGGATCGCCTTGTCCGTACTTTCGTTTGCGTCGAATACCTTTGATGATATCGGCAATCTGATCGCGATATTTTTCCACACTGTCTGCCGACAAGCGCACTTCCAGGTCAGGCTTGAACACCTTATCCATAAAATCAAAAAATTCGTCGCTGGCCTGCTGCACTAACTGACGCGCTTCAACTTCGCGTACCAACTGACGCTTGCGCTCTTCCAGCTCCGAGATCACGTCGGTGAAATCGCTGATAATACGCTCGGAATATTCATAGGCGTCCAGCAAATCATGCACTTCGCCCTGGTCGTAAAATGCCTGCAAACTGTTGCGCGTATTACGGGTATTGCGGTTGCGGGTACGGAAGTGATTGCTGTCGCTGTCGGCGAAGGGTTGAGTGAACACACGGCCCATACGACTGAAACCATAGGTACTTTGCAAACTGGCTTCATCAACCTGTTTTTCCAGCCAACCGTTTTCCAGTAAACGGTTGATGATAAAACTGGCTAATTCACGGTGGGTTTTGAAACGGCCTTCGGTTTCACTGTGATCGTCTTGCTCATCCAGAACCGGGGTGCGCGCTATGGCTTCCTTAAAAATATCGACCAGTTGTTCACGATTCATCGCGTGGCCGTAATCGCGCAAGTCGGTGTACAGGCGTTGATACAGCAAGCGCAAGCATTCCGCCACCACCTCGCGGTATTTACCGGTCAGGGGATTAAAAAAATGCGGACGCTGTTCGTTAAAAAACATGAAGGCGGTTTAGTCGTTCAGACATTTTTGGGCAAACAGGCGGGTGTCGGCATCATTCCAGTCGGTATCCGCTTTGGCCATCATGGATTCACACCAGGCTTCACTGCCGCGCACCAGACGCGTGTCGTCCGGCAACGGATTCACACCATTTCTGCTGGCGTTGTTGATGATATCCTCGGTGTCGTCGAGAGATTGAATCAGCGACAGATCATCATCCTGGTTGGCTGGTGTAGGTGCAGGCTCCGGTGAGATATCCGAAGTACGCGCAATCAGCATTGCACCCACGATCAACATCAACACACTCAACCCAAACACGACAAACAATAATTTATTGCCCTGTAATATCGTTGTTAACTTACTCGGCATATCAATCAATCCACTCAGCCATCTGCTCGGCGTAATAGGTAATAATTAAATCCGCTCCGGCCCGCTTAAAGGCAATCATGGTTTCCAGCACGATGGCTTTTTCATCAATCACGCCTGCTGCTGCGCCGGCTTTGATCATCGCGTATTCGCCACTGACGTGGTAAACCGCGAGCGGCCGCGATGAATGTGCACGAATATTCGCCAACACGTCCAGATAGGCGATGCCAGGTTTAACCATCAAAATATCGGCCCCTTCCAGCTCATCTTGCAGAGATTCCGCCAGTGCTTCACGCCCGTTGGCCGGGTCCATCTGATAAGTGCTGCGGGTGCCTTTAAAGGTGCTGTCGACAGCATCGCGGAACGGCCCGTAAAAAGCAGAAGCAAACTTGGTGGAGTAAGACATAACGGGTATGTGTTGAAAACCGGCTTCATCCAGGCCTTGGCGAATGGCGGCAATCATACCGTCCTGCATGCCGGACGGCGCAATCATATCGACCCCGGCGCGCGCTGCGGTGACTGCTTGCTTTTGTAAATTCACCAGGGTCTCATCGTTATTGACATCCTGGTGCTGACCGCAGTCATGAACCACACCACAATGACCATGGGTGGTGTATTCGCAAAAGCAATTGTCACTGATGATCAACATCTCCGGCTGCGCTGCTTTTGCCGCGCGAATCATACGCGCCATTAATCCTGCGTCGTTCCAGGTATCCGTGCCCGCTTCGTCTTTATGGGTGGATACCCCAAATAAAATAACCGCGCGAATACCTTTGCTCCAGGCGCGTTGGATAACTGCGGGCAATTGCGTTTCGGGATAACGCACCACGCCGGGCATGCTGGAGATAGCAACCGGTTCTGTAATCCCCTCCTCCACAAAGATCGGCAGGATGAAGTCGGTCATCGTCAATTGGGTTTCGCGCACCAGTTGCCGCACGGCAGCAGACTGGCGCAAACGACGAAAACGAAATTCGGGCGCGAACCGATTTTTTTCAGTCATGATGCGTTCCACCTAAATATTTAAAACTCTTCAATTAAAAACTGAGCGAGCCTTCGTGGCTCCACTCACAGCGCACCCGCATATCACCAGACCCGGGTTTGTGATAACTGCTCTGGGATTCCCAGGTAAAGGTATGGGTGCCGGACAATTCTGTTTCCAGATGTACGGTGGCAGACACCCAATACATCTTGCTCAACAGTGATTCAAATTGTGCGATCCACTGATCCCATTCATATTCTACTGCTTTGTAGGAAGCCCCGAAGTGCATAACTTCCGTTTGATAACTGCTGGTCGGCATTTCGATCTGCGGAATGGAAAACATCTCCTGGGATAAAAACGGCCACTCATCCGCGTGCGGCAAGGACAGCATGGCCTCGCGATTAATGCGAATGCGCTCGGCATTACCCAACAATGGCGAACCGTCTTTGATACAACCGTACACAATTGACTCTTGATCCATAGAAGCTCCAATGAAGTGCTATCAACCAACATCTCTACATCTATATAACAACGTTAAAACGGCCACCACCAGGGGCTTTTCAAACGCTCCTCACACAGGGGCAACTGACGCGAGTACAGGGCGGCACGATTGGCGACTTGCTGAGCGGTGTTGCGCAACCAGGTTTTTTTCTTGTAGGTCCCGCGATTAAATCCACCGTGGCCTTCGTGATAGGCCAGATAAAGATTGTACGCATCGTTTAAACGAATGTTGCTGCGCTTTTGGCTTTGCGCGTTGTACCAGCCGATAAAATCAATCGCATCCTGATAACGGTCGCGACGCGACCAGGTATTGCCGCTACTTTTCTGATATTCGTACCAGGTTTCGTTTTTGACCTGCGCGTAGCCGAAGGCGCTGCTTTTGCGCGGCCCCGGAATGACCCACAGAATTTTAGTGCGCTTGGTGCGCGCATTGTGCACAAACTGTGATTCCTGGTACATGATGGCCATCATCACTGGAATCGTGGAGCCCCAGCGTTTTTCCGATTTGCGCGCATATTTGTACCAGTCGGGTTTATCATCAAAAATATCGCAGATATTGTTAGGTTTTGCCGGCGGCACATTGGCGCAACCGCCCAGCACAAAACCACTGACAATCAGTAACGCGATCAGGATTTTTTTGAGATGCATCAGACCGCCCGTTGATGTTGTTGTAATAGGGCGAGTAAGCCCGCTTCATCCAGTACCGGGATATTCAATTCCTCAGCTTTTTGCAGCTTGGAGCCGGCGCCAGGGCCTGCCACCACGTAATCAGTTTTTGCCGATACGCTGCCCGCAACCTTGGCTCCCAAGGCCAACAGGTGTGCCTTTGCATCATCGCGACTCATCGTTTCCAGGGTACCGGTCAATACGTAGGTTAAACCTTTCAGCGGTAAATCAGCGGTATTCACTGGCTGATCGCGATCTTCCCAGGTAACCCCCGCCGCCTTTAATGCGGTAACCGCATCGCGATTGTGCGGCTGCTGGAAAAATTCCGCCACAAAATGGGCCACCACCGGGCCGACATCCGCCACTTCTTGCAGGGCTTCTTCGCTGGCATTTGCCAAGGCGGCATAATTACCAAAATGTAACGCGAGATTGCGCGCTGTCGCTTCACCAACCTCACGAATACCCAACGCATAGATAAATTTTTCCAGCGTGGTTTGTTTACTTTTTTCCAACGCGCTTAATAAGTTATCGGCCGACTTTTCACCCATACGCTCAAGGCCGGCAAGCTGTTCGCGCGTCAGCTGGTACAAATCGGCAACGGCGTTAATGTGCCCTTGATCTACCAGTTGTTCAACCAGTTTATCGCCCAGGCCTTCAATATCCATGGCTTTGCGCGAAGCAAAATGTTTGATGGCTTCTTTGCGCTGCGCCGGACAAATTAAACCGCCGTCGCAACGCGCCACGGCTTCGCCCGGCACCGTTTCAACCGGCGAGCCGCACACCGGGCAGTGATCGGGAAAGATCACGTCGCGCACATTATCGGGGCGTTTGGTATCGACGATGCCGACAATTTGCGGAATCACATCACCAGCGCGGCGCACGATGACCGTATCACCAATCTTTATGCCCAGTCGCTGGATTTCATCACGGTTATGGAGGGTCGCATTGGATACCGTAACACCGCCGACAAACACCGGCTGCAAGCGGGCCACAGGTGTCACTGCCCCGGTGCGCCCTACCTGGAATTCCACATCGAGCAGTTGCGTCATTTCTTCCTGCGCAGGAAATTTATAGGCAATTGCCCAGCGTGGTGCGCGGGAGATAAAGCCAAGTTTTTCCTGCAATTCGCGCTGGTTCACTTTAAAGACGATGCCGTCGATGTCGTAAGCCAGGGACATACGTTTTTCCTGGATTTTGCGGTAATAGGCAATGCATTCATCAATGTCTTTTGCCACCACCATCTCGCGATTGATCAGGAAGCCCCAATCGCGCAAGGCATACAGAATATCGCTGTGGCGCGTTGGCCAAGGGCGCTCCGCCGGAACACCGTCAACCAGACCAACACTGTACGCGCACATCTCCAGCGGACGTGAAGCGGTAATGCGCGGATCTAACTGGCGCAGGCTGCCGGCGGCGGCATTGCGCGGATTAACAAATAATTTTTCACCTTTGGCCCGCGCCTGGTCATTCATTTTTTCGAAGCCGGATTTGGGCATGTAAATTTCGCCACGTACTTCCAGCACGGCAGGAAAGCCCGTACCGCGCAACCGCAGCGGAATGGAATCAATGGTGCGCACATTTTGTGTGATGTCTTCGCCGCGTGCACCATCGCCACGGGTCGCACCGCGCACCAGAATACCGTCGCGATACAGGAGGCTGACAGCGATGCCGTCCAGCTTCACTTCGCAGGCAAATTCTATGTGATCGGTGTGTTTCAGACGCTCCTGAATCCGGCGATTGAATTGCAACAATTCTTCATCACTGAACGCATTATCGAGCGAGAGCATGGGCATTTCATGCTGCACAGTGGCAAATGCGCTGAGCGGCGCAACGCCGACCCGCTGGGTGGGAGAATCCGGCGTAATCAATTGCGGGTATTGGCTTTCGATTTCCCGCAAGCGCAGCATCAGGCGGTCATATTCCGCATCGGGCACTTGTGGTTCGTCGAGGGCGTAGTAACGGTAATTGTGGTCGTGAATCTCTGCGCGCAATTGCTCGGCTTCAGCGACAATATGGGGAGCGGGTGTCGACATGGGTAGTGCGCTTCCGAGAGGCTGTACAAAAAGTTTCTCGCACGTCCTTGTGCTGTAAAAAAACTGCCGGCTTAGTGACGGCCACGCGACAGCTTTTTCAATTCATAATCGCGAATGCGTTGGCGACAATGTTCGATGGTTTGTCGGGTCATTACACTGCGCTGCTCGTCTTTCAGTTCGCCACCGAGGGTTTCCGCAATAGCGCGTGCGGTATCCACCATTAAATCAAACGACGCCATGCTATCGGCTTTGATTGGCAAGGTCATAAACAAGCTGACGCCGGGCGTTTCAAAGTTATCCATGGCATCCAGGTCAAAGGTGCCGGGTTTTACCATATTCGCCATGCTGAACAGCAAAGCGCCCTCGCCCTGTTTATCACTGTAGCGATGGAAAATATTCATATCGCCGTAACGCATGCCGCATTTGAGGATGATGTCCAGCAAGGCCGCGCCGTTAAAGAACTCACCTTTCATCGACATCACATTGATGATCAGGACTTCTTCCGGTTCTTTGGGTGGTTGATCGGCGCTGGCAACCGGTGGTTCTTCCGGTTCGTCGTAACGTTCATCCTCGTAGTCTTCGTCATCCTCATAATCGTCGTCATCATCGTACTCTTCGCCGTCATAACCATCGGCGTAATCGTCTTCTACTTCATCTTCGTCGGAATAAGGTTCGTCGGCATAGTCATCTTCGTCGGGATAATCTGTTTCGCGATAGTCGTCAGCCCGGTCGAAGCGCACATCATCTTCTTCATCTTGAGAGGATGCAGCGCTCACGGTGCGGGAAGAGCTGGTGTAAGGCTCATCGTCATCAAGCGCAGAAAACGTGGGTTCGATCCGCTGTTGAGCGCTCATCCGCGCCTGTTGGGGCCGGGTGTGTGCGAGTGCTTCTTGCTCGTCTTTCTGATCGCGCATCAACACATCGTCAGACACCGACTCCATCAACAACGGCACTGATTCATCAAGATTCAAGCGAGTTTGCTCCGGAGCACGGCGCGGTTCACGGGCGTTGTTGGGTGTAATGGCCGGTTTGCGCGGCGGACGAACCGTGCTGCCTTGGGGCACTTCGCGATAACCCACCACACGGGCGCCGCCGTTAGGTAATTCGCTGGTATATTCTTTTGTTGCCTCAGCGCCACCACCCTGTTTATGAATGGAGCGGGACATCCGGATTTTATCCCGCTGATTGATGCGCATGCGGCGCACCCCATCCAGCAAAATCGCGAGGATGAGAAGCACAATAATGACGGTTACCCATTCTTGCATGATGTTATCCGCTGATAAGATTCATTCAATAAAATCGCAACTGGTTATCGGGGCATAGCGGCGCTGTTATACCGCCGCCAATTCTGCTGCCTCGTCAACGTCCACCGTCACCAGACGCGAAACGCCGGGTTCATGCATGGTGACACCCATTAGCTGGTGGGCCATCTCCATCGCAATCTTGTTGTGCGTGATGTAAATAAACTGCACGTGTTCAGACATCTCCTCAACCATGCGTGCATAGCGACCCACATTGGCGTCATCCAGCGGTGCATCCACTTCGTCCAACATACAGAAAGGTGCAGGGTTAAGACGGAAGATGGAGAATACCAGGGCAATCGCGGTGAGTGCCTTTTCACCACCGGACAGCAAGTGGATGGTGCTATTACGTTTGCCTGGTGGACGCGCCATGATCGCAATACCGGTATCGAGTAAATCCTCTCCGGTAAGTTCCAGGTAGGCATGGCCGCCGCCGAACACTTTGGGAAACAGTTCCTGCAAACTTTTGTTGACCTGATCAAAGGTTTCCTTGAAGCGGGTGCGCGTTTCGCGATCAATACGTTTGATCGCATTTTCCAGGGTTTCGAGCGCTTCCATCAAATCCGCGTTCTGCGCATCGAGATAATTTTTGCGCTCTGACTCAGTCTTGTATTCGTCGATCGCCGCAAGGTTGATGGGCCCCAGGCGATTGATGCGGCCAGCGACATTTTCCAGTTCTTCTTCCAGCGGTTTGATCTCGGAGCCTTCAGGCATTTCCGCCAACAATTGATTGAGATCCAGATCATCCTCTTCCAACTGCTGGGCGATACCCGCACGCTGGACTTCAAACATTTGTGCGGCGAGACGCTCCTGTTCCAGGTGCGAGCGAACAGCTTGCACTTCCTGCTCGGCCCGGTTGCGCGCCTGCTCAGCATTACGCAACTCATGTTCAACCGTTTCCAGTTCGCGCCGCGCTTCAGTCAACGAAGCTTCCACGGACAAGCGCTTGGAGAGGCAAGCCTCCAGTTCGAGTTTGAATTCCTCAATAGGATCGCGGTTATCGCTCAGCGATAAGGTGAGCTGTTCGCGGCGTTCCTGTAAACGCGCCGTCTGTTCACGCAGGCGACCGATACCCAGACGGATACTGTCGAGCTGGGTCTTGACGGACTGGAAGCGCATCGCCAATTCATGGGCCTTGTCTTTGTCGTGACGGGCCCGCTGCCGTGCCTGATCCAGGCCGGTGCGAATATTGTCGCGCTCTTGCAATAATTTTTCGCGCTGGTCGGTGTCCTGCTCCATCATCTCGATGGCTTCGCTGAGGATCATGCGCGCTTCGGATAAATGCTCGGCTTCCTGCTCCATCTGCTCGCGCGCTTCGCGAATTTCCGCCTCGGCGCGCTCACGGCGCATGTTGATCTGTTCCAGGCGCACTTGTTTGGCGCTTAACTGCGAGCGCAATTCACCATACCGACGGCCCTGCTCATCCGCTTCGCGGCGCAAGGTTTCGCGCTGTTGTTCAATGTGTTTGAGCGACTCGCGCCCTTGCTCCAATTGCAGGCTAAGGTTCTCGACCTGCTCTTCCGCCTCGGCAATGGCCGCGCTTAATTCTTCCAACTCCTGGCGACGGGCGATAACACCGGAACTGGCGTCGGAATCCCGCGCGACCCGCAGCCAGTGCGGGCCGAGCCAGATACCGTCTTTGGTGATGACAGATTCATGGGCAGACAATTGCGCGCGCAATTGCAAGGCAGTGGCGAGGTCGTTCGCCGCATAGATGCCATCCAGCAGACCGGCGACATCCCAGGGCGCAGTGACCTTGGCGCTCAGCAAGCTGCCCTTTTCCGCACCACTGACATTCACCTTGGCGCGGGTATCAAACAACACCAGTTCGCCTTGGGTCAGGCTGCCCAACACATCTTTGACTGCATCAAGGCTCTCGACGCAGACCGCCTGCAAGGTGTTGCCCAGGACCGTTTCAAGCGCCTTGTCCCAACCCTCGCTCACATTAATTGATTCCGCCAGGCGCGGTTTGTCCAGCAGTTGCTGAGTGTCGAGCCACTGGGTAACGGCTTTGTTTTTCTCGCCCAGTGCGGCCTGTTGCAGCGCTTCCAGGGACGCGTGGCGGCCGCGCATGCTTTGCAGCTTGCTGCGGACCTGATCCAACTCGTTGGTGAAGCGGTTGTTGTCGTTGCGCTGCTGGTCCAACTGCTCGGTCAGGGTGTCGACACGGCTGCGTTTTTCATCGGCTGCCAGATCCAGTTCGGCCAGTTGCTCTGTAAGCTGACCGATTTCATCATCCTCAGAACCGTCAACCAGATTGGCTTTTTCGTCTTTAAGCTTTTCGATGCGCTGCAGCAAACGCTGTTGCACCTGCTCCAGGTGTTGAATGCGGGATTGCTGCACTTCCGCTTTCTGGCGTGGCTCGGCGGCGCGCTGGTTAAACGTGTCCCACTCATTCTGCCAGCGTTGCATGGCTTCTTCCGATGCCAGGAGCACGTCACCGGAGCTCTCCTCCGCCGCCTTGACCAGCTCCAGTTCCGGTTCCAGTTCCAGCAGTTCAGCTTCCCAGGCTTCCGCCTTTTGCGCATCGATCAGCAGGTTTTCTTCCGCTTCTTTACAGTCACGGTTGGTCTGGTCCAGGTCGGTTTGCAGTTGGCGGGAGCGCTCCTGGGCGTGTTGAATGCTTTGTTCCAGCCGCGCAATGTCGGCACCAATGGCATAATAACGGCCCTGGACTTCATTGAATTTGTCGCCCAGCTCGGTGTATTGCGTGCGGTATTTTTCGATCTGGGTATCTTTGTTCACCTGATTGGTGATGAAGGACTCCATGCGCAATTCCAGGTCGCGAATGGTTTCCTGTTTGGCCTTGGCCTGCTGATCCAGTTGCTGGTATTTCAGTGCCTGCACCTGGGCTTTCAGCAAGCGCTCCTCTTTCTTGTATTCGGTGTATTTCTCAGCGGCCTGCGCCTGGCGTTGCAAGCGGGATAACTGCCGCTCCAGTTCATCGCGGATATCCGTCAAACGCTCGAGGTTTTCCATGGTCCGGCGGATCCGGTTTTCCGTATCGCGACGACGCTCCTTGTATTTGGAGATGCCGGCCGCCTCTTCGATGTATACCCGCAAATCTTCCGGTTTGGCTTCAATCAGACGGGAGATCATGCCTTGCTCAATGATCGCGTAGCTGCGTGGCCCAAGGCCGGTGCCCAGGAAGATATCGGTGATGTCGCGGCGGCGGCATTTTGCGCCATTGAGGTAGTAAAGGTTTTGCCCATCGCGGGTGACTTTACGTTTAACAGAAATTTCAGTGAAGCTGGCGTACTCGCCAAGCAGGGTTCCATCGCTGTTATCAAACACCAGTTCAATGGATGCCTGGCCAATGGGCTTGCGGCCGCTGGAACCGTTAAAGATAACGTCGGTCATGTTTTCGCCGCGCAGGTTCTTCGCAGACGATTCACCCATTACCCAACGCACGGCGTCAATAATGTTGGACTTGCCACAACCGTTAGGGCCTACCACCGCGCAAAGATTGCTGGGAAAGTTGACCGTCGTTGGATCAACGAAGGATTTAAAGCCTGCCAGCTTGATGCACTTTAGCCGCATATTTCCGTGTCGCTCTTGTAATCAAATTTGCTTAAAAAAATGGCGCTAACAGCCAAACGTGACGAAACCGGAATAGCACCTCGCCGGGATGTGAAGGCAAGACGCTAGCTGTTTGATTTCGTTATGTTTTTTGAGCAGTCTAAAGGATCAGTCCAACAACCGCATAAAGGCCAGAATTCTACACACTTGCACTGTGCTTTACACCCCGCCTTTGACGTTGTTTCACAGACAAACTGCGTTTTTCCGGGGATTTTCGCCCGGACATGCACAAAAGATTCTCAATGGGCATGTCCGGGATATGGGAACTGTTGCAATTCGGCCTTGTTATTCGGTTAATTTTTCAGCGATCACCAGCTCGGTGGTCTCCGGCAAGGCATTCATATCCAATGGCCCCACACTGACCTGCCAGTCGCCCGGCTTTGCGGTCGCGGTGCCGTCTTCCGAGATTCTTGCCACCACTTCCACTTGATCTGCCTGCGCCAGCGAGGCCATTGTTGACATGGCCATAGTTTCATCCAGGATAATTGTTGCCGGCAAATCAGCCACATTGATGCGGGTAATCGCCAGCGGCATACGCGATCCCTGCCAGGCTCTCGCATAAACGTAAACCAACTGATCGCCCGGCGCGTCGACTCCTTCGGCAAGCCTGACTCTCAGGTTAATGGATTTCCCGGCCGCTGCGGGTTCACTGCCGACGGGTTGATTAGCCGCCTCCTGTTGCGCTCGCGCCACCCCACCTTGTAATGCACGAGCACCCGGCGCATCCGGCCCCATGATATCGACGGCCTGCTGCCAGTAACGCGCCGCTGTGCGGAAATCCTTCTGTTGAAAGGCGTTGATGCCGGCCAAACCTAAGGCTGTGGTATTGCGGGCATCAGCTTGCAGGGCTTTAAGGGCCAATTCTGCAATGGCGGGACTCATCTGATTTTTATCACGCAGGAACATGGCTTGCGCCAGCTCGGCCATCACAATGGCGGCGCCGGGATCCAGCGCAAGAGTTCGTTGGTAGGCAGTCACGGCTTTGGCGTAATCAGCAACCTCCAAGGCGTTGCGTGCCAACAGGAACCAGTATTGGAGGTTATCGGGCTCCTGCTCTACCCGATCCTCCAATTCGCGGATAAATGCCTGGGTGCGGGCTGGGTCGGGGTTACGGTTATGCAGCAGGTCCTGATAATCCAGGCGAGACTTCTCCGCCTGCAAATGTTGGATGTGGACATCCGCACTACTGCCCAACTCGCGGTACAACAGAAAGCCGCACGCAATAGTCAATACCGCAATAAACACCAGGCTTTTGTTACCAAACCCCAAGGTAAATTGACTCCTGGCGATGCGAACACTCGCCTCATCGTCCAGCAGGGTGCGCTCCTGTTCCAGCTTCAATTGCGCGTGCTGGTCAGCATCAATGCGTCCTTCAGCCAATGCATTGTCCAGGTCACGCATGTGCTCACGAAACAGGGCAATATTTTCCTCCAGGCGAGCCGTTGCATTGTCCACCTCGTTATTCGCCTGTAGCTGTTTACGATGTCGCCACAACGGCCAGAGGATAAAGGCGGCAGCGAGCAGAGAGAGTGCCGCCATGGCGGACCACATTGGCATCATGAGCGGGATTCCTTATTTGAAAGTTCTGAATCATCAGAAGCTGTATCGTTATTGTTTTCACTGCGACGTGACCCGGACTCGCGCAGCAAAGCGGCCAGGCGAGATTGTTCTTCTGTGTCCAGGGCGGTCGGACCTTTTACCAAGGCATCCCGGCGACGCTGGCGGACAATCATAATCAGGATGATAATTCCCGCCAGAAACAATACCCCCGGCCCCACCCATAACATCACCGTGGCAGGCGTTAAACGCGGACGATAGAGAATGTAATCGCCATAACGCTCCACCATGAAATCCACGATCTCTTTGTCGGAACGGCCGTCCTGAATCATCGCGTAAAGTTCGCGCCGCAAGTCTTCCGCGATCGGCGAATCAGACCCGGACAGATTCTGGTTCTGGCATTTGGGGCAGCGCATCTCGTCAATAAAACTTTGGTAGCGCTGGCGCTCTACATCATTATCAAATTCGTGGACATCAATCGCAGCAAACGCTGCGCCGGCTGTTAACAACAGGGTGAGTAAAAAAATCCAACGACCCGACATGGTGGGTGCCTCATAGTTATATAAAGGGCGGAGTATACAAGCTGGGTTTGCCAGTGGCGAGCATAGGTGTGGGCCAATCAAAAGCTGAAGAGAACGAACAATTTTTCATCAAGTATCTGAAACGCAAGCATAAATTTTTTGAATCTGCGTGAAAAAATGATTGACCCTTGTAATCTTATCGTTAGAATACGCACCACCTGAACGGGCGGTTAGCTCAGTTGGTAGAGCAATGCCCTTACAAGGCATGGGTCACAAGTTCGAGTCTTGTACCGCCCACCAC
>NZ_JBPYCU010000024.1:0-2119 GCF_051846955.1 Cellvibrio sp. ARAG 10.3
ATGCGAGTTTGGCGTTAGGCCTGTTGTTTCGAAACCTTCAAGTCAGGGACGACTTGAAGGAGCTACAGGGATGTATTTATGCGTTTTCGAAACAACAGGCCTAATGACAAACGGACTACGAAGCACTGCTTTTTGGATGTTCGCTATTCGGAGGGATTGCGCGGGCAACCCCTCTCAGGTGCCACGATTATTCAGCCGCAAAGTGCTCTTCAATCTCGTAAACAGCAGTAGTACCGCTGACCTCATTACCAACGATCAGCAAAGGTGTGCCGTTGGGTGAGTCGGTGGCGCTGATAAACACCAGCCCTTCCGGCCCCAGGTCACCCGCTTCGGCCAATACTGTGCTCGGATCTTCGGTAGTCCAGTCTTCGCGGCTGTTCAGGTAGTCCATAAATACCGGCGCTTCCGGGTTGGAGATGTCGTACACCAGGATGCCGCCCATACGCTCAAGACCGACGAATACAAAGGTTTTGTCGCCCAGTTTGCCGATGGCCAGGCCTTCCGGTTCCGGGCCTTTGGCGTCGCTGCGGGAGTCCATGGCATCGCCTTCGTCGTGGCCGGTGTTGAAGTAGTCGGCGCAGGGGATATTGCGTGCTGAGCCGAGCATGCAGTCTTCACTGGCGAGGAATTGTTCGATCTGGTCCCCGGAATCCCACACTTGTTCGCCGTCGCCATTCCAGATGGAGAAGGAGCGGCCACCGTAAGAATAAAGCGCGTCATACATCAGGCGGTCGCCTGCCGGGTCTACTTCACCGCTGGTGTTGAACATGACCGGTGCGCCGGTTTCGTCGGTGCGGTAACCCATGGTCCAGGTGATGTTGAGGCGGCCAAGGATCTCGTCGTCACGGCAGTCGCCCGGGTTTCCGGCAATCGCGTTGCAGTAGGCAAAGGTGTCAGGGTTCAGCAAGGCGCCGGCTGCCAGTTCGCGCAGTTGTGGCGGCAGGTCATCACCGGCACGACGATCAAAACCGCTGCTGTGAACCAGGTGTTTAACGCGGAATTCTTCGACAAACCCTTTGGTTTTATCGCCGAGCCAGTAGGCGTCATTGTCTTCACCCCAGGCGCGGGCGTCGCCTTCGTTGGCGGTGACCAGATAGGTGGCGCCTTCAACATCGTAGGCAGCCATGGCATCGGGCAGGTAAAGGCCGCGCACACCGGCAAAGGTGTCGATATTGATCAGGCCGTCTTCATCATTGGTGTCCATGCCATTGCCGTCGACGCTGTGATCCTTAAAGCCCAGGGGCAGAATGTCGGTAACGGTGGCGGTTGCGATGTCGATCTTCGCCAGCGCATTGTTTTCCTGCAAGGTAGCCCAGGCGGTGCTGCTATCGGCGGAGATGGCGATGTATTCCGGCTCAAGATCCTGGGCCACAGTGGCATTGGGGCCATAGATGCGCACACCAGCAGCGCGTAATTCAGCAGCCTGATCATTGAAAGCGGTGAAACCGGCCTCGGCAACGACCGGATTCTCAATATCGGTCACATCAATCACGCTGATGGAACCTACGGGATCAATTTGGTAATCGTCGCTCGGTTCGCCTTCGTTGGCGACCAGCACGTAGTTGCCATCAGGGGTAAAGATGAGCATATCCGGCAGTGATCCCACGGAGACATGGCTGATTTCAGTCAGGTCGTCAGCGCGGTAAAAGGCTACATAACCCGGATCAGTTTTCACCGCTGCTTCAACGGCCAAGGCCACAATGCCGTCGCGCACAGCGACGCTATTAACCACCGCTCCAGCAGCGATATCGTTGGCATCCAGGGCACCCAAACTGACGGGCGTTGCCGGTGTGCTCATGTCCAACACTTCGGCTACGCCTTGTTGGGCATTGACGATAAAGGCGCGCTTGCTGGCCGGGTCATAGGCCGGGATTTCAGCGGCTGCTTCATCGAATTCACCGCTGCTGTAGCGGCCGAGATAATTGAGGGAGATTTTTTCCAGCACGGGTGCGCTAGCGCTGGAGCTGGAGCTGCTGGACTCGGAGCTGGAGCTGTTTGGTTCAGAACTTAAGCTGCTCGACACACTGGAAGAAGAGAGACTTGAACTGGAACTGGAACTGGAACTGGAACTGGAACTGGAACTGGAACTGGAACTGGAACTGGAACTGGAACTGGAACT
>NZ_JBPYCU010000024.1:2219-55897 GCF_051846955.1 Cellvibrio sp. ARAG 10.3
GGAACTGGAACTGGAACTGGAACTGGAACTGGAACTGGAACTGGAACTGGAACTGGAACTGGAACTGGAACTGGAACCATTATCATCATTGTCGTCGCCGCCACAAGCGGTTAGCAGGGCAGCGAGCGAAAGAGTCAACAGAAACGTTATTGGTGTTTTCATCGCGGTTTCTCCTATCTGGGATTCGCCGCGAGTCTATGACCGGCATGTTACAACTTCGTGATGTTTTGGATGACAGCCGCCATTACGATTCAAACATCGCGTCGTAACGTCGTTGCATTTCCTCCGGCGTCACCTTCTCGATACTGTGGCCAACATTCCAGCGATGGCCGAACGGATCACGAAAAACGCCGCTACGTTCCCCATAAAATTCATCCTGAGGCTCGCGTTCGAGGGTCGCACCCGCAGCAACCGCCGCTGCAACCACGGCATCTGCATCGTCCACATGCAGATGTAAGCTCACCGGCGTTGCGCCCACCGTCCGCGCACTCAGAATGCCGCATTCGGGATATTCCTCACTCAACATCAAAATGGTGCCGTTAAAATCCAGTTCCACATGCCCCACCCGGCCACTGGGTTCAGTCAGGCGAAACAACTCCTTAACCCCAAAGACCTTGCCATAAAATTCCACGGCGGCAGACGCATCGTGCACATGCAAGTAGGGAAACAGTTCATGAATCATCGGGAATTCTCCTTAGCCAAAAAGTGCAGTCTGCTTCATTCTTCATTCACTATCTTGAATAAAGTTGACCTGCAGATGGTGGGCGAAGCGTGGCGCAAGGTGCCGGTAGGTCAAGGGTGTTACGCCGGTCAGGTTGCGGAAGTCGCGTTGCAAATGCGCCTGATCAGCAAAGCCGGCGGTCAGCGCCAGCTCCGCCAATGTCGTATCGCGCGGCGCCGCGAGCACCTGCTGCAGCCGCCGCACACGGCAATACGCCTTGGAAGAAAGGCCAGTGGCACGTTTGAACAACGCATTGAAGTAGCGATGGCTATAACCGCTCTCCCGAACCACCTCGGTTACTGTGGCACCCTGAGCAAAGCGGCTAAGTCCAAACGCGATAGCCGGGTGCATTGACTTATTGCCCGGCAAGGACCGCCCCGAAAAGCATAACCCCGGCAATCGTGCCAGCATGACCGCCTCCAGCACGCGCAGCTGTTGCTCCGGGGTGGTCGCTGCCAGCAATCGTTCCCAAACTTGCTCGGTGTATTGCCCCCATACCGCATCCAGGTTGGTGTGACGTTCAGCCAAAGCATCCGCCGGTACACCAAATAATGGCTCAGCGACACCGGGATAAAACTGCACGCCCACGGAATACACCGCATCACCAATCCATTTGCCGTAAAACCTGGTGCGGGGACCGCCGATAACGGCTAATGACATAGCTTCGCTAACAGGGCGAGCGGGAGTAACCAGCCGCAAGGGGGCTCCACGCAAGCGAAAAACCAGATGCATATCGCCTGTGGGCAACACGTGCTCAAACGCGGGCCGGCTCGCGGTTTGACTGAACACCCACAGGCGCTTTACGAAAGGCCGCAATGCCGCACAGGCAGGACGCGAATAATGCATAGCCTGTAATCCCCAAATCAGTTATCGGTGCACCGGTTTTACACTTCTTTCAGCAGCGGTGGTAGGCCTTTGCGAGGATGAATGCTAAGCTTTTGCATGAAACCGGTTACACCCGATATACACTCGAGACCATAAAAAGCCTCATGATAATAAGGATCACCCATGACCCCCTTGCGTTTATTAGCCTTTGTGTTGGGCACAGCCCTCGCTTTACCCGTACTGGCGTTCGAGCATTTTATTACCCGCGACGGCCACCGATTGCTGGATGGCGCGCAGGAATTCCGCTTTGCCGGCATCCACGCCCCGGAGTTACACCGCATTGAGGATGACGCCCGCGGCCCCTGCAAAGCGGACCCGCGCGGTTGGGGCCAATACTTCCAGTGGCCCACTGCCGAAGAGCAGGAAAACTGGATCAAGGCATTGGTGTACACCGGCCACAAGGCGATGCGCGTTTATGTGCTCTCGGTAGAAACCGAGCACGATGCCGCTTGCGAGCGAGAGACGCACATTCTTAAACCGACCACACCCAATGGACTGCCGCGCCTGAATGAAGCGGCCATGGTGCATTACGACCGCATGATCGCGCTCGCCGACAAGCACGGCCTGCGGTTGATCTTACCGTTTGTGGACCACTGGAAGTGGTGGGGCGGGCGCGAGCAACTGGCCGCGTTTTACGGCGAGCCCGAAACCGCCCTGCATGACATCAACAGCAAAACCTTTGCGGCTTACCTGCACATTGTCGAGCAGGTCATTACACGCAAGAACACCATAACCGGGCGCGAATACCGCGATGAGAAAGCCATCATGGCGTGGGAAACCGGCAACGAATTAAAAGAAACCACTGAACCTTTTTTGAAGAAAACTGCATCACTGATCAAGTCGCTGGATAAAAATCATCTGGTGATTGATGGCACCTACCTGACCGTTAATAAATTCGCGCTGGACGATCCCAATATCGACATCATCTCCAACCACTTCTATACCACCAATGGCAACAACAACCCCGATCAGGTCTTAAAAGATTTACAAGCGATTGATGGAAAAAAAGTGTACCTGATCGGCGAATTTGGGTTGCGTGATGCGAAGGGATTGAATGACATTATGCAAGCCGCTGTGCATACCGAACACAAGGGCGCGCGCGCCGCTGGTGCATTCATCTGGGGCTTTCGCGGCCATCGTCATAACGGCGGTTTTTACTGGCATAAGGAATATACCGGCCATTACAGCTATCATCTCCCTGGCTTCCCGGAAGGTGAACCCAATGAAGAGCAAGCGGTTGTTGACCTGGTACGCAAAGCCCAGGCCCAAATGAACGGTCAACAAAAAGCGCCGCCACTACCCGTACCGGAAGCACCCGTGCTGCGCGAAATTGAAGATCCCACCAAAGCCATCAACTGGATGGGCTCACCGGTTGGTCGTTTTTACCGCATCGAACGCGCCACGTCGGCCAAGGGTCCATGGAAAGTGATTGGCGATAATATTTCCGACGGCATCCAGGAATTTAATCCACGCACCGATGTGTTGTTTAAAGATGATGGGAAATTGAAGCAAGGAAAGACCTACTATTACCGTGTTATAACGAAGAATGAGAGTGGGGAGTCTGATGCGTCGAATGTGGTGGCGGTGAAGATTGGACCCTAAACGGTTAACAAATTTTTCTGTCGAGCCTGCTGAATGTTATTTCAGCAGGCTGCTGTTTTAAATGCGCGCTATACCAAACAAAACCGTTTTATGGTTGCCCCGCTTGCGGCAATATTCTCTCATCAGGTTCGCCGTCAAAAATCCTTATCAACAAATCAGGATTCTGCTTAATAGTGTCGGTTGTTGATTGTTCAAGCCACTCTTTGCCTACAACCTCTTTAAGCGAATTGTTTAACGCATAATCCAGTTTAAAACTTTCCACCATCGGTTCAAACTTCCTAAATGCCTGACCTCTTCTGAATTCCAATGGCGGCACATTATCATTGTGGCTGTATGTCAATGACGCCTCCAAATACACGCTTGTAGTCAGGGGAATTGCATAAATAACTATCAGCTCTCCTCGGGGCGCAGCAATGGAATAGGCCGTCCATTTTTGCTGATTAAATATGGCATCCCTTTGCAGCGCAGCAACCTCGTCACCAATCATCACTCCAAAACTTGAGTGATACGAAATATCAAGACCAACATCTTCTTCAATTGCTTCATTTAAGGGCTCGTAGCGTTGCATGTAGCTATCATGCAACATCATCATAAAATCGAGTCTGCTAGACGTATCGTAAGGTCTTTGATGAACCAGATGCTGAGTGTTTGAAAAATTTCGCTGGATAGACAAATCAAACATGACCGTCCCTAGCGCCTTACCAAACCAACCCGGTTCTTTAATATCCCACCAACGCCGAATCAGGTTCCCATACTGGGGGTCATCAAACCTGGAAAGATCAGAAATATCCAGCACTTCCACCATATCCCCGGCAGGCATATCTTTACTGAAATCTTCTGGCATTGCGAAATGAAAGACATTGCCCGATAAATTAATCTGGCGCGGATAAAATTTGTTTTTTTCTGCTTGTGCAGATCCGGAAAACATACCAGTCAGTATAGATAGCATAATGAGTACCAGCGTGGTTTTACGCTTCAGCGAACAAGTTGGATTGAGGTTATTTAACACAACATATACCTATCGGCTTATGGCAAATAATTTGGTCTGGACTGGCTGGCAATGCTCGTTTCGATTTTGTTAAAAACCTTTTGGATACCATTTCGTCCCTTACCTGGCCCGTTGTCCATATTATGGCGCCATGACGCCTGACTCTGCATTAATGTATGCGGACTTTGTAGTACTGAGCCTGACATGACGTGGTTACTGTATAGCACTGAGCCAATAATTTTTCGTGGGTTAAGCGTATTCATGCCGATGATGTTGGGCACCATGTCGTAATCATTGCTCCGAATGGCAAGCACTTTTACACCAGCGCGAGAAAATAAGGGTTTGGATCGCAGATTATTATTGGCATTGCCGTGAAAGACAATGCTGTGTCTGTCGAGCAGTTTGCCTTTGTCGGGAGTCCGTAAACCATTTAACCGCCCTTTATTGAACATCCAACTGCTGGAACCATTTAATAGATAACGCACAGCCTCAGCAAAAATGACCCCGCCCTGACTGTGGGCGATCCACTGGGTTTTATTATCCTGCGCCTGAGTATTGGAAAGCACTTTGGCGAAGTGGCGGGTAACTGCCGTGGTGATGCCCATCTTATCGCGGAAGGATTCCCAGGTATCGCCGATTCCGCCATCGCTGGGATTATGGAACAAGGTGTATTCCCGCAAATTTTTAAATTCGTATTCGAGATGTGCACCCATTAGCCAAGCAGCCTTGGTCAGATTATTAGATTGACCATTAACAGCAGCATATGGCGTACTGACTTTGTCTGTCTTAGCTTTAATTTGCCATATACCCTGATTATTCCGTTTAACATGATAGAGAGATGCTTGCTCCAGGCGGTCACGCTGCTTTTGTAATTTATCTATTAATTGGATGTTGTAGACCACCACCTCACCGTTGGCAATTCGATAATCAATGCGATAAGCATTGTTTTCCAGCTTGAAGGTGCTAATGCTGCCTTTCAAAATATTGGCAGATGGGGAACGGGGGATAGCGCGCAGCTGCCTCAGCAGGCCATCAAGGCTTTGATAATCTGATGTTGCACTTTCGCGTGCAAGTATAAATCCTGCATATCCTGTTAACGTAACTTTATAGCCCGCAGGATGTTGAGTTTTATCAATGGTGCTTATGAATTTTTTGTTCGTTTGGGAATTCAACATCGCCGCATGCTGGGGTGATGTCTGCACGGCGCTGTGTCTTAAGAGCAATTGGGTGTGTATATCCTGACTGGTGTCCATAAATAATCCCTTACTGTTTTCTGCTGTCCTGGCAGTTCCATTTTTTGGTTCGCACGGATAATGACGGAATCCGCGCGCGATTTCAATTCTGAATCCAATTTAGTAAACGCGCCTGGTGTTGTTTATTGGCGTGTTGCGGATGACGAAGGCTCCTTCAGATTTTTTCGACCTGAAAAAATTGCCCCGCTTACGCAGGGCAAATTAAAAAATATTATAAAGAGTGCGGTTAAGTCATCGGCGTCGATATCGTGCCATTACATATCGGCTGAAATGCGGTGAGCCGATCCATCATGGCTGCACTGCCTAAACCGTGGGTGGGAAACAAGATCGGGAACTGGCCTTGTTCGTTGTGCAGGGCCATGTAATTTAATATCACCATCTCCACCAGCAAATTCACATTGTTAGCGACGGGACTGGATGCGGTTTCCACGTCGCCGCTGGCACGCATGTAACCAATTTGTTGATGCTGCGCCTGTTGAGCGGCGGTGCCACCGATTAATGCTGGACGACCGGCGGGGTTGTATACCAGAAAGAATGAAGAAGCGGTCTGTTGATCGTCGCCAGTCCAGACGCCTTTGCCGCGCCCTTCTTCTGACATGTCCAACATGCCGTTACTGAATACTGAGCCATCACTGAACACGTAGATCATCAAGGGCACGCCTTTGCGAGCGGCGTATTCCAGGCAGGCGCCGATGCAACGGCCGGCGCGCAGATCGCGCTGCTCGCCGGTGGAGCGGTCGCCGGTATGGTAATCATAGCCACCCATGGTGATGGTGCCAGCACCGGCATACCCTTCAACGACGAGTTTCATGACTGAAGCAGTTTTGCGGAATTCGCCGTCCCTATCGAATTCTGCGTCCGTAAATATACCGCCAGGTCCCACGATCTCCGGATCAGATTCGGGGTTGATCGCGGAAGGATTGCCGAAGCGATCAGCCAGGTCAGCGCTCTTCACGTAACCGCAGCGCATCATTTCTTTCAGGACTTCATCTTTGGTTACGCCGGTACCCGGGTTGACGTGATTCAGTTTACTGTCACTTAACCGGTAAATGGATTCCATGACGGCAACGGTATCTTGCTGGCTGAGCAGCCCGACCAGGTCACCTACGTCAACCAGGCCGGTAACGTCCCGTGGGTTGTCCACTTTGGTCGGACGCACCTCCGGGTTGATCATCATCGCCGGTGCCATAGAGTTACCACCGGAATCGCCAGCACGGGAACCAATCAATGCCAGCAAAGAGCCGTTGGAGCCGGCACGGTTGATGCCGTACATGGGGTTATGCGGGTTATTGCCGGTGTCGTTTTCCGAACGCGCCGGAATCACCGCACCATTGGTTGCCGGCGCGGCGGCGACCGCCTTTTCGAGAATGCCGCGCAGCATCTGGCTATCGGAATGGAACGCCAGTCCAAGGTCGGTATTGATGAAGTTGCCCACCGATGCATTGGGCACCATCTCCGCCGGTAAGCCTTGTTTGCTGTAGCCGCTGGCAGTCAGGAAATCCAGTTGGCCGTTTTGCTTGCCTACCAGCACGTTGGAGCCGGCAATGTTGGCGCCGCCCGCCAGATCAAAACAAATAAAGGGAATCTTACCGGCACCTTGCGCGGCGATGCCGCAGGCATCACGCGCCAACGACACATCGGCGGACAGCGCCGCCTCGGCTTTGCGCGGATTGGCAAACAAACTGAACACCGAGCCACCGAGCACCGTACCGAAGCCAGCCTTGAAACCCTGCGCAATCAATTCGCGTCGGGTCACCGGCCGCCGGTGGCTGTTGAGGAGCAACGGCGCATCGGGGTGAAGTGGAGGTCTGCGTTTAGCCATGGTATTTCCTTCGCTACTGTATTTTGTAGTCGTTTAGATAATTGACACATTCTGGACCGGGGAAGCCAGTGCTCCCCCAGGCATACTTTTGCGGAACTATTGCAGCAGCATCACTGCACCACCGAAGGCCGCCGCACAGGTGGCCATGGCAGTCTGGGTAGTGCCGGTTCCGCCATTAACCAAACGGGTAATCAATTGGTCCAGCTCCAGACGCAGCTCATCAGGGTCCGCCTGTACATCCAGCTTGCTGCCTTCAATTTCATGGGCCAGCAATTTTTCCAGCAAGGGCTCAATAATCTGGTCGCGACCGGTCGGGCTGAACGCCGTGCCGGCGCCCGCGCCGAAGTTAAAGCCGGGGAAGAAACTGCCACGACGGCCGGTATCACTGATCAGGGCATTACAGTAAGACACTACCAGTTGCGTCACCCCCATCTGGTGAGCAGCAAGGAAGCCTTCCATATTCGGCTGGGTGGGCAATTGCTGCTGCACATTGGTATAGGTTTCTGCCACCGCAGCGTTGGTGGAGGGCACAGTGGTCAGGGTGGATAAGGTCGCGTTGATCTCCGCAAAGGTACGCAGGCCAATCAGCGCCTGGCCTTCGACGTTTGCTGGCGCTGCCGGCGTGGGAACGGTCGGCTCGGGCCGTTCGTAACTGTGGGTGCCGATGCGATCAAAAGTCAGGAAGAACTCATCCAGCTCCGGGCCGCGTTTGGCTTCAATGACCGTACCCAGGGTCGACAGTACTTGCCGCCCTTCAACCATCTGATCCTGACGCAATTCGGTGCTCAGGTTGGCAAACACTTGCCCCACCATCGCCTCGGCGCCATTGATACCGATGCGGATGCCTTCAACATCGACGCCACCGGTCATCTGCGCTGTTGTGCCGGTTTCCGGATCGGCCAGGATGGTGAAGAAGGGCTGGCTGAACAGGTAGCCATAATCATCAAACTGCTGCACCTCAAACACGATAAAGCTGAGCGGCACATTGATCAGTTCAGACACATTAAATAGCAGCAGGTAGCGCGCACCTACGCCGACTTCAAAGTTCTTCAGGATATCTTCCGGCGCCATGGCGCGGTTGTGGATACCGAGAAAGCGCATGCTACCCAGCCAGACGCGGTTGTTGGAGACTTCATTACCTACCACCAGCGCAAAGCTATCATTCCAGTCTTCCAGCAAGGCGCCCGGCGTCGGATCTTCATCACCGGTGAATTCACCGTTGACGTAAATACGGCGGCCATTGATGGGGTCAAAGGTCGCCACTACATGTTGCAAGGTGGCTTGCAGACGCTCGTCGTTGTCGTCGGTGGCCAGCTCGGGGAGACCGTCGGCATCGCTCTGGTTGGTACGATTCATAAAGCTGTAATTGGCGTTGTATTGCCCCAGCGTGAAGTTGCGCTCGGTGGCACTGCCGGAGAGGCTGACAATCCGCGCCGGATTGCTGTCGTTCTCGCCTTGAGCGGCGTTGTCCGGAATCACCCAGGCTTCGATACTGTACTCGCCGGTGACCCGAATCTGGTTATAGATCTTGCGACTTTCGCCCACCGATGCCTGGGCCTTGCCGTTACGGTCAATGCGAATACCCCAGGCACTACTCCAGCCCACATTGCCCGAGAGGATAAGATTGGTGGCAGGCTCCACACCACTGGTGTCGTAGGCGATGGACCCGGTGCCGGTCTTGAATTCGTACTTGGCGATCAGGTCGGTATCAATACGACCGCCGCTGCTGACCACAAACGCATCACCCAGGCCGACCGCTTTACTCATGATCAGGTTTTCATCCACCACGGTGGGTTCAATGGTGTCAGCAAATGCCTGGATGGCATTGCGCATGGTGGTGGCACTGGCGGCACAGTCGTTATTCCAGCAGTTGTGGAAGTCGATACCCAGACGCTGCACGAAGCGTGAGGCACCGGGGTTGTCGAGCCGCATCCGCGCCTTGGACGCTTCATAGGCCACATTGACATCGGTGCTGCTGAAGTAGGGCTGTTGACGGGTTAACGCACCTTCGGCGTGGCAACTGCCGCAGTATTGGGTTAACAAGGGATAGACCGTTGAGGCGAATGCACCGGGTGAATCAGGGAAACTCTTGCTGTCACTAACATCGCGCTCTTCCGGCGGGGTCAGCACCACGGAGTTGGCCTCCGTACCGGTATTTTCTGCCCAGGCAGCAATCCAGGTGGTAATGATATCGCCGCACACAACCGGATCAGCAGCCCAGCAGTTATGACCGCCCAATACCCGCGTTACCAGACGCGAGTTGGAGGGGTTGCCGAGATCCACCAGCCCGTTATTAATCACGGCTGCGTAGGCGAGGTTAATGTCGTCGCCCCGGGCAAAAGTCGGTTGCTGTCCACCCTTGTCGTTGTGGCAACTGCCGCAGCGATTTTCCGGCGCGATCTTGACCCACAAGCTGGTCTGGAACTTGAGCACATCGGCCGTCGCGGCCGGATTGGTGCCTTTATAAGAAAAGTTGTTGTCGTCCACGCCACCATTAGGCGGCGGATTCGGCGGTGTTGTCTCAGCCCCGCTGCTCGAACCACCACAGCCCGCCAGTGCCAGCAAGGTGGTTAACAGCAGCGAGAGCACAAGCAGCCCTGGGCGGTAGTGACCGCGAGAGTGGAAATTTGGTTGGCTCAGTGTGTCCACGGTAGTTACCTGATGTTTTTGATCTTAGGCCGATGCGCAACCGCACCGGCATTCCCCAAGTAGCGGCTCTGGATCAGGGCCCTTTGCAATAATCAGCAGTTTCAATAAATACCTGTTTCAGGTTGTAGTTGCTGGCGGCAAAGCTATCCGTGATGGCGTCCAGCTCCGCGCGGTCAGCCGCATCGGCAGGACGGCGCAGGCATACATTGCGAAACACCTTCTCAACCTGGCAGTGGGCGAATGCATGGCTGTGGGCCAGCTCCATACCCATGGTTTTTGCACCGTTGCCGGCACCCGGCAGGCTTGCATCCCAGCCCAATGCGGCGTTCTGACCTTTACGCCAGTAGTTTTGCCACTGGTCATCCGGAGTAACGAAGCCGTAACGGAAGGTTGATGCGTTGATGCGGTATTTCTTTTCCACCCGGCTGTTGGTATCCGGATCAATATCCGCTGCGGTGTTGTAGTGGATGCTGCCATTGATGCCTTCAGGGTCGGCATCAACATCAAACTCATAGTCGTAGTACGCAAAGGCCTGGGCCATAGGGTCCATACCGTTGTGGCAACCGATACAGTTGTTCAGGAAGACGCGGCTGTCACCGCCGGGGCTGCGGCTTACATCCTGGCGAATACGATCCGGCACCAGCGAGGTGTCATGCACCTGTTCCAGGTCGCGACAAAGGTGGTTCAACAGGGTGAAGCGGAACATGGCACGGTTGGTGCCCGCGATAAAGAAGGCTTTGGCCGCTGCGCGCGTAGTTAATACGCCGGAGGTGGCGCTGGCGGGCAAACCATTGACAGACGATTGAGCGCGGCGAACCAAGGTGTTTTTTAAGCTGTGACCGGCAGACTCCAGCGCTTGATAGTGGTTATTGTTGTTATTGGCATAGGCCGGCAAACCGCTGGCGTTGCTGGTGTAGAGCACATCGTCATAAAGAATCTTGCGGAAGTCGTCTTCGTCACGCACCAGGCCGATAAAGGTCGCGGTGTAATCATTTAACGGGGCAAAGACAGTTTGTTCACGGTTAGTCCAGGGCGTGGCCATATTCTTGAGGGTAACGCTGTAGAAGGCTTCGTTATCCATCGCCACTTCCACGGCACCCGCCACATTACCGCCTTCAATCAGCGAGGCCATCTGCAGAAGTACCGTTTCCGACGGCGGCACACCCGCCACCCGGTTATGAATTTGCAATGCCTGTTCCCGGTAACCGGCCATCGCGATGGACGCAAACAGGGAAACCAGCAATAGCGCACCGGACACCATTCGGCGATGCACAGTAGGACGCCACCCGGCAGGTCTGCCAGGTGATATAAAGGCTTGTGTGGTCACGGCTGCTCCAGATTTTTGTTCTGCCTCGACTGAAAAATCAGTCTAGCAGGCTAATTGTTCGCCACTGATTATAAGTCGCCGAACGGTATAAACCTGCGGCTCGCTTGCATCCACATTGTGGACCTCATCACAGATTCGTTAAAACGCGCCACTCCCGACCCTGCCCGACCAGCGACGAAACAGCGAGATGCATAGAATTCAGCTATTTTTAGAAGCCAGTCGGTTCAGGTTGAAAGGATTTGCCGGTGGACGCTAAAGCGTGACCAGATCGAGAGATTGGCGCCAGGCCTTACCTGAGAATGTGATTCCCGCGCGGCGGCATCCCATTCAGGCGCCAGCGCCCACCGGATATCGGCCGGCAATAACGACTCGCGGCAATTGACTGCCATGATTGAGCTATCATCCCAACCCGTTTTCTTGTGCAGGGCAAAACGCCATGATCCACCATGTCCGTTCATCACTCGTGCGCAGCCTGCCCCTGTGGCTTGGCTGTTTGTTGGTTACCGCCTGCGGTGGTGGAGGTGGCGGCAGTGAAGGCGGTGGCCAAAGCCCGGACCCAGTCACGGTGGATTTGCCGGTGGCGTTTATTGACCGCCCCTTGCCGACAGATGAAGACGATCCGGAAACCCTTTTGCCCCTGGATATCCTTGACCCGGCGGCCTTTAATCCCGGTGCCGCTATTTATGTCAAACCCCGGGCCACAGCGCTGGCAGCGGCGGTGAACATTACCAAAGACGCCTTTATTGCCGACGATAATTTCGACCCGGAAGCCCCCAATTACGATGTTAAAGACCTGAGCATCCATCCCGATGGCGACCGTCTGTTGTTTGCCATGCGCGCGCCAGAAATCCCCAATGCCGATGACGACGAACAACCCAAGTGGGATATCTGGGAATACCACCTGATCGATAAAGTCCTGCGGCGGGTCATCACGTCCAACATCGTTGCCGAGGCCGGTCACGACGTCAGCCCCCGCTATCTGCCGGACGACCGCATCATCTTCAGCTCCACCCGCCAAACCCGCAGCCGCGGGATGTTGCTGGATGACAACAAACCCCAGTACACCGCCCAGGAAGAGGGTAATGACGGGCCCGCGTTTGTCCTGCATGTGATGGATAACGACGGCACCAACATCCAGCAGATCACCTACAACCAGAGCCACGACCTGCAACCCACGGTACTGGATAATGGGCGCGTGCTGTTTCTTCGCTGGGACCAGGCCAATGGACGCAACAACCTGAGTTTGTATACCGTGAATCCCGACGGTACCGACCTGCAATACCACTATGGTTTCAACAGCCTCAACACCACCCCGCGCAATGAATCCCTGACCTTGTTCCGACCGCAGTCGCTGTCCGACCGACGCATAGCGGCGATCTTCAAACGCCGCAGCGAATTCCTGGGCGGCGATATGGTGGTGATCGATACGGAAAACTTTGTCGAAAACGATGTGCCCATCAACGGCGGCGGTGGCGAGGCGCAGGAGCGCATCTACCATCTCGATATCGTCACCGATGACGAGCGGTCACGTAATGGGGTATTCAGTTCGCTCCATCCGCTGTTCGACGGCACCAACCGCCTGCTGGTCAGTTGGAGCCAATGCCGGATGCAGGTGATCTCCACGGGTCGCCTGGTACCCTGTACCGACGAGTGGTGGGAAAATCAAGCAGCGGAGATCGCACCACCGCTGTTCGGGATCTGGATTTACAACATGACCAACGACACCCAGCAACCCGTTGTGCTCGGTAAAGAAGGGCGCATGTTTACCGAGGCGGTGATCATGGAGCCGCAAGCACCACCCAGTTATATCGCCCCGACAACCACCAATGCCGACCTCGGCACCTTGCATATTCGCAGTGTTTACGATGGCAATCTCGCCGACGTCAATACCAACAACCTGAACCTCAGTGTTCTGGCCAATCCTGCTCAAACCTCGGCCAATGCCCGGCCCGCACGCTTCCTGCGCATCGTCAAGGCCGTGTCCATTGCGGATAACGATGTGCTCGATGAGCAGGAAGACACGGTGTATGGCAACCGCTTTAACCAGAACACCGGCCTGCGTGAAATCATTGGCTATACACCGGTGGAGCCTGACGGCTCGGTATTAGTCCAGATACCTGCTGATATCGCCTTTACCGTTGAGGTACTGGATGGCCAAGGTCGCCGGATCAGCAACAACGCCACTTACTGGATGCAGGTCCGTCCGGGAGAAAGGCTCGAATGCAATGGCTGCCTCAATACCAGCCCCACCCAACCGGTGAGTCGCGCCGATGTCGTGCCGGATTCTATCAACCCCGGCGCCTCGGGTGTGGCGTTTCCGGGCACGCAACGATTCGACCAATTTGGTACCCCTGAGCTGCCGCAAGCGGGTGAAACCATGGCCGAATTTGCAGCCCGTACCTACTTCGCTGCGCCCGGCGCCCAACCGGGTGATCCCGATATCTACCTGAATGCCGGCTTACGCGAACCGACCGTAGACCTGATCTTTATCGACGAATGGACCGATCCCGCCCTGGCACCCGGTCGCCCGCGCGATGAGGCATTTGCATATCGGTACCTGGGCCTGATTCCAGGTGATTCCGAGCAGTCCTCGGTGAAGGCACCGCTCAAAAACAAAGGTTGTATGGACGACTGGAACAGCACCTGCCGCATCGTGATCAACTATGAAAATCACATCCAGTATTTGTGGGAGATAGAAAGAACCTCTGCGAATGTGGTGGATGAGTTGGGTGAACTCCGCCCTTTCAATTGCATCGGCTGCCACGCGGGCAGCAGCACCATCGCCGATGTCACCAATCCGAATTTGACCGGTGCCATCCAGCTTAACCTGACCCGCGCGCCGCGCCAGAATACCGAGATGACCTCGTATTTTGAGCTACTCAATGCGCGCGCCGAACGGGAAGTGGATGAAGCCGGCAATGTAGTCACTGTGCCTGAGTTTTTGCTGGATGCCGAAGGTCTGCCAGTACTGGATGAAGAGGGTAACCCCGTCCCCAACCCGGAATACGATGAAACGCCGCCCAGCATCGCGCGCGGCAACGCCCGCGGTAGCGAGCGTTTCTTCAGTCGTTTCAGAGAGAATGGCAGCCATTCTGGCTTTTTAAACAATAGTGAGTTAAAACTGCTACGGGAGTGGATCGACCTCGGCGCCCGCTATTACCAAAACCCCTTTGACTCGGCAGACCCAATTCAAGAATAAAACGATGATAAACGCTGTATCGCTACCCCTTGGGGATGTCTGCTTTGTACTGCACCGCCGCTGCCTTCGGGGCATCGGCGGTTTGTTGTTTTTGTGTGCCGCGTTGTGGCTCAGCCCTGGCGCCTGGGCCGATGATGATCCGCAAGTGACGGTCAACGATGCCTACATCAATGTTCACAACGGGCCCGGCCGCGGCTATCCGATTTTCCATGTGGTGGAGCGCGGCGAGGTCATTACGCTGCTGAAAAGCCGCACCGATTGGATCAAGATCAAAACCTATCGCGGCAAAACCGGCTGGGTGCGCCGCCGCGATCTCCAGTTCACCCTCGGCCCCGATGGTCAGCCACCGGAACTGGATGATCCCAAGCAGGAAGATTACCTCACCGACCGGTTTGAACTGGGCGTGGCCCTCGGTGATTTCAACGGCGCCGACTCACTGACCGGCACCCTGGGTTACCGCTTTACCGAAAACCTCACCGCCGAACTGCGGGTTGCACAAAACACCGGCCAGTTTTCGGATAGCCAGATCCTCGCCGTCGCGCTCTTGCACCAGCCGTTTCCCGAATGGCGAATTTCACCGTTTTTCAGCCTCGGCACCGGCGAGATCAAAACCTTGCCCAGCGCCACCCTGGTAGAGCCGGAGGATCGCAACGACACGCTGATCCAGGCCAGCCTCGGCAGTTATATCCACTTGACCGGCCGCTTTTTCATGCGCGTTGAATACACCAACCACATGATCCTGACCAGCCGCAACGACAATGAAGAGGTCAATGAATGGAAAGTCGGTTTCAACATCTTTTTCTGATGCGCACAGCAGCACTCTGTGTGGGATGCCTTTTGTGGGCAGGCGCACCGCTGAGCCTGGCGCAGGAGGCAGACGACGAGGATGAGTTGGGTCAGATCATCTCGCCGGATATCGAACGCCGCACCATCAAGGAAGAGATGATCGACAGCGAGAACTTTGAGTTCGGCGCGTTCTACGGTTTGCTGGGCATTGAAGATTTCGGCACCAATGACGTGGTCGGGGTCACCATGGCTTACCACATCACCGAAGATTTTTTTGCCGAAGCGACCTACGGCATGAGCCGGTTACAAGAAACCAGCTACGAACTGCTCAGCGGTGGGGTACAACTGCTCACCGACGAAGAGCGGGACCTGACCTATTACAACCTGTCGCTGGGATACAACCTGTTTCCCGGCCAGATCCAGATCAGCGATAAATGGGCGTTCAACACGCGCATCTATTTAATCGCCGGCGCCGGCAACACGCAGTTCGCCTCCAAGGATTATTTCACCTATAACTTTGGAGCCGGTTTGCGGTTCTTCGCCACCGATTGGGTGTCGTTCGATTTGAGCATGCGCGATCACGTGTTCACCCACGAATTGTTCGGCGAGAGCAAAGAAACCCACAACCTCGAAGGCCGCATCGGCCTGTCACTCTTTTTCTAAATTCGCAGGAGTCGTTTTATGAAATTATCTCTGCCCGCTTTAAGTGTTATTTTTCTGCTGGCATTTGCCGCGTTCACCCACGCCGCCCCCGCTCCGGACTTCACCTTAAAAAGTGAAAGCGGCGATAACGTGCGCCTGGCCGAACAGCGCGGCAAGGTGGTGATGCTGAATTTCTGGGCCTCCTGGTGTGGTCCCTGCCGCACCGAAATGCCCTTGCTGGATGACATGTACAAACGTTACAACAAAGCCGGTTTTGAACTCTATGGCGTGAACGTTGAGCAAGACACTGCCGCTGCCAAAAAATTGATTGAAGATTTAGGTGTGAGCCTGCCGGTGCTTTACGATCCTGACAGCAAAGTGAGCAAGCTCTACAAAGTGGATGCTATGCCTACCACTGTCGTGATCGATAAAAAAGGCGAAGTGCGTTTTGTGAATCGCGGTTACAAAGCCGGTGACGAAAACAAATACCGCGACCAGATTCGGGAGCTGATCCGCGAATGATTCCCACAGCACCTAAAGCCATTCGTGCGCTTTTGTTGATCGGCATATTCAGCTTGTGCGCCTGCGGGCGCATTGAACCCTGGGTCAAACCTTATGAGCGGCAGAACATTGCTGATCCGCTGATGAGTTTTGATCGCGATCCGATTTCCAGTGGCTATTTGCATCACGTATACGATGCGCGCGAAGCGGCACGGGGTGGCGATGGCGGTGCGGGAGGCGGCTGTGGTTGTAACTAATCCCCTGCGTATTGGCCTGGCGTTATTAAGCCTTGCCCTGCTGTTTTTTTTCGCGCGCGCGCAGGCAGAGGTGTTGCCTGATGAACGCATCGACATCATGTACCACAGTTACGAAGGCGGCGGCACCCAGATCGATGGCCCTGCCATTCTGGTGCGCAAAAATCTCGGCAATTCGGTTTCAATTTCCGGCCAATATTATGTAGACAGCATCAGCGGCGCCTCCATTGATGTGGTCGCCGCGCGCGGTGCAGACGTGGAATCCGGCGCGAGCCCCTATGCCGAAGAGCGTAAACAAAAAGATCTTGGCCTGGTTTATCTGCATGATCGCACGACGTTTAATTTGGGCTACTCAACCAGTAAGGAAAATGATTTCGACTCCACCACCTACAGTTTCAGCGTCAGCCAGACTTTCTTTGGTGACCTGACTACGGTAAGTCTTAACACCAGTTTTGGTGATGACATTATCAGCCGCAATGATGACCATACTGGAGAGTTCGGTGAGCGTGAGGCAGAGCGGCGTCGTTACAGCATTAATATTTCACAAATCCTGACTAAAAATTTGATTGCCGCCTTGAGTGTGGAAAGCGCCGTGGATGAGGGTTACCTACAAAACCCTTATCGCGTTATGCGCTTTTGCACCAACGGCGACGGGGTGAATCCAGTTTGTAGTGAGGCTCGCGAAGCAGCAGAGAAATATCCCAACACCCATAACAGCGATGCCGTCGGCGTGCGTGCCATTTATTATTTACCATATCGCGCAGCCATCCGCGCCGATTACCGGGAATTCTCCGACAGCTGGGGTATCGAAGCCAGCAACTATGAAGTGCGTTACACCCATCCCTATAAGGAGTGGCTCTTCGAATTAAAATACCGCGCCTACGAACAAACCGAGGCGGACTTTTACAGCGATCTATTCCCCTACGCCGACTATCAAAACTTTATGGGCCGCGACAAGGAATTAAGTCCTCTCACAACCACCACCTTTGGATTGGGCGTTACTTATCAGTTACCCACAGGATTTGTTCCCTGGTTTGATAAGAGCACCGTGAATTTGTACTGGGATCGCATCCAATTCGATTATGAAGATTTCCGTCGAGTTGTGCCGCGCGAAGAAGGCGTATTATTCGGCCAGGAACCGCTGTATAACTTCGATGCAGATGTCATCCGATTGTATTGGTCATTTTGGTATTGATACTTCGCCCACATATATACGAAGCTAGAAACATAAGGAGATAAAAATAGTGGGGGAATTAAAACAGTATAAGTGCCTGACTGATTTGGAGAAAATAGTTTCTGAAATAAAGAAACTACGTGGTCGACCCATCATCAGGGGAAAGCACCCAACACTCTATGAAGATAGAGCAGATGGAAAATATCGGACGGTAATGGGCATCCGCAAATGCGATTATAAATTTAATATTGATGAAACGTGGATTTTGCCAGACCGTCAAATGGGATTGTCCTTTTCCTCTTCTTGGGAAAACTTAAAGTTTGTTCTCGGCATGCAAGCAAAAAGAGCAAAGAAGAAGCCTGTAGATGTATTCTGGATTCTTTCGGAAGCAGACATACCAAATGGCCTTGAGTTTGTGGAAGATGAGAAAAATAGTGGCCACTATTTTTTAGCAGTAACAAAAACAGAAGGCATGAGTATTGAAGAGTTGGCCAGAAAACTGGAGATTGTTTCCTATCGCATGTCTGTAATAAGGAATGGAGGAAATTGTATATGATGGAATTTGCTCGCTATCCTCATATCCAAGACCTTTTAAGGCATTATGCAGAACAAGAAAACCGCAATGACATTATTAGTTTGATGAAAAATAATGTCACAAACGAAAGCGATGCCGAAACTTTTAGCCGATTCGTATGGCACGTAGCGGAATTAGTGAATAACGACGAAGAAAATGCAGTTGAAGTTCTAGGCAGTACCGACAATACAGAGATGCTGCCTGATCTGAATTACGAGGTCTCCACTTATATGAGAGCCATTGGTTACTATTCTGTTTGGCAAAGAGTATCAGATCAGGAAATGCAATAGTTGCCCATAACAGGGCTGGTCACATGCACGCTCAATATCGCATAACCTTTCACTCTTCGGCAACTTGAAATAAGACGACTGCTTGCGTTTGTTATTCGCATACTTTATTTAAGTGAAACAAAGTAAAGTACACCCAGTCCAAAAACCATTCCGGACCTACGCACTTCGTTTCAAGAAGCTTCAAGAAGGTAACCTCATGAATAATTCAAGGATCAAGGGGCAGCTGCTCGCCACCTTTCTGCTGATCACCGCTGCCCTTATGGGTTGTACCAGCACCATCACCGGCGATATCTATTATCGTGAGCGCATCGCTCTGCCGCCGGGTGCGAGCGTCAGTGTGGCACTTGAGGATGTGAGCCGCGCCGATACGCCAGCCACGACCATTAGCAAGATCGAATTCACCCCCGAGACGCAGGTGCCGATCCCCTTTTCCCTGACTTACAACACCTCTGATATCAACAACAAACATCGCTATGCGCTGCGTGCCCAGATCCGCTCGGCGGACAATCAGCTGCTATGGGCTACGGTTGAGCACTACGGCGTGCTGACCCATGACAGCCCGAAAGATCGCGTCTCGTTACAGGTTGCGCGCGCGGATCAAACACGCGTTACCAGTCAGTCCACCGACGATGCCCAACGACTCGCCTATGAATGCGATCAGGTACTGGCACTGGTGGTAGTCAATGCCAATACGGCGGTGATCCATATCAATGGTGCCGATCTGCAATTGCAGCAGGCACCGGCGGCTTCGGGCGCGCGCTATACAAACGAGCGGGCGGAATTCTGGAGTAAAGGCGAGGAAGCCTCTATCACCGTGGATGGCGAAACCTTGAGCAACTGTCGTAACAAACCGGAGCAGTTGCCCTGGGCTGAGGCCAAGGCCCGCGGTATCGATTTCCGTGCAACTGGCAATGAGCCGGGTTGGCTGCTGGAGCTGGATGCAGATCTGCAAATTGAGTTTGTCGGCGACTATGGCAACTACCGGGTGATTACCCCGGTGCCGGTGCCGGACCTGGATTCAGCGCAACGCAGCAGCTATCACGCCGTCACCGAAAGCCATGACCTGTTGCTGACCATCGAAACCAAGCCTTGCCAGGACAGCATGAGCGGTATGCAATTCAGTCAGGAGGTGCGCATTCTGTTGGATGGCAGAGCCTACAACGGATGTGGCAAGTCCCTTTAACCCCTTGGTATTTTTTTCGGCAAGCGCTATCGTGTGCAGCGTTTTGGCACGGGGTTTCAATCCGGCAATTACACAATCTATAACGAGGAGGTTTTGCATGAAGTCATTATTATTTGTCGTGGCGATAGCCACCCTGAGCAGCGCTTGTACCTGGGTAAAGGTGAGCGATAACGGCACCGGCGTGGCAGTGGCCAATATGGCCAACGTGCGCAACTGCGAAAAACTGCGCAATGTGAACGTCAAAGTGAAAGCCAGCGTCGGCCCGATTGACCGCAACGCCGACAAGGTAGCCACTGAGCTGGCCAACCTGGCGCGCAATGAAGCAGCCAGCTTCGGCGGCGACACCGTGGTGCCCACGTCTTCTGTTGAAAACGGCAGCCAAACCTTCGCCGTCTACAAATGTAAATAATGCCTTGTACCCAGGGACGGGGCACACAACGCCTGTAGGTCGAATTAGCCGCCCAGCGGCGTAATCCGACAAATCCCCATCAAGTAAAACCCACCAAGTAGTACTCGCCAAGTAATACTCATCCGCCCATTAATCTATTTGCCCCACTTTGCCCCCCAAGGTTCGGCTAAGCCCCCAACCCCCGAACGCCCACCAGCGATCTTTCAAGGTTCTACAACCCCCACCCGAACGACGCCCTTCTTCCAACTCCATAGACTTTCCCTGGCCACCATCCGGTGTGCGCATCACTCCCACAATAACGTCTAACTGGAGCAACACCTTATGTCTCGATTACACCCTCTTCTTTTCACTTTGCACCGCCGTCTTTACGGCGTCATCCTGTTAACGCTGATGCTGTTTGCCAGCACCGCTCACAGCCAATTTGTACATACCCAGGGCACGCGCATCCTAGACGGCAATGGCAACGAAATCTATTTCACCGGCATGAACCTCGGCAACTGGTTGCTGTGGGAAGGCTATCTGATGATGGGTGACTTCAATTACCGAACCCATACCCAGTTCCTCAACAGCCTCGGCAGCGCCTTGGGCGGCATGGATAATGCGCGGGAATTTGAACACCAGTGGCGCCTGCATTATGTGAATGAGCGGGCTATCGCTGATTTGGCCGGGTTGGGTTTTAACTCGGTGCGCGTGCCCTTCCACTACAACATGTTCTGGCAGAACGGCCAGCTCAGCGATCACGGTTTCCAGTATTTCGACCGTTTGATTGAGTATTGCCGCACCCACGGTGTTTATATCCTGCTGGATATGCACGCCGCGCCCGGTTATCAAAACCCCGGCGATCACAGCGACAATCTGAATTCCAACGCCAGCCAACCGCGGGATTCCGTGAAGTTCTGGGACGGCAACAACATCCAGATCGCCCGTCAGGTATGGCGCCACATCGCCAACCGTTACAAGAACGAACCCATGATCTGGGGTTACGACTTGATCAATGAACCGGTACTGCCGCCGGGCCGCGAATATGAATTGCTGCCGTCATTGATCCAGCTGCGCAACGCGATTCGCGAGGTAGACAACAACCACATCATCGTGGCGGAAGGCGGCTGGTGGGCGTCGCAATTGCAGGTACTCGACTGGACTGATCCTGCGACCCAGGCGGCCACTGGCGTGACGACGCGCTGGGACAACAACCTCGTCTATGAAACCCACCATTATGTGTTTGGCAATGCCGGCGCGCTGGCAGATATGTACACGCGGGACGACATCACCAATCGCTTGAATATTCCGCTGATCCTCGGCGAATACGGCGAGGACACCAATGAGATCATTCGCACCGCAACCGACTGGTCAATCAACAATATCGCCGGGCATTTCCCCTGGTCGTTTAAGAAGATGTCTCACGACCGTACGCTCTGGACTGTGCATCCCAATAACATCTATAACCAGGTGAAAAACTTCATCAACAACGGCGGCACGCCACCGGCCGGTGCTTATCAGGGCATGCTGGATTTCGCGCGCAACAACATCGCCAACGGCAGTGCTGGCCTCCAGTGGCACCAGGGGTTTTACGACGCAGTAAAACATAACGGCACCACAAACCCCGGCGGCCCTGGCGATGGTGCCATTACCAACGGAATTTACGAGATCATCAATGTGGGCAGTGGTAAAAGTCTGGATGTGCAGGACGTCTCCACCAGCAACGGCGCCAATGTGCAACTCTGGGCCCGCACCGGCGCCGACAACCAACGCTGGCAGGTAACGGCATTGGGTAACAGTGAATATCGTATAGAAGCTGTGCACAGCGGACGCGCCCTGGATGTAGCCAATATCTCCGCCGCCAACGGGGCGAATATCCATCTGTGGACTTATGGCGGCGGCGCCAACCAGCGCTGGCGCATTGAGCCGGTGGGCGACGTGTACCGCATCCTGTCGGTGTTGAGCGGCAAGTCGTTGGACGTGGCTGGCAACTCCACCGCCGACGGTGCCAATATCCAGCAGTGGGATTACTTTGGCGGCGGCAACCAGCTGTGGCAGCTTTACTAGTGCAGGATCGTTAAAACAGCTTGACCAGGGACGGCTTCCACCTTTCACTCGTACCACACCCTCAAACGCTAATGCCGCGTGGCTCTGCTATCTTTAAAATACCTCCGCTGTCTTAAAACTGTCACATTCCCGTCATAATCTGAGGCGCAAAAAGCTACTTGTCATAGGGGTACATGGTGTCCGACGCTTTCTTTAATCGCGAACTGAGCTTGCTGGAGTTCAACAAACGCGTGTTGTATCAAGCCTACAACCAATCCCTGCCGTTACTGGAGCGCTTGCGCTTCCTGTGCATCTTTTCCACCAACCTCGATGAGTTTTTTGAAGTGCGCGTCGGCGGGCTGGTGGAGATGATTGAGCTCAACGCCCAGACGCCGCCCGGTCCCGATGGGCTGAGCCAAACCCAGACCTTGACCGAAATTTCCGAGCGGGCTCACCGGCTGGTGGAAGAGCAATATCGCATCCTCAACCAGGCACTTCTTCCGGCGATGCGCGAAAACGGCATCCGCGTACTGCGGCGGGAGGAATGGAACAGCCAACAGGTGAAATACCTGAAAAGTTATTTTGAAACCGATGTGCTGCCCGTGCTCAGTCCTATCGGGCTGGACCCGGCTCACCCCTTTCCGCGCATTCTTAATAAAAGCCTGAACTTTATCGTCAAGCTCGATGGCAAAGATGCCTTTGGGCGCAACTCCGGGCGTGCAATTGTGCAGGTGCCCCGGTCGTTATCACACATCATTGAACTGCCGCCGGAGCTGGCCAGCGAAGGTCGCGAATTTGTTTTCCTGTCGTCAATCATTCATTACTTTATGGCGGAAATCTTTGTCGGCATGACGGTAATCGACAGTTACCAATTCCGCCTCACGCGCAATTCCGATATTTTTCTCGATGAAGAAGAAACCGAAGATCTGTTGCGTGCGGTTCAGGGCGAACTCGCTTACCGCCAATATGGCGATGAAGTGCGGCTTGAATTGACAGACACCTGTCCTGCCGAGCTGGAGCAATTTTTATTGCACCGCTGTGAAATCAAAGAGCGCGATCTTTACCGCATCAATGGCCCGGTGAACCTGAACCGCTTCAGCGACCTGTTCGATCTGGTAAAAGACAGCCGCTTTTTCTTTACCCCGTTCGTACAGGCGATGCCGAAATTTCCCAAGCGGTCCAACAGTTATTTTGAAGCACTGCAAAAACAGGACATTCTGTTGCACCATCCCTTTGATTCATTCCAGGGCGTGGTGGATTTTTTGCGCGAAGCGGCCACCGATCCCCATGTGCTGGCAATCAAGCAGACCTTGTATCGCACCGGCTCCAACTCGCCGGTGGTTGACGCGCTGGTGGCCGCTGCTAAAAACGGCAAGGAAGTCACTGCTATTATTGAGCTGCGTGCGCGCTTCGATGAAGAACAAAACGTGGCATTGGCGGAGCGCTTGCAGCGTTACGGTATTCACGTGATTTACGGCGTGGTGGGTTATAAAACCCATGCCAAGATGTTGTTAGTGGCGCGGCGGGAGCAGAACAGTAAAGTGCGCTACTACGTGCATATGGGCACCGGCAATTACCATCCCAAGACCAGCATGATTTACACCGACTACGGTTTGATGACCAGTGACAAAGAGATCGGTGATGATGTGTATCGCATCTTCTTGCAGTTAAGCAGCATGGGCAAAGCGTCGAAGATGGACGCTTTGATGTACGCACCCTTTACCTTGCACAAAGGACTCGTCAGGCGAATTCGTACCGAGCGCGAACATGCCGAACAAGGAAAGCCGGGGCGCATTATTGCAAAGATGAATTCGCTCTACGATGAAGAACTGGTCAATGAACTTTACGCCGCATCGCAAGCTGGTGTGCAAATTGATCTAATTGTACGCGGCATCTGCCAGTTGCGTCCCGGCGTTGAAGGCTTGTCGGAAAATATCCGCGTGCGTTCCATCATCGGGCGCTTTCTGGAACACAGCCGGGTTTTCTACTTTGAGAACAATGGCAATCCGGAATTATTGTGTTCCAGTGCAGACTGGATGAGTCGCAACATGTTCCACCGTGTGGAAACCTGCTTTCCCATCAAGAGCAAAAAAATTCGCGATCGTATCATGGAAGATTTGACGCTATACCTGGCCGATAACACTCACGCCTGGATTTTGCAGGAAAATGGCAATTACGTGATCACCGAACCCCAAGAAGGCGAAGAGCTGATTGATGTGCAGGCGATACTGCTGGATCGCTGGACCACACCCGTTATCAAATAGCGGGGCATCAAAAAGAAGGCTAATCGCCGTTCGCAATGACATCCAGAAGATAACCGATCTCTTCAAGATGCTGGGCTTCACTTTCAAGGTCGGCGTGGGTCAAGGTATTGGCTTCAAGCCAGGCCGTCGACAAGGTGAGTTTCAGTTTGTGATTACTGGCGCGAAGTTTAATCGGCAAGCGCCCTTCTTTCTTGCGCCCGCGGTGAAAGATAATCGCCAGGCGCAAGAGGATTGCCACCTGTAACAGCGCGATGTTTTCCAACGGAAATTGTTTGACCGGAAACCGTTTCCGATGCGCTAACACCAGCGCCGCCAATTGCTTTTGCTCCGCGCGCGAGCAACCGGCCATATCAACGTGCTCAACAATATATGCGCTGTGTTTGTGGTAGTCGCTGTGAGCGATATCCAGCCCTACCGGATACAAACGGGCAGACCAGCGCAGCAGTTTACCCGCTTCATCAACATTCAATCCCCAACTATCGCTCACTTGTTCCAGTAACATGAGCGCGGTTTTTTCCACGCGCTCGGCTTTCTCCAGATTCACATGAAATCGTTTGGCCAGAGCATCGACACTGGCCTGGCGAATATCGTGATCTTCGAGTCGCCCTTTCAGGTCATAGAGCAGGCCTTCGCGCAATGCCCAATCGGCAGCGGTCATCTGATCCAGCTGCAGGCTTTCAAAGAGTGCGCTCAATACAATGACACCGCCGAGAAAAACCGCCTGGCGATCATCAGATAAGCCGGAGATCTTTAAGTCCGTGTTGCCGTGCTGGCGGTACATCTGCACGATGATGTCGAGACTTTGCTTCTCAATGGTGCCATCACTCCAGCCCATGCTCTGGCACACTTTAGCGACCGCCTTGATAGTGCCGGAGGCGCCGAGCACTTCTTGCCAGCCCTGCTCAACAAACAGGTCGTTCACCGGCTCCAGTTCCTGCAAGCAGGCAATGCGCGCTTTTTTGATCGCTTTGTCGGTCACTTTGCCGTCAAAGAAAAATTGTTTGGCGATGGCAACACAACCCATGCTCAAACTCTCTTTCAACAAGGGCGCCATGCCCTGACCCAGAATGATTTCGGTACTGCCACCGCCGATATCAATCACCATCCGTTTCCCTTCGCCGGGCGCAATGCAATGGGCTACGCCCAAATACACCAGCCGCGCTTCTTCATCGCCGGAAATAATCTCCACCGGATGCCCCAGGCGCACCTGGGCTTCCTGTAAAAATTGACGCGAATCGGTAATGCTGCGCAGGGTTTTGGTGCCGACGATACGCACACTGCGCGAGGGATATTCGCGCAAACACTCACCGAAGCGTTCCAGACAGGCCATGGCTTTTTCGCGCGCTTCGTCGCTCAAACTGCCATCGGCCTGCAAACCCCAGCCGAGGCGCACCGGCTCACGCAGGCGATCCAGCAGGATCAACTGGTCGTTGTCCCAGCGGGCAATGATCATATGAAAACTGTTGGAGCCAAGATCGATAGCGGCGATATGACTGGCGTGAGCGGTTTCTTTACGGGAGAGATTGAACATGACATCGACACCGGATCGCAGTGGTAAATCATGTACCGCCCACCCTCAACGGAGGGCATTCACGCAGAGTGTTGAATGACAGCGGCAGGTTTTTCGATCAACAAAGAACCTTGTTCATCGTTTCACTTGTTTATCGTTTCAGGATTGCCAAAAAGTGTAGCACGCAGGCAGCAAACCACTGCCTGCGATAACAAAAAATCAATTGGCTGTGGCGGGCGCTTCTTTGCCGGCTTCAGCTTGTTGCTTGGCCATAACCACGGCCTGGGCAAACACGGCATCAAAATTAATTGGCGCCAGCATTAATGGCGGGAAAGTACCGCGATTCAAAATACTGTCGATGGCTTCGCGCGCGTAAGGAAACAGTATTTGCGGGCAAGCGGTATTGATCACCTGGCTCAACTGGATACCTTCAAAGCCGGAGATCGCAAAGATGCCGGCTTGTTTTACTTCCACGAGGAACACGGTGCGACCTTCAATCTTGGCGGTGATGGTCAGCAGCAGTACCACTTCGTGGGTGCCTTCGTCCAGCTGATTGACCTGCACGTTTAAATCCTGCTGGATATTCGGCTTGAATTGCTTGGTAAAGGCTTCAACGCCCATTGGGGTTTCAAAGGAAATATCCTTGAGGAAGATACGTTGAATGGCAAAATTCGGGCCGCCGGCCTGCTCGTGATTATTAAGTTCTTGTGAATTATTTTCTTCGGACATAATGCACTCTATTGATTGCTGTTTCTGAAAGATTAAAAGCGGATGCGATCAGCGGCAAACATTATTTCGCCAGCAACTCATCCAGCTTGCCGTTTTTGTCCAGCGCCCACAAATCGGTAAACCCGCCGACATGCACGTCGCCAATCCAGATTTGCGGCACCGTGCGCTGTTTACTTTTTTCCATCATTTCCTGCCACAGATGAGGCTCACGATCGACGCGAATTTCTTCTGCGGTTACGCCTTTTTGCGCCAATAATTTTTTGGCGTTATTGCAATAGGGACATACTGCTGTGGTGTACATCAAAACCCGCGCCATGGTGACCTCTCACGCCGACTACTTTTTTACCAGCGGCAAATTCTGCGCTTGCCACTCCGCAATACCACCGGACAGGCGACGCACAACAAAGCCCTGCTTTTCCAGCGTCCGCCCAACACTACCGGCGTGCTGACCCAGCTTGTCGGCCACGATGATGATCTTGCTTTTGTAGCTCTCCAACTTATCCAGTTCAGCGGCAACCTTGCTGAACGGAATATTGATAGCACCCACAATATGGCCCGCTTTAAATTCTGCACTGTCGCGCACATCCAGCAGCACGGCAGAATCCTTGTTGAGCAATTGCGTGACTTCGTGCACGGAGATGGGGCGACCACTCTTGATGCGTTCACGCCAGGCGTAGATATAAATCAACACCACCAGCGTACTGACCAGCAGCCATTCCTGACTGATAAATACAAAGAAATTCACAGGTTACAGATTCCTTTAACAAAAGAGCCGCAACAGGTCGCATCACCTTGTCATCATCGTTGACAGCGATAAGCCTGCGCTGGATGTGGAGGCAGGTCGATGGATATCAAGCGATAGATGCGCTATTTGTTGCAGATAAATTTTTTCAAACGGACCCGGACACCCAATCCCGGTAACATGGACCGCACCTAATACGATGACCCGAATATCCGTTACAGGGTGCAAAGAAGGGCGGCAGTATACACCATGCACCGGGTATTTCTCAGTCATTGTCATAGTGTTCACTGGCTTAACCGGTTAGAATATGCCGCACTCGCCGATGGGCAGCAGACGATGAAATAGCAGCCTGATGTCGGCAAATTCCTGAATAATTCCCCCACCTCTGGATTGTAGAAGCGACGACTGAGTATGACCGCGACCAAAAAACCCCTCGTATTGATTATCCTCGACGGCTTTGGCCATTCGGAAAAGACCGAACACAACGCAATTTATGCGGCAAACACCCCGGTGTGGGACAAGGTCTGGGCGAATAATCCCAAAAGCCTCATTGCCACCTCCGGTCTGGATGTCGGCCTGCCGGAAGGCCAGATGGGTAACAGCGAAGTTGGCCACATGACCCTCGGCGCCGGGCGCGTCGTTTACCAAAGCCTCACCCGCATCAACAAAGCCATCAGCGACGGCGATTTCTTCACCAATCCGGTGTACGTCGAAGCCATCGACGCTGCTGTCGCCAATGACAAAGCCGTACATATTCTCGGCCTGCTATCCGATGGCGGTGTTCACGCTCATCAGGACCACATCTACGCCATGATCCGAATGGCAGCCCAGCGCGGCGCCAAGCAGATTTACCTGCACGCGTTCCTCGACGGCCGCGACACAGCGCCGCGCAGCGCAGAAGCTTCCCTGCAAAAAGCTGAAGATCTGTTCCGCGAACTGGGTGTGGGCAAGGTGGCTTCCATCATTGGCCGCTACTTTGCGCTGGATCGCGACAATCGTTGGGACCGTGTAAAAGCGGCCTACGATGTGATGGTCACCGGCGCGGCCGAATTTGATGCGCTCACGGCCGTCGAAGGGCTCAAGGCCGCTTATGCGCGTGATGAGAATGATGAATTTGTGAAGGCCACCGTTATCTGCGGTGAAGGCGAAGAAGCCGGCACCATCCAGGATGGCGACTCAGTGATCTTTATGAACTTTCGCCCCGACCGCGCCCGCGAGATTACCCGCGCACTGATCGAACCGGAGTTCGATGGCTTTGAGCGCGAGTTAGCGCCGAAGATTGCCCATTTTGTCCAAACCACCGAATACGCTTCGGACATCAAGGCACCCGTTGCTTTTCCGCCGGAAGACCTTACCAACTCCTTCGGTGAATACCTGTCCAACCAGGGCAAAACCCAGTTGCGGATCGCTGAAACCGAAAAATACGCACACGTGACCTTCTTCTTCAACAGCGGCACGGAAACCGTGTATCCCGGCGAAGACCGTATCCTGGTACCGTCACCCAAGGTGGCAACCTATGATCTGCAGCCGGAGATGAGCGCGCCGGAAGTGACCGACAAACTGGTTGCCGCGATTGAGTCCGGCAAGTACGACGCGATTATCTGCAACTACGCCAACGGCGATATGGTGGGCCATTCCGGTATCTTTGAAGCCGCCGTAAAAGCGGTAGAGGCGCTGGATATTTGCCTGGGCCGCGTGCTGGGCGCGCTGGAAAAAGTCGGCGGGGAAGCCCTGGTGACTGCCGACCACGGCAACGTGGAAGAGATGTTCGACGCAGAATCAGGCCAGGTCAGCACGCAGCATTCGACCTTGCCGGTGCCCTTCGTCTACTGCGGCCAGCGTCAGGTGACCATCGCCGATGGCGGCTCCCTGGCTGATGTGGCGCCCACCATGCTGCATTTGATGGGACTGCCGCAGCCTGCCGAGATGACCGGGCGCAACCTCATTACTGTAAAGTGATGCGGTGCGCGAAAGACTGTTAATAAAAACAACTGCTATGCCATCCGGGCCGCATTGCGGCCCGGGCTTCTCTCCGCAGGAACTGGTTCCATGAGCAGGTATTCATCAATTTCCATTCTCTTCAACTTCCGCGTTTACGCCGTCGCTCTGCTATGTTTTCTGGCGTCTGCCAGCCTCGCTGACCAACAGCAAGATATGAAAGCCTTGCAGGAAAACATCCAGCAATTGCAGAAGGAATTGAAATCTATTCAAGGTGAGCGCAGCGAGCTACAAAAAAATCTGCAAAAGTCCGAGACAGAAGTCGGTGAGCTGTTAAAAAAAATTGAGCAGATCAACCGCGACCTGAAACAACAGAACAACCAGCTCAAGGAGCTGCAACAGCAGCGCGAAACCCTGCAAGGTGCCAAGCGCTCACAACAGTCAGAGGTTGCTACGCAAGTCGCCTCGGCGTACCAGCTTGGCCAGCAAAGCCAGATCAAGTTATTACTCAATCAGGAGTCACCGGAGCGGGTGAGTCGCCTGCTTAAATACCATCAATATTTTCTTGCCGCACGCGCTGACAAGCTGGCGGCGTATCAGGCCACGCTGGAACAACTGGATGAGCTGGAACCCCGTATCGCCGCCAAAACTCTGGAGCTGAATGAGAGTCAAAAAGCGCTGCAAGCCCGCCACCTGGAATTGAAGCAGCGCCAACAGGATCGTCAGCAGGCCCTGGCCAAAATCAACAGCACCCTGAAAGATAAAGATCAGGAACTGCGCCAGATGGAGGAAGACCGCAAACGCTTGCAAGCGCTGTTGCAACAGGTAACCCATACCGTCGGCTCGGTTCCCTTACCTGACGGCAATGAAAAATTCAGCAGCCGCAAAGGGCGGTTACCCTGGCCCACCGATGGCAAGGTCATCCACCGGTTCGGTAGCCCGCGCGTGAGCGGCCAGATGCAATGGAGCGGCATGATGATTCGCGCCGCCGAAGGCAAGCCGGTGATTGCCGTGCATCACGGGCGCGTGGTGTTTGCCGATTATTTTCGCGGGCACGGTTTACTGCTGATTGTGGATCACGGCGAAGGCTTTCTAAGCTTGTATGCGCACAACCAAAGCCTGTTTAAAACGACGGGTGACTGGGTGCGCGCGGGTGATGCCATCGCCAGCGTGGGCAACAGCGGCGGCCAGGCAGAAACAGCGTTGTATTTCGAAATCCGTCAAAACGGCAAACCTACTGACCCAGCCACCTGGCTGGCGCGGGCCTGACAGATTAAGCAGCGTTGATTGTTGATTACACCGTTTTTTTTGCTGCTCGAACCGATATATAACGCAAACTGTGCACCTGCTGCTGGCCAGCGGCAGCAACTTGTTTTAGATTGACCGTCTTTTTACCCGATACATAAGAATGCGGAGCTGAATACCGCAGGAGATTCCGATGCTTTACGCACACCGCAAACATTCATTAATACTGCTGGCGTTACTCAGCCTGGCTCTGCCGATCCAGGCCAAGGATGCCAAAACGTCGCAGCAGGATGAAGGTTTGCTGCCTCTGGAAGACCTTCGCACCTTTACCCGTGTGTACGACCATATCCGCAGCGGTTATGTGGAGGAGGTCAGCGATGCCAAGTTACTGGAATATGCCATCAAAGGCATGATTGCCGAACTGGACCCCCATTCAAGCTACCTCGATAAAAAAGCCTTTGAAGACTTGCAAGAAAATACCACCGGCGAATTCGGCGGTGTCGGTGTGGAAGTGGGCATGGAAAATGGCTTTATCAAAGTCATCGCTCCGATTGATGATACGCCCGCGCAAAAGGCGGGCATCGAAGCCGGCGACCTGATTATTCGCCTGGACGACAAGCCGGTGAAAGGCATGAACCAGAATGATGCCATTCAGATGATGCGCGGCCCCAAGGGCAGCAAGCTGAAGATGACTATCGTGCGCAAGGGTGTGGAACAGCCCTTCGATGTAGAGATAGTACGCGACATCATCCGCACCCAGAGCGTGCGCACCCGCCTGCTGGAAAACGATTATCTCTATGTGCGTATCGCCCAGTTCCAGCTCAACAGCGGCAAGGACATGATGCGCAAGATTCGCGAACACCAGGAAAAGAACCCGGAGTTACGCGGCATTGTGCTGGATCTGCGCAATAATCCCGGTGGCGTATTGCAATCCTCCGTTGAGGTTGCCGATGCTTTCCTCGACAGTGGTCTGGTGGTGTATACCGAAGGTCGGCTGGAAAATAGCGACGTTAATTACCATGCGACGCCTGGCGATATTGCCAAAGGTCTGCCCATGGTGGTGTTGATAAATGACGGTTCTGCGTCGGCCTCCGAGATCGTCGCCGGTGCCTTGCAGGATCACAAGCGGGCAGTGCTGCTGGGCACACGCAGCTTCGGTAAGGGTTCTGTGCAATCCATCATTACCATCAACGAAGATCGCGCCGTGAAACTTACTACCGCGCTGTACTTCACCCCCAGCGGCCGCTCCATCCAGGCCCAGGGGATCGAGCCGGATGTTATCGTTGAACGCGCCCAGGTCACGGCACTTAAACCGGCTGGCGGAACCACCGAAGCAGACCTGGCGGGCCACCTGAGCAATACCCGTGGCGGCGACGAGAGCACCAGCCAGAAACGCGAGAAGGATCGCCTCGCCACCCAGGAATTGCTAACCAAAGATAATCAACTCCACGAGGCACTGAACCTGCTCAAGGGCTTGCATATCTTCCGCCAACAGCAATCCATCATGCTTCACGCCGCACTGGACGCTGAAGCTGACGAAACGGCAGAGTCCAACGCAGACACCCCGACATTGAATACCGCCCCCCAGGAATGATGCCCGCGTGAACTGGCGGTTGGGTATCCTTGTCGCGCTCTGGTGCCTCGCCCAGCCTGTCTTTGCCGCCCGACTCGCCATCATCATCGATGACATTGGCTATAACGGCCCCCTCGGCAGACGCGCCGCCGACCTGGACGGCGCCTTTACCCTCGCCGTCCTGCCCTTCACACCCCATACCCGCGAACTGGCCCAGCGTGCCCACGCGCAGGGCAAGGAAATTATCCTGCACGCGCCCATGAGCAATACCCGGCACATGCCCTTGGGTAAGGGTGGGCTGGAAAGTGGTATGGACTATGAAGAGTTTATGGTTACCCTGCGCGCTGATCTGGCTGAGATTCCGCATCTCGCGGGCGTCAACAATCATATGGGCAGCCAGCTTACCCAGGAGCCAGGCCCGATGGGATGGGTGATGGATGAACTCGTCCGCCGCGGCCTGTATTTTGTGGATAGCCGAACCAGTGCCGCCAGTCAGGCTATGGCTGTCGCCGAAGCCTATGGCGTTCCTTCGCTAAAGCGAGATGTGTTTCTTGACAACATCCGCACCCCGGAACATATCCGTGAGCAACTGATGAAGGCCGTACAACTGGCCAAGCGGCGCGGCAGCGCGGTCGCTATCGGTCATCCTTATCCACAGACGCTAAGCGTATTGGAGCAGGCACCCGCACTGCTGGCGAGCCATGGCGTCGAACTGGTTTTTGCTTCTGATTTAATGCCAAGGCCATCACAGCTTGGGGCAAAAATCGGAACCTCCTGCTTGGCCCCACCTCCAAAATTGTGGGTGCAGCCATCCACCCAACCGAAACCTGTAACCATCCACAGCCTGCTCGAAGGTGTCGTGGAATTTGGTTATCAGTAGTAAGAGATGACATACCAACTCGATATATCCATTTTCAGGGACGCAGGTTTATAATCTTTTAGTGGTGATTTTAGCTAAAAGACCTAACTTAATTATCAAGGACGGCCTTGGATGGCTACCACAACTGGCTGTGTATTCAGTCGTATCAAGCCAATAGTAACTACAGGAACCCAGACTATGAACAATCGAGCAGGCGAAAACGGCAAAGTCCCCGCCCGTAGTGGCCGCTTCTTGAAGAAAGAAGGTTATTGGTACTACAGCACGCGCGAGGGTGTGGATATAGGCCCATTCGACAGCCGTGAGGATGCAGAAGTGGGCGTGGGTGAATTCATTGATTTCATTTGTGCATCGGAACCACAGGTCTTGGCGGCACTTAAACAGTACCGCGCAGCGTAATCCACATACGACAACAGACTCCAAATCCACATAAAAAAGGGCGCTTCAATAAGCGCCCTTTTTTATGGTCATCCTTTTTTTAAAGGCGAACTTCAATACCCCGTTCATGCATGTAAGCTTTAGCCTGGGGAACAGTGTATTCGCGGAAGTGGAAAATACTGGCCGCGAGCACGGCGTCTGCCCGCCCCTGGGTAACACCATCCACCAAATGTTGCAGATTGCCAACACCGCCGGAGGCGATGACCGGCACTGGTACCGCATCGCTGATCGCGCGCGTCACACCAAGATCAAAACCATTTTTGGTTCCATCGCGATCCATACTGGTTAACAGGATTTCACCCGCCCCGTAACCTGCCATGCGCGCCGCCCATTCCACCGCATCAATCCCCGTTGGCTTGCGCCCGCCGTGCGTGAAGATTTCCCAGCGCGGGGTTTCACCCTCAGCGCTTACACGCTTGGCATCAATGGCGACGACAATGCATTGCGCACCGAAGCGATCCGATGCGGCTTTCACAAAGTCCGGATTGAACACCGCCGCGGAGTTGATACTGACTTTATCAGCGCCGGCATTGAGCATGCGGCGGATATCGTCCACTGTGCGAATACCACCGCCGACCGTGAGCGGAATAAAGACTTCACCGGCAATTTTTTCTACCGTGTGAACCGTGGTATCCCGTTCCTGATGGCTGGCGGTGATATCGAGGAAAGTAATCTCGTCGGCACCTTCCTGGTTGTAGCGCTTGGCAATTTCTACCGGGTCGCCGGCATCGCGGATATCGAGAAACTGCACGCCTTTAACGACGCGACCATTGTCGACATCGAGGCAGGGAATAATGCGTTTGGCGAGTGGCATGGTTTACCTGTCAAAAATATTCAATTAATTGGCATCACACCAGGCTTGGGCTTCCGCCATATTGAGCGTGCCTTCGTAAATAGCACGCCCGGTAATCGCACCGCAAATGCCTTTGTGAGCCTCGGCTTTGAGCGCTTTGATGTCGTTCATGTCGGTAATGCCACCGGAAGCGATTACCGGAATGCTTGACGCCTGGGCCATAGCCACGGTGGCCTGTACATTGACACCTTGCATCATGCCGTCGCGGGCGATGTCGGTGTAGACAATGCTGCTTACGCCATCCTGTTCAAAGCGTTTGGCCAGTTCGCTGGCCTGGATATTGGACACTTCCGCCCAGCCATCGGTCGCCACCCAACCGTCTTTGGCGTCGAGGCCGACGATGATGTGGCCGGGGAATTGTTTGCACATGTCGGTGACGAATTGCGGTTCTTTTACGGCTTTGGTGCCGATGATGACGTATTGCACGCCAGCCTGGAGGTAGTGTTCGATGGTGTCGGCGCTGCGAATGCCGCCGCCGATCTGGATCGGCAGTGTAGGGTAGGCTTGGGCAATGGCGGTGACGACGCTACCGTTGATGGGTTTGCCTTCGAAGGCGCCGTTGAGGTCGACGAGGTGGAGGCGGCGGCAGCCTTGGTCGACCCATTGTTTGGCCATGGCGACGGGGTCGTCGGAGAAGACGGTGGAGTCGTCCATGAGGCCTTGGCGGAGTCGGACGCATTGGCCGTCTTTTAAGTCTATGGCGGGGATAATTAGCATGAATTTATCTCGTCGTTTGGTTTGGTGATGGTGCGTCGGCAATGGGGATAGAGGCCTGAAACACGCCGTGAATCCATCCATGGAGGCTCATCGTCGACATCCCTGTCTCCGATAGTTTCAGGCCTCTATCCCCATCGCCTCTAGCTGGCTCTTCATCAGGCCTTGCCATCCCAATGTAAAAAATTCTTTAACAGTTGCAGGCCGGCAGTGTGGCTTTTTTCCGGGTGGAATTGCACGGCGAACAGGTTGTCGCGCGCCAGGGCGGCGTCGAAACGTACGCCGTAGTCGCAGGTGGCGGCGACCAGTTGGCGGTCCTGGGCGTGCACGTAGTATGAGTGCACAAAGTAAAACCGGCTGGATTGGGGAATGTCGGCCCACAGGGGGTGGGGGTTTTGTTCGACCTGGTTCCAGCCCATGTGGGGAACTTTGAGGGGCACGCCGTCTTGCAGGTGTTCGCCGAAGAATTTGACTTGGCCGGGCAGGATGCCGATGCAGGCTACGCCGTTGTTTTCTTCGCTGTATTCCATGAGCGCTTGCATGCCGACGCAGATGCCGAGTACCGGTTTGCCGGTGGCGATTTGTTCGCGCAGGAGTTGGCCGAAGCCGAGGCGGTTGATTTCGGCCATACAGTCGCGGATGGCGCCGACGCCGGGGAAGATGACGCGGTGGGCGTCGGCGACCTGGGTGGGGTCGTCGGTGACGATGACGCGCGTGTCCGGTGCGACGTGACTGAGCGCGCTGGCAACGGAGTGGAGGTTGCCCATGCCGTAGTCGATGACGGCAACTGTTTGTCTGGTCATAGGTTTAATCAAAAAATTCTGGTTCAACGCGGCAAAATTGCCGATTTACTTTCAATTACAGCGCTCCTTTACTTACAAGGTGCCTTTTACTTACAGGGTGCCTTTGGTGGAGGGCATCATACCGGCCATGCGCGGGTCGAGTTCGAGCGCCATGCGCAGGGCGCGACCGAAGGCTTTAAAGACCGTTTCGATCTGGTGGTGCGCGTTGTGGCCGCGCAGGTTGTCGACATGCAAGGTAACACCGGCATGGTTTACGAAACCCTGGAAGAATTCCCAGAACAATTCAGTATCGAACTGGCCGATGCGTTTTTGGGTAAAGGGTATTTGCATCACCAGCCCCGGGCGACCGGAGAAGTCGATCACCACCCGCGATAAGGCTTCATCCAGCGGCACATAGGCATGGCCGTAGCGGCGGATGCCTTTTTTATCGCCCACCGCTTTGGCAATGGCCTGGCCAATGGTGATGCCGATGTCTTCTACCGAGTGGTGGTCATCAATGTGGGTATCGCCGTCGCAGGTGACGTCCAGATCGATCATGCCGTGGCGAGCGATCTGGTCCATCATGTGTTCGAGGAAAGGGACCCCGGTGTTGAACACCCCTTTGCCAGCGCCGTCCAGATTGAGGCTGACGCTGATTTTGGTTTCGAGGGTGTTGCGGGTAACTTGGGCGATACGGTCAGACATAAATGACTCCAGCATGCGCACACCAACCGGATGACGGCGTGTCGCGACAGATGTGCGCGAATTATATAGATAAGCGCTGCTGAATTCACCGCTGGCGGCTTAATCGGTGTGATTGCCTGCGTGCATCAGCGAAAATCCGTTAAGCTTGGGTACAGGTTTCTCGCACTAGTATCCCGTTCAATAACAGGCGCCAAAGGAGTCCCTATGCCTACACTGTTCCGTTTCGTCCGTCTTGCCTCCCTGCCCTTGCTGTTTGCTGCCACACCCGTTCTTGCCCAGGATGTGTATGAAAGCCGCACTTATGGTCCCACCAGTGGCTGGAGCTGGTCGGCCCATGTCGATCACATCAATATCGATGATAAAGCAGCAGCTGAACAAGGTATTGAGGATTATTTTACGGCGATTGGTGGTGCCGCTGAGTATTACACCAGCGACAGCGAGATGACTTTGTCGCTCGGTCTGAGCATCATCCTCTACAACGACAATGACGAATTCAGTCAGTATGTAGAAGACTGGTGGGGCGATGAATACTACGAAAGCTCCGACGCCACCGGCGGCCAGGCGTTTATTGAATACGGCCCCAAGTATAAATTTGGCGCTAATAACAGCAGCTTTTTTGTGGTGCGCGGCGGCCTGAGCGGCATCTTCTTTTCCGAACGCAGCATCAGCAGTTGCCGCAACTGTTATTCAGAAGATATCGATATCGATGGCGGGCTTTATGGCGTACTAGGCGTGGGCCATAAACTCGGCTATTTCGATATCGGCCTGCAATTCCATCAATATTTCACCGGTGACCTCGATAACGGCTTTCGTCTCAAGCTGTCATCTTCTTTCTAGCGGGGCGACCTGCGGGGGAGGCTCATGGACATAAGAATACGCTGCAAGGACGCAGACCTTTAAACCCTTCCATTATCCATCTGTCCAAATGTTGATCCCGATCAATATGCCCAGGGATCAACCGCTCCAGAATACGTTAAACGTCATCAACAGGAGGACATCATGGAAATCGCCGGTATCATTGCGATTGTTTGTTTAGTCGGCAGTTTGGCCCTGCTTGCATTGGGTGGGGCGCTACTCATCCCTATCGATAACCACCTTCACCCGGACCAATCGCACCGCCATTGATGGTTGGTAACCGCTCTGGTCTGTCTGTAGCAGCACACCTATAATGCCCGCACGCTTTTGACGGGCATACGCATTCAGCGGCGCCCCTTTTTTGACGGACGCTGCTGTTATTTATGTCCTATTACCCTGTTTCACACCCGGCGGCACCCGCTATCCAGGCCGCACCATCCGCTGTTGCCTCCGGCAGCCAATGCCTGCGTATCTGTCTGCTGGGGTATCGCAGCCATCCCCATGTCGGCGGACAGGGTATTTACCTGCATTACCTGAGCAAGGCGTTGGTTGACCTGGGGCATCAGGTGGATGTGATCTCCGGGCCGCCTTATCCCGAACTCGATAGTCGAGTGACATTAATCCGCTTACCCAGCCTTGATCTCTATGCCGTAGAAAAACCTTTTCGCGCCTTGCGCTGGCATCACTTGCGTTCGTTTACCGACGTGTACGAATGGTGGAGCAAGATCAGCGGCAGCTTTGCGGAGCCTTATACCTTTGGTCGACGTCTGGTGCGTTATTTCCGGCAACAGCAAACGCACTACGACATCATCCACGATAACCAAAGCCTGTGTTACGGCCTGTTGACATTGCAACAGCAGGGATTGCCGGTGGTGGCTACCGTTCATCATCCGATTACGCGCGATCTGGAGCTGGCCTTGGCATCCGCCAATAGTCCCGGTCACCGCTGGCTGATCAAACGCTGGTATAACTTTTTGCCGATGCAGAAAAACGTGGTGCAGCAGCTGCGGCATGTGATCACTGTCTCTGAACAATCGCGGCGCGACATCGCCGATGCTTTCGCCCGGCCACTGCATAAGATTCAAGTCATCCCTAACGGCATTGACGTAGATACTTTCAAACCACGACCTGAAATCCAACGCAACCCCTGGCAATTAATGACCACCGCATCTTCTGATCAACCGTTAAAAGGTCTGTCAGTATTGTTGCGAGCTCTGGCAAGATTGCGCGATATATACCCGCAGATTTCCTTGTTAGTGATTGGTAAATTAAAACCGGACGGCGCGACCGAACGGGAATTGCATCAATTGGGTTTGCGCGACTGTGTGCAATTTATTTCCGGCATTCGTGTTGAAGACATCGTTAGCTTTTATGCCTCCTCCTGTATTGCAGTAGTGCCATCACTTTATGAAGGGTTTGGTTTACCAGCGGGCGAGGCGATGGCCTGTGGCATTCCCCTGGTGTGCAGCGATGGCGGCGCCTTACCCGAAGTGGTAGGCAAGGCCGCGCATCTGGTCAAAGCGGGTGATACAGACGATTTATATCAGGCGCTCGACCACTTGCTACGCCACCCGGAACAGCGCGAGCATCTGGGGCAACGGGGGCGTGAACATATACTGCAGCAATTAAGCTGGTCCGTCGTAGCGCAGCAAATGACCGCTTATTATCGCCAGATGTTGGGCCAGCACACCAACAGCGAGTTGCACACACCCGCCGCCGTTTCCGCACCGCCAACGGCAGATGTTTATGCTAACGATTGATTTCAAATACTTTCCGTTGCTACCCGGTGAACGAGTGCTGGACGTCGGCTGCGGCGAAGGCCGGCATGTGATCAATGCTTACCTGCATGGCGACGTGACGGCCATTGGCATCGATCTGAATCCCGATGATTTGCGCATCGCACACCAACGTTTTATACCGTTTTCACAACCGGACAATCCGCAGAAACATTTTGCCTTGCAGGTAGCCGATGCCACGCGTCTGCCTTTTTCCGATCACAGTTTTGACAAAATTATTTGCAGCGAAGTGCTCGAACATATTCACGATTACGAAGCCGTGCTGCGCGAGATTCGCCGCGTGTTAAAGCCCAAGGGTTTACTGGCGATCAGCGTGCCGCGTTACTGGCCGGAAAAAATTTGTTGGCAACTTAGTCGCGCCTACCATGAAGTGGAAGGCGGGCATATCCGCATCTTTAAAGCGGCGCACTTGCGCCGCGTTGTGGAAACGCACAACATGCAATTTCTCCACCGCCATTGGGCCCACGCCTTGCACTCGCCTTTCTGGTGGCTGAAATGTTTATGGTGGGACAAACAGGATGACTCGCGCCTGATAAAACTCTACCATCGCCTGCTGGTGTGGGACTTGATGCAGCGCCCCTGGCTGACCCGCACCCTTGAAAAATGTTTGAACCCGCTGTTGGGAAAAAGTGTGGTGATGTACTTTCAGCACGGCGCAACAGACAAGGCTAATAAATCGTGAACGAATTATTATTGAGCAAAGGATTTTTCCCCGAGTCGCTATTGCGGCCCACGGTGAATTACATTGTGCAAACCCAGTTACCCAACGGCTGTATCCCCTGGTTCTCTAACGGCAAAGCCGATCCCTGGGATCATATTGAAGCCGCCATGGGGCTCACCATCGGCGGCGAACATGCGCGAGCGCAACGCGCCTATCGCTGGCTCGCTGAAGAACAATTACCGGACGGCAGTTGGTGGGCCAATTACTACGCCGATCAGCCGGTGGATCGCAATCATCGCGAAACTAATTTTATCGCGTACATCGCTACCGGGCTTTGGCATTATTTTCTGGTCACAGATGACAAAGCGTTTCTGGTTGAACTCTTTTCCTGTGTTGAACGAGCCATTGATTTTGTCCTGCGCTATCAATCGCCCACCGGCGAAATCTATTGGGCCGTAGCGGAAGACGGCGCGCCCAAAAAAGACGCGTTGATTACCGCCTGCGCGTCTATCTACAAAAGCCTCGACTGTGCCAATGCCATCGCCGACACTCTGGTTATCGCCAAACCGGCCTGGCGTAAAGCACAAACCCGCCTGGGCAAAACCCTGCGCGAACACCCGGAATGTTTTGACCGCACCTGGAAAAGTAAAGAGCGCTTCTCCATGGACTGGTTTTACCCGATCCTCACCGGTGTTATCAGCGGCAAAGCGGCACAACAACGCATCGATAAAAAATGGGTTTTATTTGTTGAAAACAATATCGGTTGCCGCTGCGTAAGTGACGAACCCTGGGTAACCGTAGCGGAATCCTGCGAGCTGACCCTGGCGTTACTCGCCGCCGGCGACCACGCCCGTGCGCTGCATTTATTCAGTTGGTTGCATCAGTTTATGGATGAGGATGGGGGTTATTGGACGGGCTATAACTTTCGTGACAAAGTGATTTGGCCAAGGGAAAAAACCACTTGGACGGCAGGGGCCATTTTATTGGCGGCGGATGCGTTGATAGAACACACTGGAGCGGCTCGTTTGTTTACCCAAGCCATTGAGATTCCAAATACAATTGAAAATAATTTTTTTGCATAAATAACCACTTTTCAAGCGTGGACCTTGTAGTCCGTTTGGCATTAGGGCAGGGGTTTCGAAAACGCATGAATACATCCCTGTAGCTCCTTCAATTCATCCATGAATTGAAGGTTTCGAAACCCCTGCCCTAACGCCAAACTCACATAGTGCGAACGTCAATTTTTAGTCTTACAAGCCAGCAACTTGGTTATTTAAGGTGAGTTACTTAGTCACAGGTGTTCTCGGTGTTTCGTTAACCGCCATAAAACGAATCGCCATGGGATAATTGCGAATCACGCCGTCTTTCGCATTGATTGCGCCCATAACCGTAAAGATGATTGAGCAGACAACCAAGGCCAACAACAGAAATACGCCCACTACAATCACCATCAGGATGATACAGCCGATGGTGTAGATAAAGGCACTGATAATCCAGTTAAAAATCACCCGCCCCTGCTGATCAATATAGTCATCATCCTTCTTGGTCAGCCACATAATCAGCGGAACCACCCAGCCGAGCACTGGCAGAACAAAACAGCAGAACTGGGAGAAATGCATGATCATGCTGTAGCTGCGGCTATCCATGTTACCCAAGTCCAGGGACTGCGTCGGCTTGTTATCCTCCAATGCCTGGGCTTTGCCTTTCTGGAATTCTTCTTCGGTAATAATCCCTTTCTCTTTTAACTCATTCAGTTTTTCTATCTTGTCGAGATCCATAGTGGCTCCTTGTTGTCGGGATGAACCGGTAAGCGGTTTACATCCGCCGGTATTTAAACAGCTGTTCGTATTGCCAGTTGCGCAAGGCAAGCACCAGAGTGTAACCCTGCCGCTCGGGCAACGCCAGACCGGCGTCGGCATTATTCAGTTGATCGAACTCGCGCGCCAGCCGTTCAATTTTTTTCTGTAATTCGCCATTGGATTGCGCCGATAACATACCGTTCAACACCACCAACCGGTGGTCCGGTTTATCGAACTGTGCCTGGAATAATTCTTTTTCTATGGTGTCGAGGAAGAAGCGTTGAATGGGGCCGTTCTTGCGCCAGCTGAAGTTGGGCGCGACCAATAATTTGATGCGGTTTTTGGGCAATAACTCAATGATCTTCAACCGATCCAGGCGCGCGAGTTTTTGCACGCATTCGTGTTCGGTGAAGGTGTAATGGCGCAGCATGTCTTCCAAAGTCCAACGGTTGAGCACGCATACGGTGATGATCAGGAAACCGGGGTCGCGCACAATTTCTTCTTCCTGCTCCTCACTCAGCTCCTGCAAGCGCGCTTGCCGCTCCACCATGAGTTGCACCAGGTCGGAGATTTCCATCCCCATCATCAGGCATACTTGCTGGATTTGTTGCAGGCTGAAGGTGCGGCTGCTGAACAGGCGTTTGATCGAAGCTTCCGATAGCTCCATCGCCTGGGCGACATCGCGGTATTTGAGGTTGTGGGATTTCAGGGCGGACTTGAGGGTCTCCACCAGGGCGTCGACTTGAGCCATAAGAAACTCCGGGGGTATCATTAAACGATACCGTTGAGTCTATACAGCGCAACATGGAATGCAAAGGTCGAAGATAAAAATACAGTCTGGCAGAGTGCTGCTGTCTCAATGCCACACCTTCATAAAAAGGAATATGTATGTCACAGCTCGTCAAGATTCGCGGATTTATCCCGTACTTGCTGGTGGTTTTCCTCAACGCCTTTGTGGATCTCGGCCACAAGATCGTTATTCAGAACACGGTGTTTAAAGTCTATGACGGCCAACAGCAGATCATCCTCACCGCGATTGTCAATGCGCTGATCCTGCTGCCGTTTATCCTGCTGTTTTCGCCCGCCGGTTTTTTCTCGGATCGTTTTCCCAAGAATAAAGTCATGCGTTTCAGCGCCTGGGCCGGTGTTGCTATTACTTTGATGATCACCGCCTGTTATTACGCCGGCTGGTTCTGGGCGGCGTTCAGTCTGACATTTCTGCTCGCCATCCAGAGCGCCATCTACAGCCCGGCAAAATACGGCTACATCAAAGAGCTGGTCGGTACCGAACGTCTTGCCCATGCCAATGGTGCGGTACAAGCCATTACGATTGTGGGTATTTTGCTAGGCACTTTTGTGTTTTCCGGCTTGTTCGAAATTCTGCTGCTGGAGCGCAGCACAGCTAACACCACCGCCATATTGGAACGCATTGCGCCGCTGGGTTGGCTGCTGGTGTTGTTGGCCAGCATTGAATTGGTATTGAGTTACCGATTGCCACAACAATCACGGCCCGACGCGCAAAAAACGTTTTCGGTTTCGCATTACGTGAAGCTGGATTACCTGCAACAAAACCTGCGCGCGCTGCGCGGTCGCCCGGTAATCTGGTTGTCTATTGTCGGGCTTTCTACCTTCTGGGCCATCTCACAAGTTTTGCTTGCCGCCTTTCCTGATTTTGCTGAAACACGCCTGGCCGAAACCAACACGCTGGTGATTCAAGGGCTGCTTGCCTGTAGCGGGTTAGGCATTATGATCGGCGCAATCCTCGCTGGCCGTTTCTCGCAAAAACATATCGAAACCGGGCTTATTCCGCTCGGCGCCCTGGGCATCGCCATTACCCTGGCACTTCTGCCTACACTCGATTCCTATACCGCCCTGGCTTTTAATTTTACGGTGCTGGGGATGATGGGCGGCTTGTTTATGATTCCACTCAACGCGTTGATTCAATATCACGCCAAGGAGCAGGAACTGGGTACAGTATTAGCCGGTAATAATTGGGTGCAGAATGTCACCATGCTCAGCTTCCTGGGCCTTACCGTTGCCTTTGCGTATTTCGGTTTTAACAGCGCGATGCTGCTCGGGTTACTAACAGTCGTGGCGGTCATCGGTACCGGCTACACGGTAAAACAGTTACCCCATTCGTTTGTGCGTTTTCTGGTGAGCTTGCTGTTCAAACACCGCTATCGCATTGATGTGTTGCATTTTGATCATTTACCGGCGCGCGGCGGGGTGTTACTGCTGGGCAATCACATCAGCTGGATTGACTGGGCGCTGGTACAAATCGCGTGTCCACGGCCGGTGCGTTTTGTCATGCAACGGGAGATTTATAACCGCTGGTACCTGAAACCCTTGCTGAGCCGTTTGGGCATGATTCCGATTTCCTCCGGCAACAGCAAAGAAGCGCTTACGCGTATTAATGAATTGTTGCGCAACGGCGAAGTCGTGTGTTTATTTCCCGAAGGCGCCATCAGCCGCAATGGTCATTTAGGTAAATTCCACTCCGGCTACGAACGCACGACAGAAGGCGTGGAGAATGCGGTGATCGTGCCATTCTATTTGCGCGGTTTATGGGGCAGTGCGTTTTCGCGTTCAGCTGGAAAGTTGCGCGATGAAACCTCGTTACTGGATCGCAGCCTCGGCAACCGCCGCGACATTATTGTCGCCTTTGGTAAACCCTTGCCTCTCACCACCAAAACAGCAGAGCTCAAGCAAAAAGTATTCGAGCTTTCTGTCGATGCCTGGGAAGAACACACCCACAATCTGGACCCGCTAGCCTTAACCTGGCTGAAGACAGCCAAGCGCAATCGCTTCCAACATTTTATGGTGGATGGCGAAGGCACGACCTTCAGTTACGGCCGTACCCTCGCCGCAACCCTGGCTTTTGCCAAAGCCATGCGCCGCTACACCGGCGACGACAATGTCGGCCTGGTATTGCCAGCCTCCAGCGCGAGCCTGATCAGCAATATGGCGGTGTTATTGAACGGACAAACCACCGTGAACATCAACTACACCAGCAGCGTCACCGCGGTACAAGCGAGCTTGCGTACCGCCGCTATCAGGACCGTGTTTACCTCGCGTCGCTTTATGGCCAAGTTGGAACAACGCGGCATCGCGATAGAAACCATGTTGGCTGATGCGCAAATTATTTTTCTTGAAGACGTAAAAGCTGCGTTAAGCAAAGGGGATTTGCTGCGCGCTATGTTGTTCTCATTGTTACCCGCCAACGTCATTTATTGGCTATTGGGCAGACAACGCCAACTGGATGACCCCGCTGCGATTTTATTCAGTAGCGGCAGCGAAGGCACACCCAAAGGTATCGTGTTGAGCCACCGCAATATCATTGCCAACTGCAAACAGATCAGCGATGTGCTGGATACGCGCAAGCACGACGTATTTATGAATTCCTTGCCGCCGTTTCATTCGTTTGGTTTAACGGTCACCACCATGATGCCCATGCTCGAAGGTATTCCCGTAGTTTGCCACCCTGATCCAACCGACGTTGTCGGTATCGCCAAAGCCATAGCCCGCTACCGCGCCACTGTTTTATGCGGTACTGCCACCTTCCTGCGTTTGTACACACGCAACAGTAAAGTTGAGCCGCTGATGCTCGACTCGCTGCGCATCGTCGTTGCCGGTGCTGAAAAATTGCAGGAGCGGGTGCGCAGTGAATTTGAAATGAAGTTCAATAAAAAAATCTTTGAAGGCTACGGCACTACTGAAACCACACCGGTTATCAGCGTTAACATTCCCGATATGCTGGATACGGTGTACTGGAAACTGCAAAAAGGCAATCAGCCCGGCACCGTCGGCATGCCTTTACCGGGTAGCAGTATTCGCATTGTCGATCCCGATACCCTCGACACATTACCGCAAGGTGAAGATGGATTGATCCTAGTATCCGGCACCCAGCTCATGCTCGGCTACCTGAACGACGCAGAGAAAACCGCGCAAGCCATTGTCACCCTCGACAATCGCCGCTGGTACAAAACCGGTGACAAAGGCCATCTGGATGAAGACGGTTTTCTCACTATCGTTGACCGCTATTCACGCTTCGCCAAGATCGGCGGCGAGATGATCAGCCTCGGCGCTGTGGAAGAGAAAGCGCGGGATATCTTCGATAACCCCGAGATTGAATTAGCCGCCGTTGCGTTGAGCGATGAGAAAAAAGGGGAGCGCATTATTCTGTGCGTCGCCGGCAACTCTACCGACACAACGCCTGCTGAACTGCGTCAACAACTGCTTAGCGGCGGCATGGAAAGTTTGATGCTACCGGCAGAGATTCAGGTGATGCCAGAGTTGCCAAAACTCGGCACCGGAAAGATGGATTACAAAGCGCTGTTACAGCAATTACTGGCGTAAGCCTTGACGCTAATCGGTAGGGACCGGTTAGCGTTATGACAAGATCAGCTTTGCAATCTCATTCTGAACATACTTTTCTTCCACCCACTCATTTAAATGGTCATTCATGAATTTCAGGAACTGGTTTGCCGCCGCAGGAAGACGTTTATCACCGCTCCTTACGACATACCAATGACTGAGCAACGGAAACCCTTTTACATTCACAACGGCCAGGTTTGCGTTAGCCTGCGCCAAAGTATGTTCAGAAAGAACCGCCAGACCCAGGCCTGTTTCCACGCTCAGGCGAATCGCTTCATTGCTTTCAATTTGCAGGGTTTTTGTCAGCTGGATATTGTGGTCACGCAGCCAGGTCTCGGTCACCATGCGCGTTGCGCTACCGGGTTCGCGCATTAAAAAACGTTCGTTGATCAACTCCGCAATATCCACCTCGTCACGCCGTGCGGCCCAGTGATTCACAGGGGCAATCATCACCAGCGGATTACGCAAAAACCTCCCGCTCATCACGTTGTTGCCTGTGGGCGGGTGGCTGAACAGATACAAATCATCCAGCTGATTATCAAACCGTTTAAGAATCGTCTCACGGTTTCCGATATTCAGTGTGACGTCCACACCCGGGTATTGTTGCGCATAAGGACTGAGCAAACGCGGCACAACATATTTGGCCGTCGTGACAATCCCCAGACTGAAATGCCCTCGGTTGCCCTGCTCCGCATCATTGAGAAAAAGCTTGAAGTCATCAAAACGGGTCAGCGCATCCAATGCCGCGCGGTATAGCTCCTTCCCCACCAGGGTTGGCTTGTACAAACCTTCCCGGTTCTCAAGCAGCGGATGACCCACGGCTTCGGTTAACCGTTTTATCTGGAGGGAAACGGTCGGTTGGGTCAGGTGTAAATCCACCGCCGCCTGGGATATGGAGCCCGTCCGGATAACGGCAACATAAACCTGTAGCAAGCGAAAGGTCAGATGGCGAACATTCATGCGCCGCTCCTATATAGATAATTATAAATACTTACCATCATAGACATTAATTATCTTTTATTAAATGAGGTCTTCATACTGCCGCCACGATGAAATAAGGGCTCATAGGGGATGGTTATGCCGGATATTGTGGTTGCGTTTTTCCTGTTAGGTATTCTTGCCGGGCTGGCAAAATCAGATCTTGTGGTGCCGAAAGCGGCCTATGACACGCTCAGCATTCTGTTGATGCTGACCTTGGGCATCAAGGGCGGACTGGCATTGCACGGGCAGGTAAGCTGGGAGTTAGCCGCAGAAGCGGTCGTGGTCATTTTGATAGGCGCTGCAATTCCGCTCGCGCTTTATCCGCTACTGCGCAAGGCAGTAAAACTCAGCGAGGCCAACAGCGCAGGTGTGGCGGCGCACTATGGTTCAGCCAGCGCCGGCACATTTGCGGTGGCCCTGGCATTTGCAGAAAGCCAGGGGCTGACCATCTCCCCGCAGACCACGCTTTACCTGGTTCTTCTGGAGCTGCCTGCGATTGTCGTAGCCATCATGCTCTATCAACGTATTCGCGGTGGCGAAGGCAGTGCGGCAGCCGTATGGCATGAAGCACTGACGAGCCGGGGTGTGCTGTTGCTAGCCGGTGGCGTGTTGATCGGCTATAGCTACGGCCCGCAGGGCAGCGCCGATATCGCTCCACTGTTTCTTGGCGCTTTCAAAGCACTGCTCGCCCTGTTTTTGCTGGAGATGGGCCTGTGCGCCTCCAAGCACCTGTACCCCTTGCCTCTTCACCACTGGCGCCTCATCAGTTTTGCGCTTATTGCGCCTGTCTTTCTGGCCATGTTGGGTCTGGCTGTGGGTGTGCTTCTCGACATGCCGCTGGGCACCACACTTATCCTTAGCTCACTGGTTGCGAGTGCTTCCTACATTGCAGCGCCCGCCGCGATACGCAGCGCAATAAAAGAAGCCGATGTAGGCATCGCCATCTTTGCCTCGTTGGGTATCACTTTTCCCTTTAATGTATTGATAGGTATACCGCTGTATTACGAAATGCTGGTGTGGGTCACCGGCTAAATTTACGACTGCGTTATGCAGGCAATTGAGTGACGTTTCCGGATTGATTTTTTAATCACTGCAACATTTGCTGAAAGGGGCATCAATATGCACGGGGAAGATTCCAGGCTGACCAGAACCATGAGTTTGATCATCCGCTACGTTGCCAAAATTACAGCGATCATCATGGTGTTTGTGATTATCTGGGGCGTTGCCGATATTGTTTATGTGCTTTACCAACGACTCAAAGAGCCACCTTTTTTGTTGCTTGAGATCAACGATATCCTGGCAACCTTCGGTGCATTTATGGCCGTGCTCATCGCCATTGAGATCTACCATAACCTGGTGCTCTACGTGCAGGAGAACCACAACTCCCGTTTGGCCGTAGAGATTGTTCTTGCAACGGCGCTGATGGCTGCCGCACGAAAGGTCATTGTGTTTGACTACAATGAAATGGACTACAACTATGTGTATGCAACCGGTGCTGTAATCCTGGCGCTGTCGATTGGTTATTACTACATCGTCGTTGTCTCACAAAAGCATGACAAATAACGGTGATCGCCTCAGTCAGGATCGCCAAAAGTTGATTTGATAAGATTTACATTCATTGGCAGCTACACACTGCTAGAGAAGCATCCGGCATTAATATTGGACGAGGACATGATCTCAGAAGAAACTGAGAAAACAGTTCGCGAAAATTTAACTTCCGCCACAGTAGATAAAGCGTATATTGATATACTGGTAAAAGCTGCAGGAAAGTTTGGCAAAGGCGCAGAGGATTTTGTGATCAATAACGATTTACTGGATTTTCAGATAACCCCTGACACGCAAAAGAAATTGTTCAAGATAAGTTATAACCATGAAAGCCAAGAGGTTAAACGAATCTGTGAAAAGAAGGATGTAGAAAAGCTTTACGGAAAAACTGACTGGGATAAACTAAATTCCTATATCAAAGATATATTAATTGATTTAAAGTTTCGTGGTGACTATACCTCTTCAGCAAGACAGATCATACAGAAGAGTGTGGCTGACAATGATATCGTCACCTTTAAGAAAAAAATCAAAGACGAAAGCCACTGGAAAAACGTACCCAGCGATAGATTCAAACGCAGGGTTTCTTTTATTGACAAAGCACCCTCGCCCGCTTCGAAATAGAGCCAATATCATGAAGAAACTACCCAGGCTATCCGCATTCATTTTCTTATTTTCTTGCTGTATTTCTTGTTCAGCCGACACAGCAAACAAACAACCTGTTATTCCACTTTCGGTAGATCATGTTGAAACGCACCGCGTGGGCGACCACTTGGTAAGGGTTATTCAACATAATATGGAGCTGCTTCCACAGATTAATCTGGAGCTATTGTCTGTTCCAGCGGTATCGTTGATAGACAGTATCGCTATCGATAGCATTCAGTTGGATGGGAAAAAACGACGCTTTTCAGATTCGTCCGGCGTCTTTGTTGAAGGTATCACCATCGAGAACAACAGTATTCAGATCAAGCTGGATTACTATTTTTCAGACGAGGATGCAGCCATGGTCAACTGTTCTGTGCGTATCTCAGACACCTTGCAACCCCCTGAGTGCTCAAAGGAATAGCCTCAAATTCCCTCGCCAATATAGCGAACCTGGCGGCATACCAGCCAGGTTCGTTAAAAAATGTAAGTCACAGTGCAGCTTCGCTGCTGAACTCCTACACTCCAGCCCTTATACCAATAACAATTCGCGAGGAGAAAGTGCATGTGTTCCCGTTCATTTTTATCTATTAAAAATTTACTCGCCGTATTCGGCGTGATGTTGGCTGTGCAGGTGTTTGCGCAGGCGGAAGATCCGGTGTCCAGTGATCGCAAGACGTATGAAAAAGTCGGGCGCTTTGACGTAAGTCAGCTGAGAAACAAGCAGGATATTATTCGCGTGAAGGGCCATCAATTTGTCGATGCGCAAGGTAAGGTGTTTGTGTTTCGCGGCGTAAGCGTGGCCGATCCGGATAAGTTGGTGAAAGATAAACAATGGAAAGCCAGTCTGTTTGCGGAGTTAAAAAACTGGGGAGCCAATACCGTGCGCTTGCCGATTCATCCGCGCGCCTGGCGCGAGCGCGGGCAGGATGAATATCTCAAGCTGATCGACCAGGCGGTGATCTGGGCGAACCAACACCAGCAGTATCTGATCCTCGATTGGCACTCCATCGGTTTCCTCGCCTCCGGCAATTACCAGCACCCAATGTATTACACCGACAAGCAGGAAACTTTCCGCTTCTGGCACGACATTGCCTACCGTTATCAGGGCGTGCCCACCATAGCGGTGTATGAATTATTTAATGAGCCGACGACCTTGCAGGATCCATGGGGCAAAGCGGAATGGGCGGAGTGGAAGGCGCTGAATGAGCAGATGATCGATATTATCTATGCCATCGATAAGGATGTTATTCCGCTGGTGGCCGGTTTTAACTGGGCCTATGACCTGACACCGGTTGCCGATGCGCCGATTGATCGTCCAGGCGTGGCTTATGCATCCCACCCTTATCCGCAAAAGGAACAGCCCACCCCACCGACGAAGGAAAATTTCTTTAAAGCCTGGGATGCGAAATGGGGCTTCGCCAGCAAAAAATATCCGTTAATTTGCACGGAGTTGGGCTGGGTGCAACCGGATGGTTACGGTGCGCACGTACCGGTGAAAAACGACGGCAGTTATGGCCCGCAGATTATCGAGTTTATGGAAACGCGCGGCATCTCCTGGACGGCCTGGGTGTTTGATCCGCAGTGGTCGCCGACCATGATCAATGACTGGTCGTTTACACCGTCGGAGCAGGGGGCGTTTTTCAAGAAGGTGATGCAGGAAAAGGCGGGCAAATGATCTAGCGGTTTGTCGAATTACGCCTTTGGCTAATCCGACCTACGGGTGGGGAGCGAAGCGGTAATTGGTTATTTTTAGTGCTGTTTACTGGTGGGCTATTCTGAGACAATAGCGGGCAATTTTTCGGGGCTGCAACGGCGGCCCTGTCGTTAATTCCCGGGTTCTTATGAATAGCTTTGCCAAAAATCTCTTTTCTTATACACGCCCGGCTGGCGCCACCTATCAGCCGGCGCCATTCTTGCCAATGTCCCGCGCCGAGATGGACACCTTGGGCTGGGATAGCTGCGACATCATCATCGTGTGTGGCGATGCCTATGTGGACCATCCCAGTTTCGGTATGGCGGTGATCGGGCGTTTCCTCGAATCCCAGGGTTTTCGCGTCGGTATCATTGCGCAGCCCGACTGGCGCAGCGCAGAACCCTTTAAAGTCCTTGGCAAACCCAACCTGTTTTTCGGTGTCAGCGCCGGCAATATGGATTCCATGATCAACCGCTACACCGCCGATTTGCGGCTGCGCTCGGATGATGCTTACACACCCGGCGGCCAGGGCGGCAAGCGCCCGGATCGTGCCGTTACGGTGTACAGCCAACGCTGCAAGGAAGCTTATAAAGATGTACCCATTGTGCTCGGCGGTATCGAAGCCAGCCTACGCCGCATTGCGCAATACGATTACTGGAGCAACGAAGTGCGCCGCTCGGTTTTGATCGATGCGACGGCGGATATTCTGTTGTACGGCAATGCCGAGCGGGCCATCGCGGAAATTGCCCATGAACTCGCCGCGGGCAAAAATATTAAAGAACTGGACAGTATTCGCGGCACCGTCGTTATCAAAAAAGAGGCGCCGGGTGGTTGGACGGAGATCGATTCTTCACGCATCGATTGGCCGGGCAATATTGATAAGTTACCCAATCCTTACGAGTACCAACACAACAGCAAATCTGTTGTGGATGCGGCGCAAACTGATATCAATAATTCGCAGGTCGGCTTGCGTCAGCTGGACCCGGAAACCATGGCAGCGCAGATCGCGCAATTAAATCCTGATAATGCGCTGACGACCCAGGGCTGCCCTGCACAGGGTGAAATGTCCGGCATTAATCCCGACGAACCACAACCGATTCGCATTATCCCCATGCCGCTGCAAAATCGCAGCGAAATCCCTGATGATGAGAAGGTGTATGTCCGCCTGCCATCCTTCGATAAGGTGCGCAAAGATCCCGTGCTTTACGCACACGCGTCGCGCGTGCTGCATCAGGAAGCCAATCCTTTTAATGCGCGGCCCTTGATTCAAAAACATGAGAACCGTGAAATCTGGGTCAACCCGCCGCCGATCCCGCTGGAAACCGACGAGTTGGACGGCGTATTTGATTTGCCTTATCAGCGTGTGCCGCACCCCGCCTATGGCAAGCAAAAAATTCCTGCGTACGACATGATTAAAACCTCGGTGAATATCATGCGCGGCTGTTTTGGCGGCTGTACGTTTTGCTCGATTACCGAACACGAAGGCCGCATTATCCAGAGCCGTTCGCAGGAATCCATCCTGCGTGAGATCGAAGACATTCGCGAAAAAGTGCCGGGCTTTACCGGACATATCTCTGACCTCGGCGGGCCTACCGCCAATATGTATCGCCTGACGTGCAAGGATATGCCGACGCTAAGCAAGTGCCGGCGGTTGTCCTGCGTGTATCCGACAATTTGTAAAAATTTAACCACTGATCACAAACACACAACAGCGCTGTATCGCGCCGCGCGGCAGATCAAAGGTGTGAAACGGGTTTCCATTGCCTCCGGTTTGCGTTACGACCTGGCGGTGCAGGACCCGGAATACGTGAAGGAATTAGTGACCCATCATGTGGGCGGTTATCTAAAGATTGCGCCGGAGCATACCGAAGAAGGTCCGCTGGCGCAGATGATGAAACCCAAGATGAGCAGCTACTACGAATTCAAACGGCTGTTCGATAAATTTTCCAAGGAAGCGGGTAAAGAGCAGTTTCTGATTCCCTATTTTATTGCGGCGCACCCCGGCACCACCGATGAAGACATGCTTAACATGGCGCTGTGGTTGAAGAAGAACAATTTTGAAGTGGATCAGGTGCAGACGTTTTATCCATCGCCCATGTCGCTGGCCACGGCGATGTATGTGTCAGAACGCAATCCGCTGAAAAAACTGACATATAAGAGTAAAAAAATTAGCATTCCACGTGGATTGGATCAGCGCCGCTTGCACAAAGCCCTGTTGCGTTATCACGACCCGGCGAACTGGCCGGTGATTCGCGAGCTGTTGGTAAAAATGCGCAAGGGAAATTTAATCGGGTCCGGTGCCGGTGCATTGATTCCCGCTGAGCACGCAGCACCGAATAGCGGTGCGCGTGCCAATCCGCGCGGAAAATCCAAGCCGCATAAAGCCGCAAAAGCGTTTGGCGATAAATTTGAAAGTGCCAAAAAATTTAATGCGGGCTTCACAGCAAAGAGCAAACCCACCACAAAATTTGCTAAACCCAAACCCTCCAAAAAATAACCCCGTAGGTCGGATTAGACGCCTGAAAAGGCGTCGCAATCCGACAAGAAAACTCGCCGAATAATTGTGCTGCGGAAATTGCAAGAAGGGTGTCGGATTACGCTTGCGCTAATCCGACCTTGTATCTCTCTGAAGAAGTTGATTAGCTACCAACTTCAACACCCGAGCCGGGTGAATGCGT
>NZ_JBPYCU010000025.1:0-46666 GCF_051846955.1 Cellvibrio sp. ARAG 10.3
ACTACCTTTAGTTGCACCTTGAACGCGGTACGTGCGCCTGTAATTACCGCAGCGTCGTTGAGACGCCTGGCGTTTAACTGAGAGGGCAACTTCTCTGTCTCCGATCGCTTGTCGATCATTAACCCTTCCAGGGCATATCCATGGCCCTGGGCCCGGGTATGCTCCTGGATTACCTGGAGTGTTCTATGTCGTACTCTAAACATATCAAACGTTCTTCAAGCAATGTCATTGACGGACCTGGTAAAGCCATTGATTACGTGCGTGCGCGTGCGCAGCCCTCGGACAGCGACATGATCTATTGTCTCTACGTAGACTGTGAAAACGAGGTTTCCTACATGGATGCGTTCGTGAACGAAACCTCACGCGATGTCGTTACCTACTCACGGCAGATCCTGAAACAAGCTGTCGAGTTGAACGTACCAAGTGTTGTATTCGTTGTGAAACGCGTTGACGACGAGATGACGGATGAGGTGCTGTTTGACAGTGTCCAGCAACACATACATTCGTTGGAGACGGCGCTAACCGTTGCCGGGATCAACGTGCTGGATTGGGTGTTGCTGCCCGATACCTCGCTTAAAGCTCGCTGCCGGCAGTGGTGCACCTCCTTCGGTGAGAACCTGGGGAATATGCGCAATTGGTTTCGTCTGTCTCGTGCTCGCACGTAATTAGTTGTACGTCAATTAAACTTGGGCCGTAAGGCCTATTACGCCGCCCATGGGGATGTTCAGTACCCCCGGGTGCGAGCGTCCTTATGGGAGGGTTATTCTGTAAGGAGTCTATCATGAGATTATCTTCTCGCTTCTCAGCGGGTTCACCCATGTTGAGAGCTAATCACCCTCTGTCCGACGATCAAATTCGTTTGGTCGCTCCGTCGATTTTTGCTGAAGCGCCGCACGACAGCCGATCCGAGCGGTATACCTACATTCCAACTGGAACGGTCCTGGCAGAACTCCGGAAGGAAGGTTTTCAACCCTTTATGGTGTGCCAGACGCGAGTCAAGAACTCGGATCGACGCGAGTTCACCAAGCATATGATTCGGCTTCGCCATGCTAATCAAATTGATGGCAGCGAGGCGAATGAGATCATCATGTTGAATTCGCACGACGGTACCAGCAGTTACCAGATGCTGGCGGGTATGTTTCGGTTTGTCTGTCAGAACGGGTTGGTGTGTGGTGACAAGTTGCTGGATGTGCGTGTGCCTCACAAGGGTGACGTCACTGGGCAAGTCATCGAGGGCGCGTACGAAGTGTTGAACAGCTTTGAACGTGTACACGAATCGCGTGAAGCAATGCGCGCAGTGACGCTCGACAACGGCGAAGCCGAAGTCTTTGCTCGCGCCGCGTTGACACTGAAGTACGATGATCCAGAAAAGCCGGCACCGATTACTGAACAACAGGTAATTCGTCCGCGCCGGACCGAAGATCGTCGCTCTGATTTGTGGACAGTGTTTAATCGCGCGCAGGAAAATCTTATCCGCGGCGGGCTTTCAGGTTATGCAGCAAGTGGTCGGCGCCAGCGGACCCGGCCGGTACAAGGCATCGATCAGAATGTTCGTTTGAATCGGGCGCTGTGGGTACTGGCAGAAGGATTGCGTGAACTGAAGGGTTAACCACTTTTTAATTTTAAATGATCCCTGAAGGGTGTATTCACCTTTCAGGGTGATTGCACTCCAGGGTTTTACGATCTGGAGTCTCTATGAAATTCCTTTCATTAGTATTTTTTCACGACCCTGGGCACGGCTGGCTGCGTGTCCCTTTGCAAGTGTTGGACGAATTAAACGTTCAGGGCGATATCAGCCCGTGTAGCTACATGGACGGAGACTTCGCCTATCTCGAAGAAGACTGCGATTGCGGCGTGTTTACCACAGCGGCGAAAGCTGCCGGATATGAACTCTCGATCACAGACGAATATCAGGAAAACACACCCATCCGATCCATGGCGTGTTATTCGAGCACGGCCACGGTTTAACGACCAATACACTCCCAACCGGAGGCATCGCCGGTTGGGTGATGCCTCCTTCTTTCTAAGGTAGGCACGTATGAACAATTCAATTTATCAACGTAATTTCAATCAATTAATCGCATTAAATATTTGCGACGAACAAGGCAGCTTGCGACCCTGTGGCAAAAGCAGATCTCAAGGATATATGGACCTGGTCTATGAACGGCTCCCTATGATTGACTGTGTAAATGGATTACCCAATAAAGCGATATCGATCGCTCACTATTTCGAGATGAACGGCGACTTATGTCAAGATCCGGAGATGGTGGTGTTGGTCAACGCAAGTAGTAAGACGGCCGAGGCATACCATTTTCAGCAGGCCATGCCGCCGATCTACCAGGAAGTGTACGATGATGGAAACAGAGTCGACCCTGCACTGAAGCAGAATCTGAATACGTTTCTCGAAACCTGGCTTGCGAACCTGGTTAACCAGGGACATGGCGTTGAGTGGGAAGATTATCAGGAGTGATATTAGGCGGCCGAGAGGCCGCCTTCTTCTTGATCTTTTTAACGGAAAATGGTGTGTTCTTAAATTCTAAAAATTCCGCTGCCTATTCAACCGGGGAATATTTTGTTCGATAAAAATCTATGATTGCATCAATTTTCGTATTTAAAGATATTAGATTATTGGTTAGCGAATCCATTTTCCTTATCGTATTTGAAAGGTCTTTTTTGTATCTGCTGTTATTGGCTATGGTGCTTCTGATGAATTCATGCGATGGCTTTTCTTGACACCTTGTGGTGTATACTATTTCCAGAAAGCTATCCTGCTCGCTTATTTCTTTGTCTTTTATTTCTTCCCATAACTCAAAGAAACTTGATAGTGGATGGGAACTATAGGTGGATGGACTATATTTTTTCAGCACATTAAAATAGCGAGTATCACGACTCTTCATTCGACGAAAAGTCTCATCTTTCTCATCATCTGTCTTATCGTTTAGATAAAATCGCTGCGTACGAACTATCGCTGTAAGGTCATGCATTGGAAAATCCAAATCTCGATATGTTTCGATTAATTGTCTTATCTGTTCTCTGATTTTTATGCTCTTCGTAATATAGCGTTTTATCCTTTTATCATACGTGAGATTAATTGTAAGTGCATTTCCTGCCAGGTTTTCTTCGTTGGCTGCGGATGCGTAGAGGCTGTTATCTTTTACGCGATCAATTAGTGATAGTAGCTGCTCGTTCGCGAATTTGTTGGATGTTAATATTTTCTCAATATCCTTCCACTTCCCCTTGAAATAAGGCTCCCAGTAGACTCTTCTGTCGATGTCAAAAGTTCTAATTAATGCAATAACTGAAATTAACATTCCTGCTACAGCTGCGATAACTTTTAAGTCAATGTCGTCCATAAAGCGACCTCATTTTTCCCGTTATTCGAATATTAAAGTGGGTTAAGCCTTTGCTTTAAATTTTGAATTAGTTGCAGTAGCCATAAATACAGAGCGAAACTCTTACCATGGAGTGGCTGCGGGCCGGAATTACACGCGATTACAAACGTTTATTCGGCTATAGTTATTTTGAGAGTCACCCGCCCTGCAGTTTAAATTTCTATCCCTCGTTCCGCATGATCGTACGTCGATGCTGTGAGTCAACCCTTTATTTTGGCTAGATGACCGGCTACACTTTTCACCTTACTGCTGCTTCTAAGGATATTAAGCATGGAAATCAAAGCACCAGTGCTGGCGCTTATCTCTACGGGAATGATCACGGCGATCGGCGCAAATACCGCCATGAGCGCTGCCGCAGTGAATGCTGGTATTAGCAGCCAAGGTGAGTCAAATTATTTTAATAAACGTAACAAGCCAATCCGGTTCGCCAGTATTCCCGAGGGGGCTCTAGATCCCCTTGATAGCAGTCTCGATCCAGCTATTGAAAAATGCAGCGAGAACCATTGTTATCTGGTGAGGATAGCAGCCCGGGCATTACGGGAGTGCTTGCAATGGTTTACACCCAATGATCCGGTACCTGTCTTTCTAGCGTGTCCTGAAGTTCTGCCCAACACCTCCAATCGAGTGCGCCCGAGTTTTCTCAAGCACCTACAGATCCAATCGAAAGCCAATATTGACCTTACAAATAGCAAACTAACGTACACCGGGCGTGCAGGTGGCCTTGAGATGATAGAGCTTGCATTCAAATTTCTCGATGCTACAGGTCGTGATTTTGCCGTGGTTGGCGGGGTGGATTCTTATAGATATTGTTTGCAACAGCTAAGTATCCTGGATAGCGAGGATCGATTGCTAGTCTACGGCTCCGGAGATGGCTTCATCCCCGGTGACGCCGGAGGTTTCCTGTTATTAGCCTCTCCTACCGCTGTACAGAAGTATCAACTATCACCCCTGTTGAATATTGCCTGTCCAGCCAGTGCGCAAGAGCCTGGGCATCGCTATTCAGAAGAACCCTATCGAGGAGATGGACTGGCGGCCGCCTTCCGAAAAGCCCTTGCCAATGCGCCCGGCGTACAGATTGATGCTGTCTACTCATCGATGAATGGTGAGTCCCAAGCTAGCAAAGAGCTCAGCGTGGCGATGGTGCGTAACTCTCAGCGTTTCGTTCCTAATACGCCAATCAAGCACCCCGCCGATTGCTTTGGTGACATAGGCGCCGCCTTTGGTCCCGTACTGCTGGGGCTGATGAGCAAAACAAAAGCATGCTCCAGCTTGGCTTACTGCTCCGCCGATGGTCCCTATCGGAGCGCGGTGGTTGCTTGGAAATGAATCAGGAATAGGAAATCAGAATGACCCAGATTGGAGAATCCGTTGCGATCATCCCGCCCGGCGGGACTGAAAAGTGTGTCTTTTGCCATAAGGATCATCAGAAGAAGAAAGCGGCAAGTAAACATAACTTCGCGCGAGACATGGGCATGCTTAAAAAGGAAGGTCGCGCTTATTCCATTCAGAATTACTCGTCCTATTACCCTGGCGCAAATATGCCACCCTTAACCGAGTGGCAATCCAACATTAGCATTACCGGGGGATATAAGGCCGCCGCACACCATTGCGTTGCGCTGAAGACCGTCAGTGACCATGAAACTTCAGGGGAGTTAAATGAGGCCGGATACAACCCTAACCGGGGAAGTAATTGTTCTTTTCTACCGTATAGTAAGATCCAATTTTCCCGTGCAAGGGCCTACAATAAACCCCTTCAAAAACACCGGGGCGGCCATACCGATGCGTATTTTGATAAAGTTCGTGAACATTTGGATCGAGTCGGGAAGTTGATCAAGGCAGATTTTTGCGATAACGAACAAACCGCCGATAAAGCGACCTTGCTTTACTACATGCAACTTCAAGAGAGTGCCATATGGCGCGGCTTGGCGAAGCACAAAATGAAGGCTTATCACCTCTACAACACTTCCTACCTTGATCCCGATGCGCCGTGGGGTGATCATGAATATGAGGAAGGGAAATCAAAGGAAGATGTCATAGGCTCTGCCTCGACGCCCGATGACGAGATCGCTGAACACGAAAGTGCAGATGATCCAGAATAACAATGGTCATTTGTGAATCAATCTAGAAGCCATCTCAATAATCGTTAAAGACAAAAGGTAATCATTGTGACTGACAAGAACTATTTTATCATGCTCGCCGATCCACCTTGGGCAGGCCCCACCGTTAAGGTGTTGAAGCAGCCCGATGTCATGGTAAACGACGGGGTCTTTTTACCCGGCGTAAATGAAAAGTATGAAATGCTCCTGGCCGTCGATGAGAAGGCCAAAGATCCGCGTGAATTCCCGCCATGCGACATACACGGCCCATCGAGAACACTAATGTTTTCAAAACGATTCATCGAGTTATTGATTGGCATGGGTGTAGATAATGTTCAATACCTGGATGCCGAGGTCACCTACGAATCCACGGGTCAGAAGCTGCCTTATAAAGTGGCTAACGTCGTAGGGATAATCAGTGGGCTGAATATGGAAGAGTCTGACGTTGTATTAAGCCCTCAAGGTAACATCATTGAAATCGAAACAATGTGCTTCGACGAGGACAAGCTCAGTGGGCACAAAATATTCCGGCTACAGGAACACATCATGCTACTGATCGTCCACCGCAGTATTAAAGAAGCCGTGGAGAACGCCGGGCTAACAGGCTTTATGTTTTTGACTGATGATGAATATGAACCTGGCATGATTTAGCGCGGCCTGATCTCACAGCGAAGTTTTAGAAACACCGAAGAAGTGCCTAATACCTGTCGCGCTGCTCGTCGTATCTCCTCTGGAGCACCTTGGTATTTCAAAGCCGCCGAGCATCGCAACAGAGTTTTATTTTCTTATGGATTTCCTATTGCCGATGTATATCTCACGTCTCCTCCTTGCAATTCTTTTCATCTATTTGCTCGCACCCGACAGTGTTGCTATAGCTGCTCCAAAGACTTTTTCCCAGGCAAAGCAGCTGATGCCTTCAGTCTACGGCGATGTCCCGGAAACCTTTTACTGTGGCTGCGCGATAACCTGGACCGGTGGCCCGTCGGGCCGGCCGGATCACCCGTCCTGTGGGTATGAAGTTCGAAAGCAAACGCAATTAGTGCGGGCTGAGCGCATTGAATGGGAGCATGTGGTAGCCGCTCATACGTTCGGTCAGCAACGGCCCTGCTGGCGCACCGGAGGGCGAGATAACTGCACAGCCAATGATTCTTTATTCAAGGCAATGGAAGCGGATATGCATAACCTGGTGCCGGCGGTGGGTGAAGTTAATGGTGACCGGTCAAACTTCCGCTTTGGCGTCCTGCCTTCAACGCCGTATCGGCATGGTCAGTGTCCGGTAAAGATTGATTTTCAGCAGCGGGCCATTGAACCTCGCCCAGAGATCCGCGGTGATATCGCGCGAATCAACTTTTACATGTACGACCACTATGGCTTGAAGCTCAGCCGGCAGCAGCAACAGCTTTTCCTGGCCTGGCACCATGAAGACCCGGTATCGAAATGGGAGCTTACGCGTAACGACCGGATTGCGCGCGCCATGGGGCGAAGCAATCCCTATGTGACGGGGCTGAAGCAGTGGCATCTGAACAAGGGTGGAACTGCTGCAGCGCCGAGAGTCGCATCAATGGTTGATACCGAGCCCGTGTCAGAGAACATCCGAGGTAATCGGAATTCGAGGGTGTACCATCTGCCGGTGGGGTGTCCCAGCTATAACGCCATAAAAACAAATAACATCGTGAAGTTTGGGTCAGAGCAGCAAGCAACTGATGCGGGTTATCGGAAAGCGAGAAACTGCGAGCAACGAGAGGTTAACATTTGCGACATATTAGCCCCGTAATACTTGAGCAATTGGTGACTAAGCAGGCGCCCTGACGGTTGGAAGCCAGAGGGATTCTGGCCTGGTAGGGTGCAGCGCTCGGAGCGATTTCTCTGTATATTGTCCCACAAGTTAAGGAACCCCCTTATCTGTGCAAAAAGCGTTCAACTGGTGTGACCATGAGGTCATCGATGAGCTATCACTAGTAGCGCCCTGCGATAATTACGGCCGAGGTCCGCAGGCGCCCTTTTTCAATAAAGGTGCGGAAAGTTGGTAAGGGTGATCCCGAGGGAACTGTGTCTTTACGTGGCAAGGAAATCGGGGACAGACTATACAGGTAGTAGGCCGGGTTTAAGCTGAGAGCCGCGGAATGTTGGCTATTAACGCTGCCAGTCGGTGCTAAACCCGTGTTGGATCAGCAGAAATACCGGACTCGAGGGGCTCTGAGGTCGAAACGGTGTCGCACTGCCACTCCATACACGGATGTCGAATGAGATTATCTGACTAGGCTGACTGGTAGCTCGACTTAGGTTTACCTTTTGCGCGATTCGTGTGGGCAAAGATTCCGGATGCTAGGAATCAAGAAGCGCGCCTAATGATCGAATTGAAGTCGAAGTCAACGAACGATATGAGTAGAGTGATACTTTCGAATATGAAACATAAGAATCGACCCGTCGCAGTAGATCTATTCGCAGGGGCTGGAGGGTTTTCTTTAGCTGCGATATCGGCGGGGTTCAATATCAGTTTTGCAATCGAGAACGACGTATATGCGGTTGAAACTTACAAGGACAATATTCTTCGACGATCCGGCGGAAAGGACGCGAAGGTCTTTGAAAAGAGCATATTGAGTTACGATCCAGAGCACATCCGCCAACAGTGCCTGGACGGAACGGTCTGCGACCTCCTGCTGGGCGGCCCGCCCTGCCAAGGGTTTTCGAGGCACAGAATTTTAGACTCCGGAGTGGGTGATCCTCGTAACGAGCTAATTCTCGCATATTTCAGCTTTGTAAAGGTGATTCAGCCCCGGATATTCTTGATGGAGAATGTGCCCGGAATTCTTTGGGAGCGCCACAGACCATATATTGACAGATTCTATGCCGAGGGTGAAAAGGCTGGCTATAAGATTTTCCAACCTGTCGTGCTGGACGCTAGGGATTTTGGAGTGCCTCAACGACGCAAGCGTGTATTTATCCTTGGACTGAAGGGAGACCTGGATGATCGCTCATTTGAGTGGCCACCTAAAGCGACTCATTGCCCTCCGACAAAAAAAGACACTGGCCTGAAACCTTGGGTTTCTTGTGCGCATGTCTTTCGTAAGTCTCCACTAGGAGACGAAAACAAGATACATATGAAGCATAGTGCTGAATTAGTGGAGGTCTTCAAAAGGACTCCGGCTAACGGTGGGAGCAGAAAAGATTCCGGCCGAATTCTAGATTGTCATAAGGATCATGATGGTCATAAAGATGTATACGGTCGAATTGATCCGCGACTTCCCGCTCCTACAATGACGACAGCATGCATCAATCCATCGAAGGGACGGTTCGTTCATCCGACTCAGCATCATGGGATCACCTTAAGGCAAGCTGCCAGAATTCAAACGTTTCCTGATGATTTCATTTTCAAAGGAGGTCTGACCGCTGGGGGACGCCAGATTGGAAACGCAGTTCCTGTACAACTCGGTCTGGTGTTAATTCGTCACCTAAAAAAGCATTTGATAGATAGGCTTGGGAGGGAGCAGAGATCTACGGCGGAATCTTCTAACCTGGATAGGGAACTGGAGATCATATGATTGAAAGTCTTTCATTTCGGACGCAAGCGCGTACGCTAGATCATTTAGGGCGTGAACAGATAGCTGATTGCCCAACAGCAATTTCTGAACTGTGGAAAAATGCCTACGACGCGTACGCTCAGTCAGTAGCTTTACATATTTTTGATGATCCAGAACCTGTAGCGGTCATATTCGATGATGGCCATGGCATGAGCTATGACGAGTTTGTTGGGCGTTGGCTTGTTGTAGGTACCGATTCGAAATATCAGCAAGTCCAGGATAACCCGGCCGACAGGGGAGAGTTACCGAAGCGCACCAAGCAAGGTCAAAAAGGTATAGGTCGATTATCTTGCGCTAATTTGGGGCCACTGCTTCTGCTGGTTTCAAAGCGAAAACATCAAGACTTCGTTGCAGCCCTTGTTGACTGGCGCATTTTTGAGAACCCCTTTCTCGTATTATCTGATATCGAAGTGCCTGTCACTCGATTTACGGACCGCGACCAGCTTTTCAAGCTCCTGCCCAACTTATTCGAACGCTTAACCGATAACGTCCGAGCCAGTGAAAAGAAAACAGAGCGATCAGAACGTTTACGTGCGGCTTGGGAGGCTTATGATCATGTTGCGCTGGAAGACGGTCAGACACCAGAGAGGCCATCCGACGCAATTGCTAATACTATCATCAATGCGCGTTTTGAAACGCGGCATTTGGAGTCGTGGGGAGTTTGGACGGGGGAGTCTGAACAGGGAACGGCGCTTCTGATTTCTGATATAAATTATGATCTTAGAGCTCAGCTTCCTAGTATTGACGAGGATGGTAACGTTAAAAAGATTCGTGACTCATTCAAAGCTACGCTCTCGGCTTTTGTAGATCCGTATGTGGATGAGACGGCCAGCGAATATAATTCATTTTATCCACAATTTTCCTACGAAGTTAAAACGTGGTCAGATAGTAATGCCAGATTGATAGTTGACGACAATCGGGAAATGTTGAGCCGATCTGTTACGGACGAAATGGAGCATGTGCTTAGCGGAAACGTAGATGAGAATGGAGTTTTCCGGGGCCAAGTGAAGGCATTTGGAGAATGGCGCTCCCTAGGTAGTGATTACGTTATTCCCCCCCCAAAAGATTATATTCCTCCAAGTGGTCCGACGACCTTCGTTGGACCGTTCGCTTTATACGTAGCAACGTACGAGCGTGACAGACTCAGTTCAACACACAACGACCATGACCACGCAAGACTTAGGGAAATGCCCGACGAGTTGACTGGGTTTTTAATGTACAGGAACGGTCTCCGAGTATTGCCTTACGGCCGTGTTGATAATGATTTTTTTGAGATCGAGACGCGTCGGAGCGTATCCGCAGGTAGGGAATTCTGGAATGCTCGACGAATGTTCGGGCGTGTTGCTATCTCGCGAGAGCTTAATCCCAACTTACGGGACAAGGCGGGTAGAGAGGGGTTTATCGATAATCGTAGCGCGAAAGCACTAAGGACCTTAGTTATACATATTCTACGTCGCGTTGCTTATGAATATCTGGGGCAATCAGCAGACCTTAGGCAAGAGCTACTGCCGGATATCAAAGAGCGAAACCTCAAGGAACGAGCCGAGGTCGAGAAAAAACGACTCGCCAAAAAGAATGCAGAAAAGTTTCGGAGTCGATTGAGAAGAAATCTACCTGAGATCACTAAAATTCATGAGGAAACCAAAGTTCTCGTCGATGGGTTAGCAATTAAGGATGCGTGTGACCTTGATAACGCTCAATCTCTGATAAATGAGATTAATAGCAAATTGAGTGAGCTTCGGATCACGGGTGCTCCTGCGAAGCTGGGATCGAGTGAGGATGATTATCGTCAATTTAGAACTCGTTTCTCAGAGTTGCAGGCAACAGTGAAGGCCTTGTCGGAGATGCGGAGTGAAGCAATCGAGCGAATCAAACCATCTAGCCCTGAAGAGATAGCTGAGAAGCAACTGAAAAGCCTTGCAAGCCGCATGCACGCGCGCTTGAACTTCTGGCGAAAATCAATCACTGCACTGCAACAATCCGAAGATGATCGCGTGAGCTCTCTGTTTGACGAGCGAAACAAAGCTTTTCATGCGCTTGCGATGCCGCTGGTAGAGCAGGTCAAAAGAGGCCGATTGAGTCTGGATGAAGCACTAGAGGAAATGGGAGCGATACACGAGAAGCTTGAGGCCGAGAACGAAAACACATTTCAGTCATATCTGGACGCTCTTGAATTGATGAGTGAAAATATCAATATTGAGTTGATTGCTCGACAGGGAACAATAGAAAATATCGAGTTAAAAGATGATCTAAACCGGCTAAATCAGCTTGCTCAGCTCGGGATAACTGTCGAGATCTTAGGGCACGAGCTGAACACTAATGAAAGAATGATTCGAGATGGATTAATGCAGATCAAAACCTTGGGGAGCATTCCGGGTGCGAGAATGATCGAAACAGGCTTTGAGGCGCTCAGTCAGCAACTCGAATTTCTATCACCTCTTAAGATCTCGGGTAGTCGTACTAGAAGAACTATCACAGGTGAAGAAATAGCTAGTTATTTGAGAAGCTTCTTTGAGTCAGTAATCAAGTCCCGAAATATTACCATTGAAGCATCTGAGGATTTTTTACGGTTTAGCATTACAGAGCAGCCGTCACGGCTGATACCAGTATTCGTAAATCTTGTTAATAACAGTGTTTACTGGCTCGCAACATCGCGCACTCCGCAGCCTACAATCGAGCTTTCAGTTATCGATGAGAAAGTTGTTATCTCGGACAATGGGCCGGGCATTGATCCTCTAGATCAAGAAAGCTTGTTCAAAATGTTCTTTACACGGAAGGTAAGTGGTGGGCGAGGAATAGGCTTGTATCTATGTCGGGTTAACCTCATGGCTGGCGGTCATCTGATCGAATATTCAAATAGCAGGAAGTTTCAACGTTTATCAGGCGCAAATTTCGTCATTGATTTCAAAGGAGCACATTTTGTCTGAAGGGTTAACATTTTCTGATCTGGTGCGTGAAGCGTTCATTGATCCTCTGCGATCTGTGTTGATTATTGATGATCAGTATCCAACTTGGGAAGAAATTCTTAATGGTGTAGTCGATGAGCACGCTCTGAGCAATGGCATGCACGATGGTATACCCAGCAAACAGTGGCGCACTAACCCAGCTGCTCCTCTTTCAGTAATCAAGCAGTTTAGAGGTCGGAATCCCGGATTTGTTATCGATATTCATGATGCTGAACTGCCTCCTAAACTAATTGCATCGGAAGCATCTGAAACTCCGACTGCTATAGCAGATCATCTACATCAATCTGACCTTCTCGTTTTGGATTACAACTTAGAGGGCGAGAGTTCCGGTTTGGGTGGAACTCTCGCAAGAATTATTCTGCAAACTGTACTGAGAAGTAAGCATTTTAACTTGGTCGTCATCCACACAGGAGAGCACGATTTAAACCAGGTTCTGTATGACTGTTTACTTTCACTCATGATGCCTTGTAGCTCCGAATTTTCCGAGAGATTGCAGTTAGAAATTGAGATTTTGAATCAGAAACTTCAGGAAATGGAAGATGAGGGCGACTTCGACAGGAAGCAGTTACACATGTTTTTTGGCATCAATGAGTATATCCAGTATAGGCTAAGCGATGGAAAGCGCGCTGAATTGATTCGCGAATATATGAGAGGCCAAGGAGACTTGGCCGCGCTGGGCGATTTGGCGACACGGCTTGCCCTCAAGCCAGGCGAGCGTCGATCATTTTTATGTTGGGCTATTCGCGAATTCGAAAAAGAAAGGTCTACTCTATTCTCCTCAGCTCCCCATGAGGGGCTCGCCTGGATGAGTGCCACCGATTGTAAGTGGTTGAGGACTGTCGGAGGGTTTGTCACTTTTGTAGGAAAAGGATCCAAAGATTTAATTGATGAGTTGTTGAGAGCTCTAGAGAGTTGGCAACCAAACCCCTCCCGACTACTCTCCGCAAAATATCGCCATGAATTAAATCGCATCGGAGTAGAAGCAGAGGATCGAACGCTGCTAAAATCTCATGTTTTCGCGCACTTCTACAGCGATATTTGTAATCTTTATTCGCAGGATCTAACTGAGCCCGCAAGGACGCGTCTTACAGTTGCAAAGTTAAAGGAGCACGTCGCTCGGCAATCTGAAGCTATTTCATTTCATATCGAAAATGAAATCGTTGGTTTTGGTGAGAAAATAATCAAAGCCGATATGACTGCTGGAAATTTATTCTCCACATTTTACGGTGTGGATCTCAGTGATTCACAAGTAAAGAGAACCGCTGTTGCGCATTACAACAGCTATATTTCGACGCTTCCGCTGAAAAAAGTGGATGATCAATTGGATAGTGGCCACATCCTTGATATTAATGGTGAGTGGTGGGTATGTGCTACTCCTGCTTGTGATCTTCAACCTAATCAGAATACGATCGCATTCATCGGCAATAGCGACGACCTAAGACCTTTCACAGCATTGCGCCTCAATAAAGTAGATATTCAGTGTCTCTCCCCCGGGCACATTAACAGTGGAGAGTACTGCTTTGTTGAGGATGAACCTGGGGAAATTGTCGCATTAGGTTTACGTCTACTGCATGTTCTTCCGACCACGCCACCAAGTGATAAGGTTACTTGGCGGACCTTTCTAGCTAAAAGTGGTGGCTTAATTCAGCAGGGACATATAGGTCTTATTAGACCCAAACTTCAAGCCACAAACTTGGTTACTGAAGAGACGAGTGCCAGAGTTGTTTCAAAATTAAGATATGAGTATGCGCTGAATTATATACAGAAGGTTGGAGCAAGCGTGTCCCGTATTGGTTTGGGTTACACTTCAGTTATGGACGACGAATAAATATAGCGTCGCCGTATGCCTCCCCCAAAGGTGCAGTTTGTCTTGGACCATGCGATACCCGAAGTTGAAAAGAGCCATCAACAAATAAATGAATCCAAAGGCGGCTCAAAAAAATAGCAAAACAATCGCATGCGCAGGAAACACACTATGTGAGTAAGTCTCACAATCAATAATCTACAGAGATAGCTATGGCGGCCAAATCGAAAGACCTACGGGTACAGCAGGGAATTTTTTTCTACAGTTACGCGATTGCGTCATTTTTGATAGTGATTTTGGTGATGTCTTTTCCGGCCTTTAGCAAAAGGTGGTCCGAATAGCCTGCAGTGCTGAAATGCACGCTCTGAAAACTAATTTGCGGGCCGGGGCCGCACTATTGAACTGTTAAGCATATAGATTCTGAGTTAAATGAGTGATCCTAAGAAGGAAGCTCATAGACTCGAATACAACACATAACAAATTCAAGCAAGCGGAACTGCCGTACCGGCGGTCCCTTCTTGAGGTGTTAGCACCCAAAGGAAAATTGCCATGCATCTAAATTTAGCCAACGAAGTTTTGTCGGTGTTGCATCAGTTCGCGGAAGAGTCCGGATACTCCTCTTATGCAAGCGCCAAGAAAATCGGTGAGTATCTAGGAGTTACAGACAGGGAAAAATTAAGCAATACCGTCAAGCTACTAGAAACTAGAGGTCTCGTGCGTGTGATTTGGCTTCGAGATCCACAGTTATGCCTTTCTGAGGAGGGAGCTCTATTCCTTGAGTCAGGCAACGGCTTGGCAGATCATGCCTCCCCAGGCGGAGTCGTAACCGTAGACCAAAGCACCCATTTTCACGGCCCCATAACGGGAAGCGCAGTAAACGTCCGGTCGACAGGCGGCACGCAAAGCATATCAACTGGCGCCAATCCGGAGGCAATCATCGGAATGATCATTGATCATCTATCGTCAGACAACACAATCCCGGTGACAGAGCGTGACGACTACATCATTGATGCAGAGAACCTCGGAAGAGAACTTAAGAAAAACAAGCCGAACCAAAGTGCCGTAAGTAGCTACCTAACAAACCTAGGCTCAGTGGCATCAATTGCAGGGCTAGTTGCGTCGCTAGTTAGCCTGCTTTAGAGGCATGAGTGGTAACATCATCACCGCAGACAACTAAAAGCGCCGCTCCTTTGTTGTGCCGCTTTATGTTGCCGGTTATGGCGAACGTTATAAATCAGGGCCGAACAGTGACAATCTACCACTACACAGATGCAAATGGATTAATCGGAATAATAAGAAACAAAACTCTATGGGCAACCGACATTAGATTCCTCAATGACCATATGGAATTCTATGCAGGTATTGAGTCTACAATTAAACTCAGCAAGGAAATGGCTGACACCTGTCAACAAAGCAGCGATCACGTATACAATTCAGCAAAAAAAATATATGAGCTCTTTCCCAATATATTAAAAAAAAATCTAGCAAGAAGATGTATATATATAACCTCATTTAGCAAATCCAGGGACAATCTTAGGCAATGGATGTCCTACTGCCCTCCAAATGGAGGTTACGCAATTTCTTTCAACAAAGAAAAAATCTTAATTTCAGGTAAAAAAGAGCGAAAAAACAAAGTTGTCTGTCGACTTGAAGAAGTCGACTATCAAGGAGAAAAAATTCGGCAAATATTAGACATAGAATCAATCATAAAAAGTCTAAAAAATAATGGCTTTAGCGCAGCAAAAACAGCAATTGAGATAATGAATAATGCCTTATTTCATTGCTGCGCAATAAAGAGAAAAGAATTTTACGACGAAAGAGAAATAAGGCTAGTAACACAGTCCGACCGGAAGAGAGAGCATGCAGTACAATTTCGATCAAAATCCGGAGTCTGTTTTCCGTATTTTGAGTACCCAATTGAGCCTGCGTGGATAGAGGAAATAATTATAGGACCAACTGCAAATATGGAACTCGCCAGATTGGGCATTGAAGAGCTACTGAGAAAACACTCGATTCAATGCAAAATCGAAGAGAGTGAATGCTCTTTGAGATTGTTGTAGCTATAACAATTTGTACCAGTTGTTCCCTTCGCTCACTGGAACGGGCTAAGCCCGCTATTTATCCTTTTGCTTCATTTTCCGCTTTTGGCCGAATTGCGACTTTTAAAACGTCGGCTGTTAAGGTTAATCAAATAATAAACATGCTACGGTTACAACCGGTCAAGGTTCTATAGGAAGCCTCGACGGCCACACTTAGAGGTCAGTCGGCAGCTACTCGTTGGACCGGGCCCACCGGAACGCCGGACTTAAAGGATTTAACTTCGACCACCTGCAGGTCTGCGTATATCTTCGGCGCATTCAGTACTCGTGCAATATCGGGGTGCTCCTCATCCGCGTCACTGAGCCATAATTTCAGGAATTCCATATTATTCGGTAGGAGGAGTGGGAAAGCGTCTTCGTGAAACTCGGTAAACCGTGGATGTGGATCGCGTGTAATAATCGCGCAGCTGTACAGTCCCTCAGGAAAGGCGTTATAGATCGCTCCTATGATGAGGGGGCGGTTACTGGTCACAAGATATTGATGCTTTCGTTTACCTATTTCCCGGGATTCTCCGAGTCCGGATGCGACGACAAAGCCACGACGGTACCGGATCGCCTCACGCCAGAGCGGGAGGCTCAGGTGGCGAGCGTTGAATGAGGTTAGATGGCCCACTTCCAATTGCCCATTTTTAAATGTGCAATCAAACCACCAGATTGCCTCCACCCCTTTGATCATGCCTCCCTCCTGGATGACCAGGTCCTTGATCGTACGCCCGGGATCACGGCCGAACGCGGGGTAAAAGTGCTGCAGCTCCCCCGTCGCTTCGCCAGGGCGTGGGTTATAGTCCGTAGGTCCCAGTAATTCCATAAATTCCTTAAGTGATTGGGACCCTATATGACGTCTCACGTAACCGCACATTGTCGTTCTCCTGACAAAATGTTCTAAGCAATCGTATTGACCGTCTCACAGTCAGCTGCACTATACTGTATATAAATACAGTAAAGCCAGTTGATGTATGACGTCGATAACCCCTGATGTTCCTCCGCCCACCACCCTGGAGCAGTTATTGCGCCGGGAGGATTTGTGGCGTGGCGACTCCCAGCGCTTCGCTGCACTCCGTAGTGTAGTAGGTACTGGCTTTGACCTGTTAAACGCTGTTTTGCTCGGCCGGGGCTGGCCGACAGGCACATTGATCGAATTCTGCCAGGACGGCTGGCAGGCTGAGTGTCAGCTATTACTCCCCGCTTTACGTGAGGGAACGGGGTTGATCGTTTTGCTCAGCCCACCGGCGACGCCGTTTGCCCAGGCATTTCTCCAGGCAGGCATTGATCTTGATCGCGTGGTCGTTGTGGAAGCCACTGACGCCTCTACATTCCTCAAGTCATTTGTAGAGCTGTCCCGTGCGGACGCGTGCGATGCCGTACTGGCCTGGCAGCCCAAGGAAACGCTGACGTACACCCAGTGGCGCAAATGCCTGCTCGCGGCATCCGAGGGCTGTGGTTTATACGTCGCCTTTCGCCCGGGTGCCCATCAGCAATTAAATTCTCCTGCGAGCCTTCGTCTGCACAACCACCTCGTTCCATCTGGCCTGGAGGTGACCGTATTCAAGCAGAAAGGCCAGTTGAAAAATGTTCGACCGGTAACGGTCGAGTTGCCGGTGGAGTGGCAGGAAGCGACGGCCTATCACCTGCTGGATGAGGGCCATTCACAGCGCGGTACTGGACGATTGGCGCCGCGCCGGTTGGCAACCGTGACGCCCATCCGGGGACAGTCGTGAATGCGGGGAAGACCCGCCTGTGGCTGGCGTTGCGTTTTAGAAGGCTGCCACTGACTGTATTGGAGATTGCAGACCCCGAATTACCGACGGCCGTGATTGACGGGCAGCGGGTGAAATTTACAAATTCTGCTGCAGCCGCTGTTGGCGTACAGCCCGGTATGGATGTCACGACAACCCAAATCTTGGGTGCGCGGACTGTTGCGAGAAACTTCGCCTTGGAGCAAACGGCAATAGAGGATCTTTGTGAGCAGTTGTATCAATTTACACCCCACATTGAACGCTATTCAGATCGTGGCGAGCCCGGTCTGGTACTGGAGATCTCCACGTGCCTACAGCTATTCGGAGGGCTCCCTTCGTTTATGCAACTGATCCAGGCCTTCCTGGATGCCTTGCCTTACGGCCAGGTGGATCTGGCCTTAGGGCACACTACGGAGGCCGCCTGGCTCTTGTCCCATCATGGGTATCCGTTACGCGATGATGAGTTATTGGTATCACCGCAGTTGTACATTGATCGCCTCAATGCATTACCCATCACTGACCTGGAGTCTGATCCAGCCGTGGTGGAGCGGCTCGTGAAAAGTGGCTTTTGCGTACTGGGCGATATTGCCAGGCAAGCCGGAAGGTCGTTTGAAAGCTTTACCCGTCGTTTCGGTATCGCATTCACGGAATATATCCAGGATGTATATGGAGGGGACCAGGGCGCTGGTCAAGGCCAACTATTTGCGAAGCCAGTCGTGACCTTCACGCCAGCCGAAATTTTCACCGAGGAAGTGCAGTTCGAATACCCGGTCAGCTCAGCTGGCCAGCTGCACTTGCCCATGGAATTATTGCTGCAACAGCTGGCGACATTTTTGCGAAGTCGGCAGCTGGAGTGCCAGCAAATTGAATGGCAACTATTGGACATCACACGACGTGTCGAAGCCATTACCGTATCCAGTGATATACCGCAAATGCAGTGGCCATTGCTCTACGACCTGACGTTGACGCATCTGGAAGGTCGTGAGTTACCTTTTGAAGTCGATACGCTGCGTCTGATATGCGATGAAACCAACAGCGCACAAGGTCACGCACAAACATTACATTTTACACCGGGTAAGCGCCAGCGAGCCGCGTCCCAAGACTGCGCGCATGCGCTTGCAAAACTTAAGGCTCGTTTGGGGGAATCTGCCGTCTACAAAATCAGTTACCAGGATGCACGCTTACCTGAACACACCAATCGACTGATCGGTACGGCAGAGAAATCGTTTCAGGCGTTATCCGCGACGCAGGAACAAGGCTTACGACCTACCTGGTTGTTCTCGACGCCGGCACCTATTGAGCATCGGGGCGACCGATTATATTGGCGGGGTTACCTCAGTCTCCTCACAGCCCCGGAGAGAATTGTCGGTGATTGGTGGGAGGAGAGCATTGTCCGTGATTATTTCCTCGCGCGGCGCCAGGACAACTTGCGTGTGTGGATCTACATGGACCTGCACACCAAGCAATGGTTTGTTCATGGGGTATTTGCGTGATGCGCTACGCCCACTTACACACACTCACCAATTTCACGTTCCTCACCGGCGCCTCGCATCCAGAGGAATATGTGTACCGAGCTTACGAGTTGGGCTATGACGCCATTGCGATCACCGATGAATGTTCATTGGCAGGTGTGGTGAAAGCATTTGTGGCTGCCGAAAGCCTCGATATGAACTTGATCATCGGCAGCACATTTATGTTATCCAACGGGATGCCGCTATTAATCATTGCGCCGTCGCGTAACGCCTATGCCGAATTATCCGGATTCATCACGCTCGCCCGTCGACGCGCAGCGAAGGGCGCTTATGAGGCACATTTTGAGGATCTGCGTTTTCGCTTGCGGGAATGCCTGGTCATTTATCTCGCCGACGTTAAGCACACCGTGGATGAAGAAGTCATTGAAGAATTACAGCGCGCCTTCCGAGGGCGGGTGTGGATTGGTATGAATCATCAGTTGCTTGGTGGCGAGCAGCGGGATTTTCAGCGGTGGCTTGAACTTGGTATTACGATGGGCATTCCGCTGGTCGCTTGCGGCCGCGCGCTCATGCATGCCAAAGAACGAAAACCCTTACAAGATCTCGTCACCGCCATTCGTCACAACACGCCGTTAGAATCCATGGGCACGCGTTTGGAGCTCAACGGTGAATCCTATCTGAAATCGTTGTCGCAGCTTGAACGGCTGTATCCGGAATCGCTTTTGGATGAAAGTTGTGAAATCGCTGATCGATGTCATTTCTCCATGAACGAATTGCGGTACCAGTATCCCCAGGAGCTGGTGCCCGAGGGGCTGACGCCCATCCAGCACCTTCGCCAGCTGGTCGATGCCGGCAAACACATTCGTTGGCCAGAGGGCGTGCCAACCGACACAGAGAGCCTGATTAATAAAGAACTGGAGCTCATCGAAGAACTGGCTTACGAATTTTATTTCCTGACCGTTCACGACATTGTTCGCTACGCACGCGAGAAAAATATTCTTTGCCAGGGGCGAGGATCTGCAGCAAATTCCGTGGTGTGCTATTGCCTGTTTATCACCGAGATCCGGCCAGGCCAAATCAATGTCCTCTTTGAGCGTTTTATTTCCCAGGAGCGCGACGAGCCGCCGGATATTGACGTGGATTTTGAACACGAGCGCCGTGAAGAAGTGATCCAGTATATCTACGAAAAATACGGCCGGGAGCGTGCTGCCATTGCAGCAACCGTAATCACCTATCGCTCCAAAAGCGCCATTCGCGATGTCGGCAAAGCCATGGGATTAGAGCCATCGTTGATTGATCGGTTAACACAATCCATGGCCTGGTGGGATAGTGCCAACACGATTCCGGAGCGGTTGGAGGCAGCAGGATTGAAATCAGATAACCGGCGAATTTTTTGGTTTCTGACATTGGTCGAGCAGCTGATTGGATTTCCCCGACACTTATCGCAACACACGGGTGGGTTTGTGATTTCCCAAAGCCGGATCAGCGATTTGGTCCCGCTGGAAAATGCGAGCATGCCGGATCGCACTGTCATCCAATGGGATAAAACAGACTTAGAGTCGATGCGTTTACTCAAGGTAGATGTACTTGCCCTGGGTGCCCTGACTGCACTGCGCAAATCCCTGGAATACATTCATCAATACGATTCATCCATTCAATCAATCGCGGATATTCCCAGGGAAGACCCGGATACCTATGACATGCTGTGTGCAGCCGATACAGTGGGGATTTTTCAGATTGAATCGCGTGCGCAGATGTCGATGTTGCCCAGATTGCAACCGCGGTGCTTTTACGATTTGGTGGTGCAAATTGCGATCGTCAGGCCTGGGCCGATTCAGGGAGATATGGTTCATCCCTACCTTCGCCGTCGAAATGGGCTTGAGCCAATTACCTATGCCAGTGATGCCATCAAAGACGTGTTACAACCGACCCTCGGTGTGCCTATTTTCCAGGAACAGGTCATGCGTCTATCCATGGTAGCTGCTGGCTTCACCGGTGGTGAAGCGGATGAACTGCGACGTGCGATCACCAATTGGGGTAAAAATAGCAAGCTGTTGTTGTTTGAAGATAAATTAGTGAACGGCTTTCTCAGCAATGGCTACAGCCGGGATTTTGCCGAACGGATGTTCGAGCAAATTAAGGGTTTTGGCGGATACGGATTTCCGGAAAGCCACTCCGCATCTTTTGCACTCATTTGCTATGCCGCCGCGTGGGTCAAACGACATCACCCCGCCGCATTCTACTGTGCCATTTTGAACTCTCAGCCCATGGGGTTTTATTCGCCGTCACAACTGGTACAGGATGCGCGTCGACACGGAATTAAAGTGCTGCCAGTCGATATCAACACGAGTGTCTTTGATAATGTACTGGAACGTGATGGACATGGAAGATGGGGGATTCGACTCGGCTTTCGACAAGTGAATCATTTACGGGGAGATAAAGCGCGCAGCATTGAACGCTGCCGAGGTGCTCAGCCCTTTCACTCGCTGGCCGAGCTGGCCAAGCGGTCATCCCTTACGGCTTCTGACCTCGAATGCCTGGCCTCGGCCGACGTATTGCGATCGCTAGCCGGCAATCGCCACCAGGCGCAGTGGAGCGCGGCCGCGACCCTGCCTAGCCATGATCTACTCAGTGAGGCGGACAACAGCTGGAATGATGAATTGCTTTTGCCGGCACCGACACTGGAGAAAGATGTACTCGATGATTACGCGTCCGTGAGGCTTACGCTACGAGCGCATCCGATGGCATTGCTGCGATCTGATCCACCGTTTCATCGTTGCCGGAAGCAAAACGAACTGGCAGGTTTACGACAAGGGCAATTTGTTCAGGTGGCGGGACTGGTGACTTGTCTGCAGCGACCCGGCACCGCGAAGGGAACCTTGTTTGCCACGCTTGAAGACGAAACGGGCAGTATCAATGTCATCATCTGGGCGCGCACCCAGGAAACCTTTCGGCAGGTCATCCTGACGTCAAAGCTGATGCTGGTGAAAGGCACGGTGGAATTGAATTGGGATAACCCCTCTAGTCCCGTCATCCATGTGGTGGCAGGGTACATCCAGGATCTCTCAGAGAGACTGCCAGCATTGTTGTTGAAAAAGCGGGAATTTCATTAGAAGCGTGGGGCTTGTTATGCTTCAGCTCATCAGCAAACCAGTTGGAAAGGTAACAAGTGAAACGTACAGCGATTTCGTGACATCATAATTCTACGATGCCAGTATGTACTTTAATCAAACCCGTAGATAAATCTGAGGAAAATAATGGAGCCGAGAACAAAAATAGGTGAAGCCCAAGTACAGGAAGCATTTGTCGAACACTTAAGGTTCAAGATTGGGGAAAAATACGGGCCTAATTTTCCATATGCTTATGGTGCGTTCAACGGCAGTCAGGATAGGAAATATGCGGACTATTTCGCAGGCGTGAATGCCAGAAACATACTAATCGAGTTTAAAGAATTTAAATCTGAAATATCATCGGAGACAAGGAAGCCTTTAAGAAAGAAGCTCTGCAACAGTATAAGTGATGAAAATCTGGAAAATTCTCTCAATGCGCATTTTATTTCTTGGCGAGTTGATGATCCAAATGGAAATAGACTCAGGTTACGAATTGACACATATCTACCTACCGTCTGCCCATTGTTCGATAGGCATTTCGATGGCGGTAAAGAAAAGTGGATTCAACACTTTCTGGATGGCTTTTTAGATCTGGAGGTAGGGGTAAGCAACGAGGAATTTGAAGTATATATCAATGAGCTCTCCCGTATCGCAGGTGATGCCGGAGAAGGCAACGCTAGCTTTTACGGAGTTCATTTGACGTTTGACCCAGAAGTCGGTCTGGACCTAGAAATTTTCTCCAAGGTTTCAGATCTCATCGAATTTTCGAATGACATGAGCGCTAATAAACCCACCGTTTCTATGAATGAGGAGCCATCACCAGATGACGAAGGGCCAAAACCTTATCGCGGATTCTCAATGTAAGCGCTCAACAAGCGCAGCGGTCGGTCAGTACGCTAATAATCCGATGAACCAAAGCCAATCCACATAACTCAAATGGTCGGCTGAAAACGGGTGGTAGTTTGGTGAAACTTACTTGGGCTCCCACCCTAAATAACGCAAGTTGATATTATCTCTCGCTGCCGCCGCCATTACCAACGAAAGACATTCCACATACTCATCCGTCAGATCGGGGAAACGATCAAGTTCTTCTATCAAATCGCAGTAGTCATCATGTGAGAAAGATATGTCCCCTGTCGTTGTGGTAGGCGCAATTATTGTGATCTCTTCAGGAAAAACGATCTCGCCATTCTCTGCCTCAAATACAGACTGATCTGAAGAATTGGTGATCATGATCTGGGGTGCGACGCAAATATATTTAACAGCCATCTCAATCGCATCATGGAGCTCTTCAAAGGCGATGCCGATGTGATACACGCCTTCGCTATTCTTAAAATACAAGAAGTACATTATTTCTGACCTACACCTTTTGTGAAATATTTTCATATCGCTTGAACGCGATGTACAGCCCAATAGAAATCAAACCAAAAAACAAGAAGCCGCAAACACTTGCATAGAGGACAGGTTTCACGATCATTTCATTCAAAGGATCGTTCTCAATGACGACCGCTATAATCGACAAAGCGGACGCCATCGAAAAGCAAAAGAGCGCTTTCAATAGGTTGGCTTTCGCACGACTGTCTTGTTGCACTTTTTCAACATACCGGAAAAATCCACCCAAAAACGTGATATAGAGGAATAAGCCAAATAACGTCAGGAGCCATACGGAAATAATTAAAGTATCTTTATTCAGGAACATAAATTATCTCCAAGCGGCTTCTATTATTCGCAGGGTGTTCAGCCTTTTACCCAATTGGCAAGGCGAATCCCAGGCACGTTTTCAAATTGCTTAATGTTGTGCGTCACTACCACTAAGCCTCGCGACCTCGCGTGACCAGCAATCATTTCGTCATAAGGGCCAATCGGGCGCCCGATTTTCCTGAGCTCTGCCCTTAGCTGCCCGGTATGGGCCGCCGCCTCATTGTCGTAAGGCAATACGTCCAACCGTGCAGCAAACCCTTCAATATCCCGCAAGTTGCGCTCCACAGCGGCCGATGCCTCTGCTCCATACATCAACTCCATCAGGGTGACTGCTGAAATGCACAGTTGGCCATCGTGCGCCTTGAATGCCTCCCGTACTTCACTGGGTTTGTTCTTAATGGTGTAGATGGCGATGTTGGTGTCGAGCATGTACTTCAGCATCAAAGTGCCTCGCGCTCTTGATGCTCGGGCTGCTCGCGACTCGCCATGAAGTCATCAGAAACACCTTCGCCATCAAACCAACTGTCCCAGGACTCGCCCGCAGGGGTGATTATGCGAGCGCGCCCCTGGATGACGATATCCACTTGCTTCACTGAGTCTGGATAGGCTACAGGCTTGGGAAGCCGCAAGGCTTGGCTCTTATTGCTCTTGAAGATACTTGCTCGTTCCACGGTATACACCTCTCTGAGTAGGTAAGTGCAGAATAAACATGCTAGTAATAGATTGGGGATATGTCAATGGTATATCCCAAGTCATAACGTTAATCGGTGAGGAGCTACTGGAGGGTGAGCGAGTAAACATGATTCCGGGAGCTTATGCTAATGCCGTTCAGCACCCTACTGCGGGCGTATAAGTCGAAGGATTCGGCAATTGAAAAGACGCATATCGCCGGTGTAATCAGTGTGCCCTCTGCCTATACTTCGGCTAACACACCCATTGGCTCTCTGCGCTTGCCCGCTGAGCTTGGAATTATTGAATCAGCAGAAGTGTTGGTTTGATCGAATTTTTCAAACCAATTAAGAATAGCCAGCTGCTCTTCCACTTTCTGGCTGTAGAACGCGTGCAGCACATCAAAACTTGCCGAGCTCCGGCATAAACCTTGTAGTCGGCTATTGAGCAGCCTGAGATTCGACAATACTTTTCTCTTTGCGGCTTTTACTTCAATAGCATCCTTTCCAATCACTAACTTTGTCACGGTTCGTCCCTGAATGGCTAAAGGACGCTATGCTAACGCATTGATATTTTGGCGCCAGTGGCAAAATGCGGCAGTCTTTGTAGGATATGTCTCACAAGCCCCTTAAGGACTCTTAAAGCTTGGGAACAGTAGCGAGCACAACGATGCTCTTCGCCGGTAAGACGCCCACCCAGGGTGTACCGGGACGATATAAATCGTGCGACGCATTGATTGGAACGCTCGCCGACTTTGATATGGTAATACTTCCTACCAGTAGCCAATGCCGAGTTCTACTAATATCACCCCTAGGGATTGCACTGCAAATTCAGCATCTTGCTCACTGTCCATTCTGACATTACGAAGGTTAACTTTAAACCCAACTCTAATTTTGTAAGCAGCTTTGAGGTAAAAGACTGAAGAATCAGCACGTTTCGAACCAAATTACTTCCCGAAATAGACCACTTGTAAATCCATTTTTTTGGACAAGAGAATGCGGCGCGGCTATATGCCTGTACTACTCATATTTTTGCCTTTCCTATAGGCCAACTTCCCGATTTTGTTTAAAGTTAACCGTGATTGCATACCTTTTTACTGTGAGTAAAAAAGGTCAGCATCGCCGCTGCTTTGGTGGCTGCTTCAGGCCTACCATCAGAAATTGCAATTCCGGCCGCATTCTTTGCAGTGATTCAGATGATCACTTCGCCTATTGCGGCCAAGATTCTTGCAAAAAGCTGAGAACTCTGGAGGAGCGACTGAAGAATTGTCAATAACAAGTCTCCCTAAAGTAACTACGTTTCTAAACGATCCAATCCTATGTGGAGAAGGAAAAATCGTGAAGAAGCAATACTGGCGGTGCTGAGTTAAACTGAACGTAAGGTCTGGACACGCACTCATAATGATCTCCGTGAAATCGCGGCCCTTGTAGCGAACGATGCGCGCTATCATGTAAGTTCCTGTGCTTATTATCAATTCGCTCCAGGAAAAATTAAATTTAAATTAACCCAAATAAATATTCTAGGCTGCTCATGAAATCTTCAAAGAAAGGCATACAGAAGTCATCGAAGAAAGGCATACAGAAGTCATCGAAAAAGAATTGGCTGAAATCTGCACCTGCAGTCATGCTAGTGTTAATGCTTTTGTTGGTTTTCGTTGTGCTAGATATTTATATCGCCAGTAACGCAAACACTCATACAGACCCTAAGGATCAACGGCACAAACATAAAGAATAGTAGTGGTGGCATCTTTACTTGTAGTGAATTCGCTAAATTGACCTAGGCAAGTGTTAACCGCTACAACATAGTTCAGGTAATAGGGCGATAGGGAATAATAATCAAATAAGCGAGGAGGCGAGAATATTTGTTACGCCAAATGGAATAGCTTGGCACCGCTTAAGATTAATAGTTGACCCCACTCGACACTGATGGACATAATCCCAATGCCCATCCTTCAAAGAATAGCGATATTGTTGCTTTAGCTTGCATATCAAATTGTTTATGTGAACCGGCAAAAGTCTCCCGCACCAATTTGACTGCGCTCAACGGCTGCGTGGTAAGCCATACGGCCATTGTCCCATGTTGCAGTGTGGAATATTGGTCACGTCTATCACCGCAACTTCCTTTCCTTGCCATCAAGAATACGCTGCGATTTTGGAGACAGCTCATCCAATATTCCGCACTGGTCGATAGATCTTGCTTGACCACATTTCTGCCGCAGGCGCTTCAGATCCCCATGAAGCTTCTGGAGATCAGCCATCCGGGTTTCGACCATGTCCAGATGTGCATCAATCATGTCATTCACCGCTTCACACGGTGTATTGGGTGAATGTTGTAATGCTATAAGGTGTTTAATCTCGCCTAACGTCAGATCCAGCGCACGGCAATTCCTGATGAAGGACAGTTTTTCAAGCGCGGCTGTGTCGTACAGACGGAAGTTACCGTCAGTACGTGCAGGCAGGGAAATTAAGCCTTCTTTTTCATAGTAGCGGATCGTTTGGATTGAACAACCGCTGCGCTTTGAAAGCTCACCAATTTTCATAGATTTTAACCTTGACTCTATAGCTGCTATAGAGTGTAGCTTTGGTGGGTCCACGCAACAAGAGCCGTCCGACCATGTCATCAGATTCGAAGACCTGCTGTGGCTGCAACGCTAAAGACGCTGCGCCATCCCTATCTGAGCCGCAAACGAGAAGCGATATTCAGGCTGAGGTGAGTCATGTAAGTACATTTAACGCCCCTAAAATGGATTGCCCGTCAGAAGAGAACCTGATTCGCACTGCGTTTGCTGGGCTTGAGGGAGCCGTCACCTTCGAGTTCGATATTCCTAATCGTAAGGTAAGTGTGTATCACCCGAATATGCCGGAGAAAGTGGAAAAAGCCATGATGTCTGTTGGGCTTGGAGCAAAGTTAATCTCGACTGAATCGGTGGACCGCGAGGCGGTTCAAAAAGCCGAGGCGGCGGCGAAGTCCGATGAGGTACGCGAGGCGCGAGTACTACACCGGTTACTGGCAATCAACGCTGCCATGTTTGTGTTTGAACTTGGCGTGGGCATTGTGGCGCAGTCCACGGGGCTTATTGCTGATTCTCTGGATATGTTTGCCGATGCAGCGGTCTACGGCGTGTCACTATATGCAGTGGGCAAGGCTGCCAGACGTAAACTCAAAGCGGCCCATTTCGCAGGCTGGTTACAACTTGCGCTTGCCTTGGGGGTCCTGCTTGAGGTGGTGAGGCGAGCGATCTATGGAGGCGAGCCGGCGTCAACCCTCATGATGGGTGTGGGCGCAGTGGCTTTGGTGGCCAATATTACTTGCCTCTTGCTGATCTTCAAATCGCGTAACCAGGGGGCTCATATGAGAGCCAGTTGGATATTTTCGGCGAATGATGTGTTGGCCAATGCCGGCGTCATCTCTGCAGGCATCCTGGTGGCGGTGACCGGGTCCCACACGCCAGATCTGGTGATTGGGGTTATTATTGGGTTGTTCGTATTGAGCGGCGCTCGGCGTATACTTTTGTTAAGATAGCGGACTATCTTTAAAACCAAGAGACTGGACGAACTATAAAAGTGTTTAAACGTGCTCTGACATACGTTGTGCTGATACTGGTTGTTCTGCAATCCGGTATAGCGATGGGCGACGCACATCAGTTGCATCAGTCGGGTGTTGAGCATGTTGCTTTCGATGAAACTCACCCGCCTCATGAAGAACTTGAATCTGATGAGCACCAGATTGAAGACGCCTCTTCCTTGCAAGAGTGGGATTGCCATCACTGCTGTCATTGCCACGGCCACTTTTGTCCTTTCATCTTAGTGTCTGCCGAACGCTTTGTATTATCCAAGGGTTCTTCCCCCGTGCCCGATTATTCTGAAAACGCCTTTCCCGATACTGTTGAAGCCTTCCTGCGTCCTCCTAAAGCATAAGCCTTGAGTACCGCTTTTCACCCGCATTTGCGGAAACATGACATACATCAGGACTTATCCAATGCGATTGACCACTCTTAACAGGTGTCATAGACCCTGTCTGTGGCTTGCGTTATTACTCTGTAGTTTGACCATCACGGCGAACGCAGAAAACAGCGATGCCACGCTGACCTTGAATGAGGCGCTAGCCCGCACGCTGTCGCACAATCCACAACTTTACCAATACCGCTTTACTAAAGAAGCACTGGAAGCTCAGAGACAAACGAGCGTCTTACGCCCTGCTATGGCACTTGAACTTGACGCTGAAAACTTCGCTGGATCAGGTGATACCCAGGGATTTGATACGGCAGAAACTACTCTGGCCTTATCCTCAGTTATCGAACTGGGCGGCAAGCGCCAGGCCCGCGTTTCCTATGCTGATGCGCGAATCAACCAGGCTGAATGGGAACAGCAAGCCACCACGTTGGATGTACTGGGTGAGCTGACGGCGCTCTATATCGAAAGTCTTGCGACCCAGGCCAACATTCGACTGGCAGAGGAGTCGCTGGGATTATCCCGGTCATTGCTCAAAACGGTAAAAATGCGCTCCAAACAGGGTGCGACACCCGAAGCGGAAGTCATGCGCGCTCAAGCCGCTGTCGCGCGTGCAGAAATTCGTCTTGCTGCGGTAGTGGAACAGTTCGAACGCCAAAAAGTGCAGCTTGCACGGTTTTGGGGGGACACCACTCCGGCCTTTAGCACGTTGGAGGGAAGTCTGTTTGAGTTCGGAGCCAATCAAGGTTTTGAACAACTTTATGCGCGAGTAAAGACATCTCCGGCAATTCAGGTGTTTGCGAGTGAGGCGCGGATCAGGGATGCAGAAGTGACACTGGCACGCGCTGGCGGACGTAGCGATCTGACCTGGCGCGCGGGTATCACACGCTTCGAAGAAACAGGCGATACCGCCTTCACGGCCGGACTCTCTATTCCGTTGTTTTCCAATGCACGCAGCAGCGGCGAAGTAAAAGCCGCCCTGGCAAATCGCAATGCCGTGGACTATGCCCGTGAGGATCTGCTTTTGCGTGTACATGCTCAACTTTTTGAAGCCTATTCACTGAGAAAGCAAAGCATCGCGGCAGCCACTAAAACCCAAAATGTGGTGATTCCGGCGCTGGAAAATGCGCTCAAGCTGACCCGCGAAGCATACGAAAACGGGCGCTATCGCTATCTCGATTTAATCGCCGCCCAGGAAGAATTGCTTGCGACCAAACAGGCGCACATTGATGCGGCATCGACAGTCCTCATCAGTCAGGCGTTGATAGAAAAATTGTCCAGTGAAGCCCTTAACCACTAATTCAATCTTTTTAATTGGGTTTGATAACGATCAGGCCCCAGGAATTTATGACTATGAAAAATCCATTTATCACACTACTCACGGCGTTAACCATTCTTTTCAGTATTTACGTTTATGCGGCTGACGATCATCAACATGAAGATAATGATAACCATAAACAACATCACGTAGAAGGCGATCAAGAGCAACATGACGACGATGTCGATCACGAAGAAAAGTCCACGGACGGTCACAAAGGGGATCATGATCACAGTGATCACGCCGATGAGAACGTGAATGAAAAAACACAAGGAGTTAAATAATGAAAGATTTAACACGGTTGTTTTCTCATTTAACACCTAAAAACAAAAAGCCTATTGTGGGCATACTGCTTTCCCCTATTTTGCTACTCGGTGCCTTGTCGATAAACGCCGGGTCGGAGGATGAACACGACCATGAGCATGAAGCGACCGAGCAACATGCACCGCATCATGAAGATGGTGACCATGACGAGCACGAGGGTCATGTTGATCACGATGAAGACGGACACGATCATGATGAACATGGCCATGGGAATGAAGGAGAAGATGAGCATGGACACGGAGCAGAAAACAGCAGCCGTATTGATGGCGACATGGCTCAACAAGTCGGCATCCTCACCCGCAAGGCAAACACACAGGAGCTTCGCCAAACCATTACCGTTTACGGTTCGTTGGTGTCGGCACCCGAACAGCTGAGTCATGTGCGTGCCCGCTTCGAAGGATTGGTCAAATCTGTGCGTGTGACTATTGGCGATCGCGTAAAAACCGGTGATGTCCTAGCGGAAATTGAATCCAATGAAAGCCTTAAGACCTACCAAATCCGTTCACCTATTTCCGGGCGCATTGTGCAGCGTCACGCCAATATCGGAGAAGTCACCCAAGATCAAATTCTGTTTTCCGTTGCCAATTTTGACACCGTGTGGGTGGAACTGCGTGTTTATCCCGCGCAACAGGCTGCAGTCAAAGAAGGTCAATCCGTTCATATCTTGACGGCCAATGGCAGTGTCGAATCCACCGTCGACCATGTTGTGCCTTCGATGGAGTCCTCTTATCAGCTGGCGCGGGTCAAGCTGGAAAATAGCAAACAAATCTTGTCTCCGGGTTTGCTGGTTGAGGCACGTGTGGAAGTCGGTCGCGTTCCGGTTTCTCTCGCCGTTGCGAAGGACGCGGTACAAACGCTGGGCGGCCGTCAGGGCGTTTTTGTAAAAACCGGTGATGAATATCGTTTTACACCATTGGTGCTGGGTCAGCGTGATGATCACTTTTATGAAGTGGTCGATGGGCTTAAATCGGGCGATGAATACGTCAGCGAAAACAGTTACCTGATCAAAGCCGACATCGAAAAATCCGAAGCTGAACACGAACATTAAAAGGGGCGCATCATGATTGATTCTATCTTGCGCCTGGCAATTGAAAGGCGCTTACTGGTTTTATGTTTTATTTTTCTCATTGTCGGCGTGGGCATGTGGAGCTATCAAAAGCTCCCGATTGACGCGGTACCCGATATCACCAATGTTCAGGTACAAATCAATACGGCCGCACCGGGTTACTCGCCGCTGGAATCGGAGCAGCGCATTACCTATCCGGTGGAAACCGCACTGGCCGGCTTGCCCGAGCTCGCTTACACGCGGTCGCTGTCACGTTATGGCTTATCTCAAGTCACGGTCGTGTTTGAAGAAGGCACCGATATCTATTTCGCACGGAACCTGATTAACGCCAGACTGGGCGCAATTAAAAGTGTCTTACCACCAGGGCTCGAACCGGAAATGGGACCCATCTCCACCGGGTTAGGCGAGATCTTTATGTACACCGTGCAGGCTAAACCCGATGCCCGCATGGTCAATGGTGAGCCCTACACCGCAACCGCATTGCGGGAAATCCAGGATTGGATTATCAAGCCTCAGCTCGCACAGGTGAAAGGCGTTGTCGAGGTCAACAGCATTGGCGGCTACAACAAGCAATACCATGTGATGCCAGACCCCACAAAGCTACTGCTTTACAAGGTCAGTGTTGAAGATGTCGTACAAGCGTTGCAGGAAAACAACGACAACCGGGGCGCAGGGTATATCGAACGAAATGGTCAGCAGCTTTTGGTACGTTCGCCTGGTCAGCTCGCCACGGTGGACGATATCGGCAATGTGATCATTGCGGAACAGGACACAGTACCGATAAAAATTAAAGACGTGGCCGAGATTGCGATTGGTAAAGAACTGCGCACCGGCGCCGCAACGCGAGATGGCGTTGAGACAGTGTTGGGTACTGCCATGATGCTGATCGGCGAGAACTCCCGCACAGTTGCTCAGGATGTGGCGAGCAAACTCGATGATATTCAAGCCTCATTACCCGAAGGAGTGATTGCCGAAGCCGTTTATGATCGCACCGCGTTGGTCGATAAAGCTATTGCCACCGTGTCGAAAAACCTGATGGAAGGTGCATTGCTGGTTATCGTGGTGCTGTTTCTCTTGTTGGGTAATTTTCGCGCGGCCTTGATTACCGCAGCCGTCATCCCGCTGGCCATGTTGATGACCATCACGGGCATGGTGAAAACGGGGGTATCGGCCAATTTAATGAGCCTCGGTGCGCTCGATTTTGGGTTAATTGTCGACGGCGCCGTGATCATTGTCGAAAACTGTGTTCGACGTCTGGCCGAGACGCAACACAGAAACGGTCAGCAAGACCTGCGTGAAAGATTGAATACCGTGTTCGATGCAACGTCAGAAGTCATTCGACCCAGTTTGTTCGGTGTAGCCATTATTACCATCGTCTACATACCGATCTTTAGCCTCACAGGTGTTGAAGGCAAGATGTTTCACCCGATGGCGGCGACCGTGGTCATGGCGCTGTTGTCTGCGATGGTGCTTTCGTTGACGGTGGTACCTGCTGCTGTTGCCGTGTTTATGAATGGCAAAATCAGCGAAAAAGAAAGCATCGTTATCAGCAAAGCAAAATCAGCCTACAAACCGCTGCTCAACCTCGCTCTGAAATTTCGCTGGGCCGTGGTCGGTTTTGCCTCTGTGCTGGTTGTGTTTTGTTTGTGGTTGGCGTCCACGCTAGGCTCTGAGTTCATTCCTCAATTGAACGAAGGGGACATTGCGCTGCACGCCATGCGTATTCCAGGCACGGGTCTGGAACAAGCCGTGGAAATGCAGGAAATTCTTGAGCGGAGAATTAAAGCGTTTCCGGAGGTGGATAAAGTCTTTGCCCGCATCGGCACGGCCGAAGTGGCAACAGACCCCATGCCACCTAACGTCGCCGATAATTTTGTGACATTAAAACCGCATAGCGAATGGCCGGACCCATCCAAAACCAAAGCCGAACTCGTTGAGGAGATGGAACGTGCATTGGAAGAATTGCCGGGGAATAACTACGAGTTTACCCAACCGATTCAAATGCGGTTTAACGAATTGATTTCCGGCGTGCGCGCGGATCTGGGCATTAAGATTTTCGGTGATGATCTGGATCAGCTCGTGTTAACGGCCAACGATGTGCTTAAAGTCGTCAACTCGATTGAAGGCGCTGCGGACGCTAGAGTCGAACAAGTGACAGGGTTGCCGACACTGTCTGTTATTCCGAACCGCACCGCCCTGGGGCGCTACGGCTTGAATGTTGCAGAACTTCAGGACTGGGTATCCGCAGCGATTGGCGGCGAATCCGCCGGAATTATTTATGAAGGGGATCGGCGCTTTGAATTGGTGGTGCGCTTGCCGGAGACTACACGCCGCGATATCGATCGTTTGAAGTTTTTACCAGTGCCACTACCGAACGGCGATTATGTTCCCCTCGAAGAAGTTGCGACCCTGGATATCTCACCTGCGCCAGCGCAGATCAGTCGTGAAAACGGCAAACGCCGAATCGTGGTGACGGCCAACGTCCGGGGGCGTGATCTCGGGAGTTTCGTGAACGAGGTGCAAGCGAGCATTCGTGAAAACGCGGATATTCCGCCGGGCTACTGGCTGGATTACGGCGGCACGTTTGAACAGTTGGAATCTGCCAGTCAGCGGCTGTCCATTGTGGTGCCGCTAACCCTGTTGGTGATATTGGGAATTCTGGTCATGGCCTTTGCCTCACTCAAGGATGCCTTGATTATTTTCAGTGGTGTGCCACTCGCTCTGACTGGCGGCGTATTGTCTTTGTATCTACGCGATATGCCGTTATCAATATCTGCAGGAATCGGCTTTATTGCACTCTCCGGTGTGGCTGTACTCAATGGACTTGTGATGCTCGCTTTCATACGCCAGCTGTGGCATGAAACCGGGGATTTGACCAACTCAATTATCGACGGCGCGATGATTCGTTTACGCCCGGTGTTGATGACCGCACTGGTGGCAAGTCTTGGCTTTGTGCCAATGGCATTAAACACGGGTACTGGTGCGGAAGTTCAGCGACCACTCGCCACAGTCGTTATCGGGGGTATTATTTCGTCAACCATTCTGACGTTGCTGGTACTACCCGTCCTGTATCAATGGGTCCATCGCCGGGATAAGCATATCAGAAAATAATGGAAGGGCCCCGGCTCCCGCCGGGGTTCACCTCGCTTGTTTATTTAAATGGTTCAGCGCAGGAGGCACAATGCATTCTCATTCACACGACAATGACAGTAGTACACGCATCGGCTGGGCATTTTTTCTCAATGTCGGATTCACGATTATTGAATTTATTGGCGGCGTGCTTACCAATAGCACCGCGATTATGGCGGATGCCGTTCACGACCTCGGTGATAGCCTGTCGATTGGTTTGGCCTGGGTGTTGGCAAAGCTCGGGAAAAAACCAGCTTCCAGTTCATTTTCCTATGGCTATAAACGTTTATCGTTGCTGGGCTCACTCATCAACGGCATCGTCCTCATCGCCGGCTCAAGTTGGGTGTTGTATCAATCCCTTCCTCGCCTTTTCAATCCGGAAATGCCCGTGACCGAAGGCATGTTGGCATTGTCCATTTTCGGTATCGCCGTGAATGGATTTGCCGCATTCAAATTAAGTAAGGGGAAAACGCTAAACGAGAAAGTACTCAACTGGCACTTATTGGAGGACGTCCTGGGATGGGTGGCCGTCCTTATCGTTTCTATCGTTCTAATGTTTGTGGAGTGGCCAATACTCGACCCATTGTTAGCGATCGGCTTCACGATGTTTATCCTGGTAAATGTCGTCAGGAATGTAGGCTCTACGTTAAAGCTATTTTTACAAGGCGTACCTGATAAGGATCTTGCCGAAAAAATTGCAGCAAAACTCGGAAACATTTCGGCAATTAAAAATTTTCATCACTTGCATTTGTGGTCGCTGGACGGCGAAAGTCATGTATTAACGGTTCATCTTGAACTCGCTGTGGGGTTTTCACTGGAAGATCAGCGAAACCTAAAGCGTCGCTTGTCCGAAGCGCTGGCCGAGTTCGATTTGAGCCACACGACTGTCGAGTTCGAACTTGAGGAGGAGCCTTGCCGGGACGAAATGACGCATAGCGATGAACACGTCGAAGCTCAATCATAAGCTCACAAATCGAGACACATCCCAGGAGGTTGGCTCTAGATTCGTGAACAATGTCCAAAAAATTGAGCGAGCGATACAGGGTCAATTATTTCTTTTCATTATGCTTGGTTCCGCGTTCCTCGTGAATGTCCATGTGAGCATCGCGCAAAATATCGATAGCGCCATAGGGCGCAATTCCCGCTATAGCGATTCCGATCAGCAAGTCAGGCCAATTGGAATCTATCCAGAGAACAATGATGCCTGCCAAGATGACTCCGCCGTAGGAGACTAAATCGTTAATGCTGAAGGTCGCCGTAGCGCGCACATTCACATCCTTATTTTGGAAGTTTTTTAGCAGATAGAGAGATAGGAAATTCACGACTGCTGAACGGCAGTAATCCTATCATCACCGCGACCCGCCAGGTTTCCATATGCGTGAGCGAGTGAGGTCGAGCAGGCTCAAACCGTAGACAATGGCGTCGGACGATCCGGAGACCAGGGATGTTGGCTTCGTTTTTCCGGTCAGGTATGTAAACCATTGGTTACCGAAATTGCTCGAACAATCATCAATGTCACACAGGCTGACGTGAAATTGAAGGGAGATATCTCCATACCATCTCACGTATTAATTCAAGCATTATTATGAGGAGCATCGTTATTGAAGGGTGATGGGCGTAGTTCAACATTAATAATGTGGTAGGGCTACGGGAATTTGCACCTTCTCCAATGAGATTACTCATTCGCGAGATACCGCCTTAAGTCGGCAAATTGCTTCCACCATACTGATTCAGTTCATCAGAACCAGATAGATTATCCCAGCTAAGACTATGCGATATATTACGTATGGCCACATGCCGAAGCGATTGAGCCACTTCAGAAAAAAGTGGATAGCGGCCAAAGCCATCACAAAGGATGTCACCCCGCCTACCAAAAAACCAACCCAATTAACGCTGACCTCATTAGTCGCTATCTCCAGAAGCTTGGCACTGGCCGCCAATGCCGTGATAGGGATGGCAAGCAAGAAAGAAAACCGAGACGCAGCTTCACGGCTGAGGCCCAATAACAATCCGGCTGTGATAGTCGCCCCCGAACGAGATGTGCCGGGTACTAGCGAGACGGCTTGTGCGATTCCCACAAGAACTGCATCCCACCAGTTCAATGTAGTAAGTTCCCGTTGTTGGTTGGGACGTGAATCTGCCCACCCCAGCACGAGGCCGAAAACTAGTGTGGTAAAGAAGATAATGTGGACTGAGCGCAATAGGGTGTCGATAAGGTCGAGAAGCAACAGGCCAGTCACGGCCGCAGGCAAAGTGCCAATGATCAAGAAGAACGCCAGCTGGCCTTGCCCAATGAAGCGTCGTTGCGTCATGGACGCCGCACCATCTCGAACTAGGACGGTGACATCCTTATGAAAATAGAGGATAACCGCCAGCAGGGTACCAACATGCACTGCCAGATCAAAAGCAACTCCCTGATCGGCCCAGCCTGCCAAAGCAGGTACCAGAATCAGGTGGGCGGAACTGGAGATGGGTAGGAACTCGGTAATTCCCTGAAGAACACCAAGCAAGAGTGCGTGAAGTAAATTCATCAATGCTCCTTCCAAGCGACCAACTTTAACGGTGAATACTATCCTAAGCTCGGGGAGCGGGCACGCAGGTCAATCCTGATTTTCCTCATCGCTCTTCAGAAAGCGCGTTTCTCCGGTAGTGGCATTTAACTGGCGGATATCTGTCGGTATGCCATGTTCATCCAATGCGACCAAGCCAATACCTGAGCCATTCCACAGTCGTTCGCCTGCGTCCCGGCCGGTGGGCAGCCGAGGCATGACCCGCGTGCGTCGCCGTTTGGTGAACCAATTGAGTGGCGAGCGCGGTGCGTAGAGCCAACGGTTAACCCGATCTAGCCATTCCAGCAGGCTTTTCGGAAACTCATTTTTGATCCCGCTGCTGGTGATTTGCCAGATCCTTGGGCTGTTACGCCGATGCGGCAGGCATACATCATAAACAAACGAATAATGCACATCGCCGGAGAGAATAACGAAGTTTTGCGGCGTGCCAGTATGGGAAAAGATGTTTAACAGTACCTTCGCAGTGCCCTTATGGGCCATCCAGTTTTCTGCGTCCACAACCAGCGGGCGTCCGAAGAAAGTGAAAATGCGCTGTATCACTTCGATCAGCTTGACGCCAAACATGGGCGTGGGGGAAACAACGATGACGGCCTCTTGTCCCATCACCGCTTGCTGAAAGTCCGTGAGCGCCTCCCAGTCCATGAGGCCAGATGGCCGGGTCTGGGAAACTTCGCTGCGCCAACGGCGGGTACGGATGTCCAGGACCACCAGGCGTGGATGAGTATTCAGCGTGTAGCTCCAGCACGAAAATTGAAGTAGCCGGTCGATCAGCTCTTTATGGCTCTCCTCATTGATAAGGCCTCCATCCTTGGGTGGCTGCAGCACATTGTCTATCAGCGGTAGGATGTCATCAAAGGCGGAAGGGGCATTGCCCCATGCTTGAAACAGAAGATAGGCGATGAGGGCATTACCGACGATACGCTTGGAGAACGGATGCCCATAAGCGGTGGATTCCCACGCTGCGGAGAGATTCCAGTCGTCGGTGATGTCATGGTCATCAAAAATCATGTAGCAGGGCAGATGCGCTAACGACCGGGCTGCTCGCGGCAGTCCCGCCACAAATTCATTGATGTTCTGTTGTTCGAGATGGTAACGCTCTGCATCTTTGGGCGTTAACGCGGGCGCGGTGGGCTGTATCAACTGCCAAACAACGGGCGACCATACCAGAAGGTACATGGCGCTAACTTCCGCCAGAGAAATAAGATGGTTTTGGGCATTAGCGGTGGTAAATATTGGTTTGCGCACGCCACCAAAGAAACGCTTGATCAAGTCTTCATTGGCTTCGTTTGCGGGCAGGAGATCTTGCCGATGATAATAGGTGCCTGGGTGGTCGCGCAGAATCTTACTGTTGGGAACGGTGCTGCTTTCCAGTATTTCATCAAACAGGCCGAGATGTTCTATCAGTGCGTGGATGGCCCGCAACATGGGCCCAGCGACATCATCGGCGTAGACCTGATCGCCGGTCAACAATAGCAGCGCAGGCCGGGAGTTTGCATCGTTGTTGCTGCTTTGAAGCTCATGATCTACCCGCAGCAGTCCGTCGGTAGAAGGATGATGAGGGCGTCTGCAAGAGCCGTGGAGGATGCGGTCCAATCGACTCTTGATAACAAAATTCGGCCGTGTAGTCCCAGGCAAACAAAGGTGCGGTGCCCAGTGGTGAATCCACCGCTCTGTCGCCGTTGTCGCGGCACAGGATGCTTGAGGCGTTTCGATAACGCCCACGTCATAACCAATGCGGATGTCCAGGGGCAGGAGCTCATTCAAGGACACATCGATGAGGTGAACAAAAGCATGAGCGCCCAATTGCACACGATGGACTTCTTCCTCGGTAAGCACTCGATCCAAAAGCGTCTCAGTGGGGTTCTCCTGGTATAGCCGCAACCGCAATCGGAGCGCGCTGGAGCCTACCAGCCACAGCACCAATCGGTCGCTTGAAGTGTGTCTCAATAGCGGGCCGGCGAGTACCGGCGGTAGCATCTCCGGGTGCTCTTGTGTGGATGTACATATTTCCATGCCTCAGTCGGAACTCGTATCGCGCTCCCATTTGATTTGAAATTCTATTTCTTCTTCATCGTCAGAACGTTCATGCTCGATGGTGAATTCGGCCCGTACCGGTACGTAGATACGCTCGCCGGCAATCTGGATATCGAAGCGGTCGCCGTTTTCAATGGCGTCCGCCAAACGACGCAGCTTTGCGACGAAGTCAGTCTTGGAATAACCCTTCTCGATATCGCGTTCTTGTTTGTCAGTCATGCGTAAGTCTCCGGTTGTATCATTCACACTAACAGTGCGCATTAAAGAATTTCAATGCCTTCACATTTATAATCACCAATGAAGGTGTCTTCCTGTAGCACCTCGCCATCGAGGTTGAAGCAAAAAAGATAAGATTCGGTGCGATCGCCAATTTCGATACTTTTAAGTCCGATACATTCATCCGGGTGACCCGGCAGGATCTTAAACGAAGATATCCCGCGCTCTGGATCACAATCACCGACAGCAACAGTGCGGATATCACTAAAGTCTTCGCTGGCGATGATCAGCGTGTTATTGCCGCAATCCGTTTCATCTCGTACATTATCAAACGGAGTCTGCGAGATTTTACGGGGAAAGAACAGCCATTGCCTACGATATGGATGCCACTCCGCTGCCTCATGAGTGACGTAGCCGTTTTCGCCAATACCTAGAGCCTCTCGCATGCGGCGGTAGCGATCGCGCCAATCAACGCTGGTGAGGCCGTACTCGCGGGTGAGGATCTTAATCCACTCCTGCGAGCGTTTTCTGCCGTGGCTCCCGATCACCAGCTGATCGCCCCAGAGCGTAGCCCATTCGCTTTTGAATCCTTTGAATTCCTCATCCCCGCTGCCGGTCATCAGGATATGGCGCGGGACGAGCTGGGTCTCATTGCGGATTTCGCACACCAGGCCGGTACGGTCGTCGAAGGTCATCAAGCGTGAACCGTACATAACCAGCTCCGAGAACTCCGCGCCACGACCACCTTCCGCGATCAGGCTAATAAGCTGATGTTCGCCGCCCTGCTCCGGTGGAATCACTTCAAACTTGTAGCGGATTTTTCCAGTCGCGGCATCTTCGTACCGGTGCAAGCGGTCATAGCGCAGCTTCGAGGTCCAGGCGGTCTGACCGCTATCCAGCGCTATTTGAGAGGCATGATCCTCGTCAGTGATGATTGCCAGCGTGTATTCGTTAGTTTGGTTGTCGTAGCGTTCGAGACGTTCAATATCTGCTTGTTTGGTCATAGGGTTTCCGTTTGTAAATTCAGAACGTAGGTTACGTGACCTACAGCTTCAGAACAAATTCCATGCAAGAGAACTTCATGCGTCGATGGACAACGCAGAAGCCTGAGAGTTGGGAAGCACTTAATCTTTAGGGGCAGGGTTTTACACACGCTGTTGCAACTAAAGCGGCTGAAGTGGCAATAAATATCGTACCAGTTTCAAGGTGGCTCGGAGCGCCCATCGATTGGTTGCGCAGACTGATGGCAGTAACGATCTGCTTTTGAACATTCGCTGCATTTTATAGGCTAACAGGCTTGCCTGCACGGATACCTGCTACGATTGCCACCAACTCTTTACCTCCACCACGATGCACGAGCTCCCCGAGCTTAGTTAACGCAGCGTCATCCAGACTGCGTATAACAGTTCAATAGTGCGGACCCTCTGGTCCGCAAATTAGCAATTGTAGGTTTTTCTATTGATGAGCCTCGACACTGGCTTCCAAAAAAGTACGTACATTACTCCAGATACACTTCTCGTAACTACACTTGAACTGTTTATAGGGTTTGGCGTGATTCTCTTTCTTAATCAACCTCTTGAGCTTCTCAAAGTAACTAATTCCTTTTCTATACTCGTTTTTTATGTGTTCACGTAAGTTATACTCAGCACGACCTATATCTAGCTCGCCATGTACACTAATAAATTTTGAATTCATGTAGTCATCCGTATACTTATCTTCAAGAAAGTACGTTTTAACGTTAGGGCTTCCAGAAAAAACTCGCCAAATATTTCTGCTTTTAGGAACAACATAATCTTTTTTTTCTTTCCTTATCTTGTACGCTGGAGCTATACCGTGTTTCGCTGAAATCTCCATTAGTGCTTTGTATATAGTAGGGCCGTAACCATTGACAGCATGAACGTTCTCAACATGCCACGTATCCCCTAAGCCTACCTTTATTGCTGCGATTAAATAATTTCCATCCATCAGAACAATCATCGGAAACGGAGGTTGCCTTGTTGACCCCTCCAAATGTACAGTCTTTAGATATGAATATAGGCAAAGCTCTCTGATACTATTTATGGTCAAACAACTTCCCCCAGCCTTATAACGTTGACATATGTAGTGGGTAAAGCGCTCTTAGCGCGAAGCGGAAGTCGTGACACGATCAAACTTTTCAAACCACGCAAGAATGTTCAACTGCTCCTCCACTTTCTGGCTGTAGAACGCGTGCAGCGCATCAAGCTGGCAGAGTTCCGGCATAAGCCTTGTAGCCGGCTATTGAGCAGCCTGAGATTCGACAAGACTTTTCTCTTTGCTGCTTTTACGACGATAGCATCCTTTCCAATCACTAACTTTGTCACGGTTCGTCCCTGAATGGCTAAAAGACGCCATGCTAACGCATCAATATTTTGGCGCCAGCAGTAAAATGCGGCATTTTCTGTAGGATATCTCTTACACGTCGCATATGTGTAAGAGATTTCGTCGACTCCCTGTGTTCGGCATATCGAGAATGAAGGTGGCCGAATGAAGTGGCGGCGATTCGTGGGCACCCGAACAGAACTTTCGCCAATATCGTATGTGAAAGTCGTGAGCAATAGGGAGTTGACGCTAACCCGAACCAACCAACTGCGAGATAGGGAATATAACGTGTGTTAAAAACTCCAGTTATCTGGCTCAAAATCGATATTCTCTGGCTCACCATCCTCGTATGATTGGCTATCGGTTTCATATTGCACCTTCAGGATCTTATGTCGAACAATTGAGTTAGTCGCATACGCGAGCGCATCAGTTGCCGGGGAAAAAATGACAATATTGGAGCCTTCTTCAATTTGCGCTGAAGAGTAGAGCACGGCTTCGATGGATAGATACGATGAGAGGTACTCTGCAATAACCTGCGTAGTTAGATAATCTTCAGTCTGAGACGGCAAAATCGGCATACTTATTTTTTCATGCAGTGATTCAAGAAACTGGATGCGGCATTCATTTTCCATAAAACTCGGATCAAAGTAACTTAGTCTATGTGGATGAAAAATATCGGCTAGCTTGGTAAAATCCAGAACGCGCAGCGGTCGAATGATATTGAATTTTCCGCTCACTACTGTACCCCCAACGGGGGGCCGTAATTCCGCAACACATGTCTCCCTATCAAATGAGCCATAGAATGCTGCAATACTAGATGGATTCATTCTGCCTGCTAAAGCTTTTTCCTTAGGAGCTATGAATAGTTCTTTCTTGGGATTTTTGGAGATTGCTTCAAAATCGGCCGATGAGTGATAAATGCGAGCCCTAAATATGGCGACACTCTCCACGGAGTAGATGGCCTTTTCATTGGCCGATCCAGGCACTAAGTAGTCTGCGATATCCTTAAAAAGCCAGTCTAAAAAGGGTTTAGCTCCTTCACAAAAGAAGCGACGAGAATAACGGATTTCGTCAGTGAACTCTGTCCATTTGACTTCAGCAATTGGAGGTAAAACTGGCGATCTAATATAACGAGCGTCACAATTGTACCGACTTTCCCCTTGGCTCATAAATTCGAAACCAGCATCCTTCATAAATTGGTCGTGTACAGCCTCAACAATGTCCTCGTTTTCGTCTGTATCAAGAACTGTCGCAATCCAAAATTGAAGGTCATCTCCTTCCTGATGATCAAACTGTGGAGAGTCACTATCGTAATTATAAATAATTCCGCCGGGCCGAATATACTCATCAAAAAGACACTCAATCTTTTGTTTAAGATCATGCAATGATGTGCATTTCTTATATTCTCCACAGATGACACATTCATCAGAGTGACCATCTTGACTAATTTCATGAACAAGAAATGGTTCGCCAACGCAATCACAACAGACTGAATCGCCCATAGTGAGGCTCCTAAGGAAGATAGGGTACTAACCACTGAGGTATGTTTGTTGAGGCGTTGTGAATTAAGCCATTTCGATAACCTGCCAACCACCGGTAGTGTTCGGAGTTGTCATAGATATGGGCACTTTCGAACGCTTTAATATAGATTCTGAGGTTACCCATTGAGCGCGGATAGCGTCGCTTGACGTCTTCCAAGGGAATCGCATGGCCGCCAAAAGACACCCGTTTAGCGACTCGCTGTGCGCTCATGTCAGCACTACTCAAACAAACATAGATAAAGATCGTACGGAAGCCTGCTTCCTTGGCCATCTTGGCATAATTCAAGTAGGTGGAGCCGGAGATGGTCGACTCCACGATGAGAGACTGACCGTTTTCTATATGTTGTTTAACCAGCTCCAAGGTACGCTTGCCTGCAGAAACTTGTTCCTGGTCTACGGTGGCAAAGGAGCCGGTCATACCCTTGGCAATCGCATCCGGGTCAACAACTTCGATGTTCGGAAAGCGATGTTTAATGGACAGGGTGAGGGTCGATTTACCGGCGCCGTTAGGGCCGGCAACGAGCACAAATTGTGGTCTTGACACGAAACATTCCTTATTGGTTTATCTGGCCCAACCTTATTTGGTGGGGGGATGAATGGCCTTGCGACGCTCAGCCGCCTTGGCTTCCTTGTACGCATCATCGCCGATACGCTTGCGGCCAGCATCGGTTTCCAACTCCCGCAAGAACTGTTCAAGCTGAATATCACCCAGCGTTTTCGGCTTTTTCGGCTTTTCCATGGCACCTCCTCAATGACGTATGGAACAGGTATGACGATGTCTACTGTATGGCATATCCCATGCTAGTGGGCATCAGGGGAAATAGATATACATTCTGTCACATGAGTATATTTTGTAAACTGCGTGAATTTAGAGCATATCCCCATTAGTGACCACTGAACCTGCATCCTCACAGGTTGATCACCTTTTCACCATGTCGTAGACTAAAGGCAGGAATCTGAATCGCTGGACAGCGAGGTAAATGTAATGAACACCAACAAATTGTTAAAAGTATCAAAAGCGACTGTCGTGCTGGTTTTCAGCGTGGCTTGGATACTTTTGAAAGCGATATTCACCTTTCTCACGTTAGCTCAGGCTACGCCGGTCCGGATAGTGGGTGAAGACTCATCAAAATCTCATTCCCAATGGGCGACTTTTGATGACGATGACCCTCGTCACTACCCAGGTGGCAAATAGCTTCTTCATCTTGGTGACTTAGGAGGAGTGGCTGCCGCCGCAACTGGGTTGGCAGCAGTTGTTAGCACGTTGCTCATTGCCGCACTGCCTTTTACGCCCGCCATTCCGACCAACATCGTAAAAAGTAGGGGCAATACGAAAAAAAGTGAGCGAATCACATAGCGTATTGCCTCCACCGTGACATCCATCCCCGTATCATTGCTAAACCGTACGCCAAGAATTGTCGTGGGATCGCTGTGATCTCCCCACTGCGTAACAGCTGCCAGGAAGAAGTTATCCATCCAGACCGCTATGGCGAACAGGAAGCTCCAGAAGAACACGCTGAACTTCACCGCCAGGAGCGTTACCAGGACGTCCAGGCGGTAGCCCGACAATACCAATAACAAGGGTGTGACCACCGTAAAGAACATCAGGATGACCGCTTGGACGAGGGGGCCGGCATCTCGATACATTCGCGCCTTGGTACGGTCAGGGATCGACATGAATGCTGCTGCGGAAGCATTTATCGCATCAGCTGTTCCGCGCCAGAAGCCGTCCCTCGGATAGTTGTTATTAATCTGCAGCCGCTGGATATCAGTGTTCGCTGAGAGCAGCGCCCTTAAGAGGTCATCTTGAGTTGACTGGCTGGTACGTGTCAGTACCTGCATGATCGCCGACCAGGTGCTCTGTTCCTGGGAATTCCCTAGTTCATCCGCGAAATAATCCAGCAACCGTCCGTGCAACCCATCGGACTCATCCAACCACCATTGCCGGCAATAGGGAAACCCTCGCCCATCAGAGTACTCTGGCGTAACGATGTTGCTGTCACGGTCACGGTCGTAGCGGATGCTCCACAAGCCCTCGGTCGTTCGGTAGTGACTGTAGTAACTGCTGTGTCCGAGAAAAAATCGGCTGCCGGGCCACATAATGTCCTGGTCGATATCCTTGATCTCCTGGGGCACCGGCGGCTTGTCTCGCAGGTACCGGTTGAGGCTGGGCCGCCAACAATCCCTATAAAACATCGCTGTCTCATCACGCAGCTGCTTATCGTGGATCTGCAAGGTGGCCAGCTCGGTAGAGATGCGACGCAGATCCGGCTGACACGGCAGAATGCCGGCGGCCGTCGTGGACAGGCCTGACGAGAAAAAATCCCAGATATACCAGATGATCGGCACCTTCGGTGTACGGCCGTCCAGTTCCAGTGCGTCGATACGATCATAGGTCGTACCAGTCTGACCGATGCGGATCTCTTGGGTAGTTTGGGTCAGACTATCGCCATTAACCTCGCATTGATGGATGTTTGCCCTGACACTTTGAGGAGCGAGATTGATGGCCGGGTTGCAGCAGAGGATCAACACAAAGAACGCGACATATAGCTCAATCTCCGAGCGTGCAAACGCCTGCACACCAATATCGGTTTTATCACGACTTTTCCTCGCCTCGATAAGATTGCGGATCACAATAAATGCGAAAGGAATCAAAGCCACACCGGTGCCAGTTAGCAGATCCCATAAGCTGTTGAACATGAACCAGCCGAGCACGGTGGTATACAGCTCTATGCTGCTCGAAACGATCACAGGAAGCGTCCTATCAACTGGAGTGCATCAAACGGAAAGAACAACTCATACACGATAAAGATGCGCAAAAATGATCGGCGCCAGGACAAGACCGACGCCGTGAGTTCGTCGTTAGTCACACCATCGCGTTGCCCACACCAGCTGGCAATCTTTGGCCATACCACAAGCAGGAACACGCCGTAGCACAACCAGCGAAAACCCGTTAAAAACCAAAAATGATCCTGAACCAGGTTACCGATATTCAGCACAGCATCCGGACGCTGAGCCAGCCACGAACCCAGCAACCCGAGAACAACCAGAACACCCACGAGAACCAACAATCGATATAACCATTTCTTGAACCAGGCTAATCGCGGTTTTGTCGGAGCTGACTGCTGTAATGACTCCGTTAGGGTGGATTGTTCGCTCATCTCAGCCACCTCAATTCAACTCAATGCCGCCATCGCGGATGCGCGGTGTTGATGGCGGTGCTGGATTGATATTGGCGGCGTCCGCTGCAGCCGCGCGTTGTTCGTGACGCTCTGTCAGCACACGTGCTGTACTGGCTAGGACCTGTTGACGCACATGCTTCTCATACAAAATGCCGTCGATCTCGCTTTGCAATTTTTGAATCGATGTATTGATTGCTGTCTGCGCTTCCGCGTTCGCCGCGACGTTCGCTTCCTGCTGGCCCGCACGCAACAAATCAATCGCCACCAGTGCTTTCTCAATCGTGCGAGCCAACGCAATTTCCGTCGCCAGCCGATTGGCTAACAAGGCACGCTCCGGAGCCGGTTCCTCACGTAGCGCCTGGATGACGGG